>MEKX01000014.1 GCA_001767075.1 Acidobacteria bacterium RIFCSPLOWO2_12_FULL_54_10 | reverse complement strand
CAGCGGTGCGGAACTGAACTTCCAGCCCGATTCCACATTTGAGTAAATCGCCGATACTGTGCTTGTCCAGACTTGGTTTATCCAGAAATAGATTAAAGTAACGGGTGAATAATTCCCGCGCCAGCGGTTTTTCTGGTCGCTTGTGCAATACGTCTTTAGTTGCATCTTCACCAAAGCGCAGCAAGCCTCTGGGCGCGGGTTTGGGTGGAACGAACACCACAACTTTGCCTTTTCCAGCCAAGCCTCCCTCGCGATTGCAGCGACCCGCCGCCTGCGCGATAGAATCCAGTCCAGCCAGCGCCCGATAAACCACGGGAAAGTCGAGATCAACCCCGGCTTCGACTAATTGTGTGCTGATAACGCGCACCGCTTCGCCACGCTTGAGCCGCTCTTTGATGTCGGCAATGAGCACCGAGCGGTGCGCGCCACATAGGAGCGCGGAAAGGTGCAGCGTGCCCTTGGGCATAAGCTCCCAAAGCTCGCGGCAATCCTTGCGGGTATTGACGATAGCCAGCACCGAAGCATGTTGGCAAAGTTTTGCGGCAAGAGATTCCCAATCGGTGGGTTGATTGAAATCATCAGGTATCTTAACTTCTACTCGTTCCAGATCGGCATAGAGTCCATCAACATCAGCAATAATTTCGCGCACATTGTTCAGCCCCTTGCGCGTAGTACGACCAAAGCTGTCCTTGACTGTATTCAGGGCTGGCTGGGTAGCGGTAGAAAGCACGACAGTCACACCGTAGTGGGTAGTCAGCAGGTTGAGCGTATCAAGTATCGGTTGCAGAAATTCCGGCGGCAGCAGTTGCGCCTCATCCAGCACGATCACACTATTGACGAGATTGTGCAGCTTGCGGCAACGACTGGTGCGGGCGGCAAACAGCGATTCAAACAACTGAACATTGGTGGTCACAATCAACGGCGCATCCCAGTTCTCTGCTGCCAAACGGCTGTGCGTGGTTTCGCGGTCTACATCAAAGTTGCTGTGGTGTTCCACTACATCATCTTTGCCGAAGATGCTGCGAAACACATCGGCGGTTTGCTCAATGATGCTGGTGTAGGGAATGGCGTAGATGACGCGCCGCTTGGCGTGATCCTTGGAGTGATGCTTGGCGTGCTCCAGCGCGAAGGCCAAGCTGGAAAGTGTCTTGCCGCCACCCGTGGGCACAGTGAGCGAAAACATGCCGGGTGGCATCGCAGCCTGTTTGCGGCATTGCGCCAATACGTCGGCGCGTATGCGGTTGACCGGTGTATCGGCAGATTTCTCAACTATTAATTGAGCAATCTTTGCTTCCATAGAGCGGTTGAAAACCGGCAGCATTTCCGCCAGTGCTGGAAACTGTTGCCGCGCCTGCTTTTTGCCTCCATCCATAAAGGCTTCGGTATCCAGAAAATCCGCGTCCACCAAACACGAAAACAGCATTCGCACCCACAGGTGAAAACCATTTTCGCCTCCGCACACCTTGGAGGCTGGCTTGCTCTGCATGAGTATGTTCTGCGGAATGGCTTGCGTTGGAATACGGTCGAGCAACTCGCTTTGCTGTAACCGGATGAAAAGTGCCTTACCTCCCGTTTCCGCCGGGTACCAATCCGGCAATCCTGCATGATGCCCAGCAATCAGATAGGCAAGAATACGTCCGTGTTTGTCGAACTGTCGAACTGCATGTATCGCGCCAGCAGTGGAATGGTCAACGCGTCCTGGTGCGCCTTCGAGGTGCGCCTCTGCGTCGTAGCCGCTTACGGTTTTTATATACCGTTGAAACTCCGCACTGTACTTGCCTAGGTCGTGCCATATACCTGCGATGTTTGCCCAATCATCAGAGTCAAAATGAGTGGCAAAATTGGCAGCCATCACAGCTACACCACGCAGGTGTTCGTCCAACAGATGTTCATGCCACTCACCACTTTCGTCTTGACGGACATGGGCAAGGGGTTTGTTTTCGGGTTTGTGGTTCATATAGTCAATGCTAACACCCTCACTGTCTCAGGACGTGAGCCTGCCACTGTTGTTTTATCGGTATCGTCCCAGTGCATCTCTCAGGCGATCAGCTACGGCATTGCGCAGTATTTCTGGTGTGGTGACCTCTACATCAAACCCATTTTCGAGGATATCCATAATTAGTTCGCGCGGGTCGGAATAAGGAATGTGCAGTTAATAGCTGCCATTTGCAAGCATAAGTCCTTGTTGCTGTCGATGCCAGTGTTCATCGGCTACCAGCACGCATGTTCTGGGGTGAAGTGCAGCACGGCTTGGCGTTCGGGGTGGCCTGCAAAGATGAAGATACCGGAGCTGGCGGCATAGTGCTCGTCGAGTTCATGATCTGGCATGTCGCGGCAACACCTCCCCTGTAGCAATGCTTTGGCAGCGGTGATGTTTTCGACGGCAAAGCTGCGCAGGGGGTGTTGCGGGTATTCCAATAGGCGACCAGGACTGGTTTCGTCGTCGGTGCGCCCATGGTAGCCGATGTGCAGGTTGTTTCTTTGTGGCAGTGGCCGGTTACGATCTGGGGACATTAATCGTCCTGAATTCTCGCAGTCGATCCCACACCTAAGTCGATTCGTTGTCCCCACCTGACCAGAGCGCTGTGTGCCAGGATCCATGCCCTTGCGAAAGGGTTTCCTAATCGGGTCCCCTATCCGGTAAAAAACATATTTTTATCGTACGTGATATATTTTTGAAGTTTACTACTCCTGATACATGTTTTTTTCACGTACGGGATATTTTTCTTGCCATAGTCCAATTACAGTGCTAATTTTTACCGTACGGTATGTTTTTAGGAAAGCTATCATGACACAAGATGAGATTCCTTACGGGACGATCCGGAGCGCCGGCGATCTTGGCCGCTTGGCACGCGCCCATCGCAAGCACCGGCGCTTGAGCCTCGAAACGGTTTCGGGACTCGGCAATCTGAGCACGCGCTTTCTGTCTGAATTCGAGCGCGGGAAGGAGACCGCCGAGATCGGCAAAGTCCTGAAAGCGCTACGCACCCTGGGCCTGGAGCTTATCATCCAGCCACGTGGGCGCGAGGCGTTGGGTAGCAGTTCTGACCAAGCCGATGGGGAGGCCGCATGAGCGATGCCGATGCGCTGAACGTCTGGCACGAGCAACACCTGGTCGGTCACCTCTGGCGTAATCCTCCCGGGGCGATTGGATTTCGTTACGATTCAGATTGGCTCGCGCGCGGTTTTGCGGTCTCGCGTTCGCTGCCTCTGGCGGCCCGCGAGTTCCCTGCCGAGGGCGGCGCCGCCCACCGCTTCTTCGCCAACCTGCTGCCCGAGGGTACAGTACGCGAGCACCTCGTCCGCGACCTCAAGCTCCCAAATACGGATTTCGACCTGCTGCGTGCCATCGGCGGCGAATGCGCCGGCGCCCTGTCGATCCTGCCTGTGGACCAGCGACCTTCGCTGGAGCGGCACTATCATGCGCTGACAAAGCAGGACCTGATCGATCTGGTAGCGCGTCGGGGGCCAATCTATGCCGCTTGGCCGGCAGAGGAGCGCCCGCGTCTTTCGCTTGCCGGCGCACAGAACAAATGCCCGGTGTTGCTGCGGGACGATCACTATTTCCTGCCACAACGCGAGGCGCCCTCCAGCCACATCCTGAAGTTTGAACTGGCGGACTATCGCCATTTGCCCGCCTATGAGACCTTCACTACACAACTAGCCGGCGCCATTGGTTTGCCGGTGGTGAACATTACTTTGCGGTTAATTGGTCAGACCCGCTATGTAGAGATCGCCCGCTATGACCGAGTGCAGAATGAGCACGGCGAGGTGCAGCGGTTGCATCAGGAGGATTTCTGTCAGGCCCTGGGTTATGGGCACGAAAAGAAGTACCAGGAACATGGCGGACCATCCTTTGCACAGTGTTACCGTCTGCTGCTGGAAGTATCCAGCGAACCGGCCATCGACGCGCAGCACCTGCTGCGCTGGCAGATCTTCAACGTGCTGGCGGGCAACTCGGACGGCCATGCCAAGAATCTCTCCCTGTTACACATCTCTGCTGAGGGGGTACGCCTGGCGCCATTCTATGACCTGGTCTGTACCCGTGCGATCGAGCGCATCGATCCCCATCTCGCCCTCGATGTCGGCGGTGAGCGCAACCCCAGTGTGATCACCATGGCCCACTGGGAGGAGTTCGCCAGGATCTGTGAGGTGCGACCGCAATTCCTCAGGAAACTGGTGCAAGAGACCGCGGCCGGTCTGCTGGAACAACTCGGACCGGTACGGGAGGAATTCCAGGCACGGCACGGCGACTACCGGTCGCTGCAGCGCATCGAGCGAATCGTCTCCCGACAGTGCCGGTGTATCGTGAAGGAGTAACGTGAGAGCCGCCAATTGCCATGACCCGTGGCTTGCAAATCCCGAATCCCCCTTTCTATCCGGTTACGGCCACCGGCACGCTGTCAGGGAAGACGTAGGCAAAGAGCATCGAGAGGATGCCCATGAGCACCATCAGGAACACGCTGTGTTTGATGGTGAAGCGGAACAGCCTGCTCTCGTCGGCGGCCAGCATACCGGTGGCCGCGACTGCCACCGCAATGTTCTGCACCGAGATCATCTTGCCCATCACGCCCGCCACGGAATTGACCGAGGCGGACAGGACGGGATTGAGATGCAAGGCGTTGGCGGTTACCACCTGCAGGTTGCCGAACAACGCATTGGCGGAGGTGTCGCTGCCCGTGAGGAACACGCCGAGCCAGCCGAGCACGGCGCTGAAAAACGGAAACGTGCCGCCGGTCGAGGCCAACGCAAGCCCCAGCGTTGAGGTCATCCCAGAATAGTTCATCAAGTATGCGAGTCCCAACATCGACGCGATGGTCCCCATCGCGACCGCCAGTTGCCGGAACGTGGCCTTGCAGATACCCACAAACTGCCCCGGTCTCACGCCCAGCAGGGCTGCTGCCACGATGGTTGCCAGCAAGCAGGCCGTGCCCGAGGCGCTCATCCAGTTGAAGGTGTAGATGGCCGCATACGGCGCTGGCTCAGTCGTGACCGGCGGCGCCCGAGTGATCAGGTTGTGCAGGCCCGGCACCTCCAGGCCATTCAACCCGTTCGCGCTCACCGGCAGAAACGTGGGCAACAACTCGTGAGTCCACCGGTCGATCACGACCTTTACCGAGGGCTCGCCCCATACCAGGACGAACACCACTAGCAACAGGTACGGGAGCCACGCCTGGAACACTTCCCGCGCTGAATGTCTCGGGACCGTGAGCGTGACCGGCTGGTCGCCTTCGAAGCGCATGATGGTCTTCGGTTTCCACAGTTTGAGTACGAAGACCATGACGACGATGCAGGTGAGCGAGCTCACGATGTCGGTCAGCTCAGGTCCGCGAGTGTGCGACACATAGTACTGCATGCCGGCGAACGAAACACCGCAGGCGAGG
>MEKX01000013.1 GCA_001767075.1 Acidobacteria bacterium RIFCSPLOWO2_12_FULL_54_10 | reverse complement strand
TAGAAGAGATGCGCTCGATTCGGGTTTTGATGACCATGGTCGGCGGGAAGATCGAACATCTGGTTCCCTCCCTGGCTCGTGAAACCGGTCTGCCACCCGCTGGCGCACAGGTGGAACTGGGCGGTAATTCAGCGCAGTGGTAGAGAGACCCAAAATCAGAGGAGATAATAATGATCAAAAAAAGTTTGGTGTTTACTATGTTGGCAGTCGTAGGCCTGTTTTGGGGCAGCGGCCTGCTGCAGGCGCAGCAGCAGGCCCCCGATACCATCCTCTACAACGGGAAAATTGTCACGGTGAATAACCACGAGGTGAACGCAAACCTGGGCGCCATTGCTCAGGCGCTGGCCATCCGTGAGGGCAAAGTTCTCGCGGTCGGCACTGACGCTGACCTCCGCCGTCTGGCCGGGGCCAATACGAAATCGATTGACCTGAAAGGCCGCACCGTCACGCCCGGCTTCATCGTTACTCACGACCACCCGCAGGATTGGAACAGCCTGAATGAAAAGATCATTCGGAAAGTGATCCCGAGCGACGATGTGCACGTGGAGCGTTTTTTAAGCGTTTCGCCGGAAGAAGTGCTGAAGCAGTTTCCGCGAGTGTTTGACGAAGCGGTTCAAAAAGCCACGCCCACGCCGGGCAAGTGGATCAGGATTTCTCTCCTCTATGGGAAGGACTTTAATTACGAATGGCGAAACGGCATCAATGCGTTGATTGGCAGGCAGATTAACAAGCAGATGCTGGACCTGGCTGCTCCCAACAATCCCGTGCAAATTCGCCTCGGATTCACCGGTTCGCTGTTCAACCAGAAAGCCATTGACATGACCGACGCGGTTTATGGAGCTGCCATGAAGAATTTTCTCCCTGAGGCGTCCAGAGAGTTCTATGGCTATCGCTATGTCGAACCGGCCGTGGTCTATACCCCGGCGCAATTGATTGAAATCTACCGCCTGGGCCTATCTTGGTATACAGGTTACGGCCAAACGCTGAACGGCACTGCGTTGTATTCGCCCATGCAGATTCGCGCCTATCGCACGCTGGATCGCCGCAAGCAGTTGGCGATGCGCTTCTCCTGGTCTTGGTTCTGGTCCTTCCGGAACGACTTCTTCGAGGACCCCTATTTCGTCGAGGCCTTGGTTGCTCTCGAAGGCTTGGGCTCGGATTATTTTTGGCTGGACGGCATGGACCCGGAGCATGGTGGAAATTGCAGCAAGTTGACGCCGATTTCTCCTGAAGCGGAAGCACGCAAGGCGCGGGCTTGCACAAATACTCAGTATTCCCGGCAGAGCGTATCCAGGGCTTTGTATGAATATGTCAAGGCGGGTGGACGCATGTCGGGCAATCACATGATGGGGGATGACGAAATTGATTTGATGCTCGACACCATCGAGAAAGCCAGCAAGGACGCAGGCATGACGCCGGACGAGATTCGCGCCAAGCGTCATATCAGCAACCATATGACCATGTATCCTCGCACGGACCAGATTCCCCGCTATAAGAGCATGGGTATGATGACCAGCGGATTCGACTTCGCTCTATATGACGGCATGGTGCGGGAGAATACGCGCGATTATGGCGAGCGCGGCGCCGTGCAATCGCTTCCTCGCAAGGCCATGTTTGAAGCCGGAGTGATGAACAACTTGGAGAATGATCGTCCCATCGAATATACCGATTTGACGTTCTTCGACATTTTTTACACCGCTCTTACCCGCAAAGATCAAAACGGAACGGCCTACGCTCCTGCGACAGCAATCGACCGCCAATCGATGATGAAAGTTGCCACTATTTTTGGCGCTTATGCCGCAAAGAAGGAGAGTGTTTTAGGCTCGCTGGAACCGGGCAAATGGGCGGATTTAACCGTGATGGACAAGGACTACCTGACCGTTTCGATTGAAGAATTGCGCAAGATTCACATCTTGATGACTATGGTGGGCGGCAAAATTGAGCACATGGCTCCATCCGCCGCTCGCGAATGGGGCATGCAGCCCGTTGGCGCTCAGGTGGAACTCGGTGGTCTTGCTTCGCAGTGGTAAGTTTTCAGACTTAAATAAGTTGGGGGGATTCACCCCCCCTATTGTTGTTTTAATTCCCAACGCATCCGCAATCTAGGGCATTTCCACCTTTATGTTTTCTGAGCCGCGCACGTAAGCAAGCGGGCAGGTTTGGTAGCCACGATGAGAGCTTTCCTCATCGTGGGCTTTTGCATTTGATGTTTAATCCGAGCGCGCACCTGTCCTGAGCTTGTCCTGAGCAACGTCGAAGGGCCTGTCGAAGGGACAGTGAAGGAGCGACCACCCAAATTTCGATTAAGCGTCTTGTATCACGAATACTAGGCCTTTTTCACAGATGATGTATAGCGCCATGGAAAAACATCCCCTGCGGGGATAGTTCGCGATTGGCCTAGCTCTATACACCAACCATAAAAATGCTCTAGGCCGGTATTCTGTATCGTGCATCCTGTTCAACAGCCCCGGCAGGGGCGACAGAACCGGCGCTCAACTGTAAACGGATGAAACCACTCTCGGTGCTAATGCGCCCTCGCCTCTCGCCTTTACTTACGGCGCAATTCCTCTGGAACTCTTTCCGTGTCCAGCGGCTCCAATGCAAGCGTCCACTCCATGGGAAGCGTTTGAGGCAGATAACAAATCTTGTCGTCGCAGGCCTGATAGCGGAGTTTTCCCGTGATCTTGATCTGCTTGCTCCCGGCGAGCAGAGCCTGTAATTCGCGACTGCCGGCCAGGATCACATCCTGTGTAATGCGGAATTTCCCTTCATAGACCGGAACTTTTTCGTCAATTGCTTCCAGGAACAGCACCTTTGATTTGGGATATGCCGCTGGCAAAATTTTGAAGTTCGGCGAAGCATCCAACGCGAAATCTATGGGGATATAACCTTCCACTTCCGGCGAATACACGTGCATCTTGGGCGGCAACTGGAAAACCGCCACCAGCGTGAAATGCAGGTTTGGTCGAACCACATCTTTCGTCGAATAGTATTTCATTTCCAGATGCGGCGTTTTAGACGTCATCTCTCTGGTTCCGGCCACCGATCCGAATTCACGCAATAGTATGGTCGGCGCGGAATAGCGGTCCCGATAGTTGTCCTCGAAATATTTCGACCGGACAACGCCGTCTTGATCCACGATGAACGTTCCAGGGTAGGGAACTCCATACCATGTGTGGTCTTCCGGCACGGATGTATTCAAAACGCCAAACGCGCGAATGATATTGAAATCAGAGTCGCCCAGCAAAGGGTAGGTGATATTGTGGCGTTTGGCGAAGTCGGCTACTATTTCAGTGGAATCATATGTCATTGCGACGACTCCCAGCCCCTGCTTTTTGAAGTCGTCAATGTACTGTTCCATCTCTATCAATTGCGTCTTGCAATAAGGGCACCAGTCCGCAGAGCGGCTGAACACAATCACGGCTCCCTTTGGACCCTTGATGGATTGGAAATCTCGTTCTTGTCCATTCTGGTCCGTTCCACGAAACGCCGGGATTTTTTCTCCAACCTTAAGTCCGGTTGAGGTCGGTGCTGCGTCCATCCAGTCAGCGCGCTGGGTGTTGCCGCCCTGCGCATGAACTAGCGTAGCCATACCCAACAGCGCCAATACCATCAGCCAGCCGGGCAAATATCGATATTGATTATGTCGCACGGGAAACCGCCTTCCTCTATCCACCGAATCGCGTTGCCGAAAATCCGCTGTAAGTAGCGCCAGCGTCCCGCTGGTCCATTGAGCCGCCAGGCTGGCGGCGCTTCTTCAGGTCGTCCTCTGCACTTACTATGGGAATGCCCTGATTCGTTAGATGCCCTTGTCCCACATAAGTTACAAAATAAATGCCCCAACCCGTTAAAGACACTTTGCTAGTCACAAGAATTTCAGCACGCAAATCGTCAAATCGTCCGCGTGCTGTGCGCCGGAAAACTTCTGGACTTCCTCCAGCAACGCCTGGCAGATTTCTTCAGCGGATTTCTTTTCATGATTCTCCACCACTCTCAGAATGTGGTGGGAATCGAAAATGAGTCCATCAGGACTTTCCGCTTCTGAAAGGCCGTCGCTGTACAGCACCAGGATGTCGTTCGGCTTCACGACCACCGAATCCTCATGGTATGAGGTTCCCGGCAGAATCCCTAGCACCGGCCCCCCCACTTCCAGTGCGCGCGGCGGCTGGTCGGGCCGGTACAGCAAGGGCGGCACATGCCCTCCATTCACGTAGATCAGCCGCCGCGTCGTTACGTCCAATGCGGCATAAAAGGCGGACACGAACTGGTGCGACGCCGTGCTTTCGACGAGCTGCTCGTTCACGCGCCGGAACACCGAGCGGATGTTGAATTCATTCTGGATCAACCCCCGGAAGAGCGCCCGGAAACCGGTCATCAGCAGCGCGGAAGGGATGCCGTTGCCCGCCGCGTCAGCCACCAGAAACCCATAGTGATTGTCGCGCAAATTAATGTAATCCAGAAAATCGCCGCCGACGATCTTCGCCGGCACGTTGATATTGGCCACCTGCACGCCGGTGATTTCGGGGGCTTTCCGGGGGACCAGCCGCGCCATGATTTCCTGCGCCATCACCAGGTCGCGCTCCGCTTCTCCGCCGGCTTCCTGCAGCATTTTTTCGTGGATCATGGCGTTTTCGATGGCCGTCTGTATTTTCTGCGCAATGCGCGAGAGTGCTTCCCCATCCGCCGCCGTAAACGCATTCTTGCCCGGCGAGCGCAAGATTAGCGCGCCACGCACTCGCGGAGAGGCCTGCAAGGACACCATGATCTGCGACTGCATTGCCACGGACTCTCCCTCCACGGCAGGCAACTCTAATATGGTTACCGGCGCTGAGGTTCGCAGCACCTCCGGCAACGCTCCCCGGCCTTCCTGGATTCCCCGCTGGAATAGTTCGGATACTTGCGCCTGTATGCTTCTTTTCTCTTCATCTAATAGAAATATCCCCGCTGCCATTTGGGGCGCAGCCTCATGCAACTGCTTCAATACATGCTGCAACACTGCGGTCAGCCCCAAGGGCAGCTTGTCCGGCTTCAGCAACGCGCGCAGCTTGTCCCACTGCGGTTTCGTGGCCGGGGCTGGCACGCTGTCTGCAACTTTTACTCTGGTCTTGCGTGAGATGGTTGTCTTGTTCGCCAAGGGTAGCCTTTTCTTTTAGTGTGGTTTGGTCGAAGTCAGGAACTCACGGCAGAATGCTTCGCCGGCCGAAAATCGAAATAGCGGGTTCTGCATTTCGAGCAGCGGTATCCCGGAGCATGCAAGAAGGTCCACCAAAAATTTCTCCCGTTAATAAATACCTTATCCCGTTCGATTCTGTTCACTTCGGTGGAGAAGCATTTGGGGCACTGCGTCCAAAGATATGTTTTCCTGCTTACGCCGCGCACGCGGTAGCGGTAATAGCATGCATGGCATCGCAGTGCGCGATATCCCAAAACGGCTGAAACATAGTCTGCAAGATTAATCTTGTGGGACCGGTGCATGGTGGGCTTTCCGCATAGAGGACAAATTTTTCTTCCACGTTCTGACATGATTACTTTCCGCCCTTATTGCTCTTTCAGCCTTCCTTGGAATTCTGCGCGGTTCTAATAAATTAAACCATCTGGAACCCAAATGACATCCACCGTACGGTTGCGCGATCCACCCAGCCTCCCGCCAACGCCAATCAGTACCTGTACTCTCGACTCCTCAATACCATTTTGCACCAGATATTGCTTTACCAGTTCCGCCCGTTCTGTCGCCAGTTGATCTGGATTGGTCTCATCGGGGTCTCCATAGGCTTCAATGGATATCCGCCCAGCCGCATCTTTATTCGACCGCTCGATGACTTTCTTGAGTGATTCCTGGCCGCTCAAATCGAATGCGGATTGATTGCGCAAAAACAGGACCTGCGCCACGTTCGCCGGTTCCAGGATCGCGGGCGCTTCCTTAGGCTTTATGCTGAAGGTCACGGCGCAATCCGCGGCGATTCCCATATCGTCTTCCACTCTGCCGGAAACCTGATACTCCCCGGGAAGCAGCCCCGTTGTATCCAGTCGCGCTGACTTGCCATTTTGTTCCTTAATACTGCCGCCGTTGGTTGTCCAGCGGTGCCGCAGCGGACGCCCCAGCCGATCGCTGGACTCGGCTTGCAGTAGAATTTCCGCGCCTGCCTCTGCTGAGGATGGCTGCGAACCGCAGGTGATGGCCACTACATTGGGCGGCGGAATGATTCGGAACTGCGCAGTGCAGTTCGCCGTTTGCCCTTGATTGTCTTTGACGATCGCTGCGATGCCGTAGATGCCGGGGTTCACGTTGCTGATATCGATTTCCGCATCGGCGCCTTTGCCTTCAATGCGTCCCCCGTTCGCTGACCAGCCGTAACTCAACCGATGCCCGTGAGTATCGTTCGCTTCCACTCTCGCCTTCAGAATGGACTGAAAATTTTGTTCCACCTGATCTTTTTCCAATGAGCACTTCGCGGTCAGTTGGTGCGGCTTCTTCGCTCTCCACGGCCAATCAATTGCGCTCATCGATGTTGGATGTGCAGCCAGTGCCAGTATGATCAGCACTCCCACCCAAACCGAACGGATTTTTTCATCCACTCCGAAGTACTTTACACCATGAACCGAAACTTTTCCCCATTTATTGGGTTTTTGATATTTGCAGTGGAATTGCTGCTCCGGCTCTGGCCATAAGCCGGGCAAACTCTGTAGCGGAGGTGCAACCATGCCAGACAAAGAAGCGCATGTTACCGAAGATCGATTTTTGAGATTTACGGCCATTGCCATCCTGGGAGTTCTGGTCCTAGTTGCTTTCTTGCTTTTCTCCTTAGATCGCCAATTGCGGCGCTCAACCGACGGAACCGAGAGAACCGAGGGAACCGAACCATTGACGGCAGCGAAAACTACTTCAGAACCTGAAATCGCCATTCCTGAAATTCCCAAGAAACCAATCGTCACTGTCCAGCAGCGGATTTCCAAGCCTACCTCGCCAAATAGTAATTATATTCGAGACCGTCAAGAATCTTCCGTGATAAATCCACAATCTGCACCCGCTCCTTCTGCATTCGCCACCCCTCCGCTCGACCCCGCCCCATTCGCTGCTCCAGCGGTGCAAGCGCTCTCAACTCCGCCGCTGGTGGGTCCTTCCGTAGTGCCACCGGAGCCAACATCCATCGATGCTACAGTACATGCGGGAACCTTCCTGTCGGTCAGATTGCAGGATACCGTAGGCTCTGATCGCAACAGAGCAGGAGACCGATTCACGGCTGTCTTGGATGAATCGCTCTACTCCGGCAACCTGATGGTTGCTCCTCGCGGCAGCACAGTGGAAGGCCGCATCATTCAAGTGGAACAGGCGGGGCGCGTGCAAGGATTGTCTGAGATTCGCTTGGAGCTTGACCGCTTGATGCTGAGCACTGGAAATTGGGTTGAAATCGTTACGGACTCCATCGTCGAGCATGGTGAATCAACCAGAGGCCAGGACGCAGCCCGCATCGGCACGGGAGCCGCGATTGGCGCGGCTATCGGCGCTATCGCAGGCGGGCGCAAAGGCGCTGGGATTGGAGCCGCTACAGCGGCGGGCGCCAGCGCTGCGGGCGTGTTGTTGACTCGAGGCAAACCCGTAATCCTGGCGCGCGAAACCAGACTTTCATTTCAACTCCGCGCTCCTGTCACAGTTTCTCTGCCGCCGGATTCCATTCGATCATCAACTGAAATTTCACCTCTCCCCCAGCGAGATTTCAGTGATCGCAGGTGGGCTCCCAGACGGCGCCTGATGTCCAGGAGATAGCGCTACACTAAATGATTCGGGTTCGAGTTTACTTTGCGGAAAGCGTTCCGAGACGTTGGATGAGCGATTCCAGGCTGGATTCATGATTCGCCCGAACAGACCAGCCGTAACTACTCCGTGGGTCAGGCATGCTTTTCATGCGGTAATTTCCAGTTCCCATTAAAGCATTGAGCGTGTCAACAATCGCCGGTCTGATTTCTATATCGGTTGCTTCACTATTCGCGGTGGCCAGCCGGTCGTTGAACCGAAGTTCGAGAGCGCTGGTTTGGAGTCGTACTTCACGAGGGAAATTATTTTCCATAGACAGCCGGCTGGATAACTCCATGCCTGTAATAAATGCCGATTGCAACCGTTCGCGGTGAGTTCCGGTTAATCCTTTTTTAGCAGCATAGAGTATCCCCGGAGCCGGATCGCCCAGATCAAACGATAAATTGCCGCGATTTCCAATCAGAACGATGCCAGGCCCTTTCGGCACGTGTGCGTAATCAGCCAGGTCCACCCATTCCAAAGGATGCTTCTCTTTGCGCCAGCGGTTGAAAATCTCCAGAAATGGATCGAGAGAAATATCCACCGCCGCGTTGCTTAAAATCTTGACTTGGATGCGTGCTAGATCGAGGGTCAAGTTCTATTTCCGATCATTATTATTTTTCGTCCATCAGGCTAACATGCCGGAAGATCGGCTGTATACACCATGAGCTTCCTCAATAAACAAAGTGGCTTCTTCCACGCGCTGATGCGTTTGCTCTGCGGTCAAATTGCCAGGACCTTCTTCTGCTGCCCGGAAAAAGTATTCGGCGCACATGGGAAGGAATTGCCCCGCATCCGCCAGCCTCTTGCGAAACTCCTCCATAGTGTCGTAGCGGTCAGAAAGCAACAAGCCACGGGTGGATAAAAGGCCATCGGCTGCTTTTTTCATAGCTTGAAAAGCCGTTGAGGCAGCTGGTTCCAGCCGGGCAGCCTCCAGATGCAACGTTGCTTCAAACACAAGCCGATCCGCATCTTCCAACAGGAATTCTGCTTGATCGACCACCGCTCCAGCGCATTCACCAACGCCGGTTTCCATGAAGTAATCCCAACTCTGGCGGTTGTCCTGGTAAAATGCGGGATTCTCAGCATGGTCCGGGAGACGTTCAAATTCCGCCAATTCCTGTTTGATCCGGGCCTTTCCAACGCGTTCGGTGAACTGTGCGAAGGTTTCTTGGCCAATCTTTTCGCGCGTATAAACATCGGATAATCGGCGCACCACGCCAGGAACATTTCTGGCGGCTACTTTGCCCATCGATAATCCAAAGGAGGAGGCGTTGTTCTGCGTGGTTCCACCCAGAACAACTTGGAATATGGGAGCGACGTGCTGCCCGATTCTGCGGCTGGAACCAAAGAAACCGATATCTGCCACATGGTGCTGGCCGCAAGCGTTAAAACATCCGCTGACTTTTAGCCGCAGGTCCTGCCGATCCGCGAGATCGCTCATGCCATTGCGGAAATGGTTTTGGAGTTCTGCCGCCAGCCCGCGCGACGAGGTGATTCCCAGTTTACAAGAATCGGTGCCCGGGCAGGCCGAAACGTCTGCGATAGTGCCCGCGGATGAGGTTGCTAGATCGACTGCTGCCAGGTCCTGATGCAGTGCTGGGAAATCGGCGTTCGAGACCCAGCGCAGGAGAAGATTTTGCTCCACCGATGTGCGGATCGTGTCACGGACATATTTGCGGCAGATAGTTGCCAGCGCGCGCAATTGCCAGGATGAAATGTCGCCCAGCGGAAGATAAATGGTTACGACCGAATAGCCCTGCTGCGCTTGTGGGCGGACATTGATCCGGTGCCATTTTTGAAATTCCGCAGATGTGTCTTGCAAATCGAGATCGGTCGGCGGTTTCGTAGGATTCTCTTGAAACTTTTCAGCTTCTTGAACCCAGTCAGACCATTGCGCTTCCCTCGGCAACTTTTCAAGCTCCTCTCGGACCAGACCGCCGAATTGCTCCATTCCGAGCTTAGCGACAAGGAATTTCATGCGCGCTTTAGCGCGGTTCTTCTTTTCGCCTAGACGTGCAAAAACGCGCGAAATCGCCTGCGCCAGCGGGAGCATTTCTTCGGCAGGAACAAATTCGCTATAGAGCTTAGCCTGATGCGGGATGGCTCCGAGGCCCCCGCCCAGGTAGACCGCGAACCCACGGCGTTTTTGACCGTGTTCATCTCGCACTGTGGCGATTGCTCCAATGTCGTGTATGCGCGCTAATCCACAGGCGTGATCTGCGCAGCCTGAGAACGCGATCTTGAATTTTCTTCCGAAATTCTGTGTGTCCGGATGCCGGAGCAGGAAGTAAGCCATGGCCCGCGCATACGGTGTGACATCAAAGGATTCATCAGAACAGACGCCGGACAAAGGGCACGCCGTCACGTTGCGGACTACGTTGCCGCAAGCCTCGCGCGTAGTGATGCCCGCCTCGGCTAATCGCCGGAAGATATTCGGCATGTCGTTGATATCGATGAAATGCATCTGGATGTCTTGGCGAGTGGTGACGTGCGAAATAGCATCGGAGTAATCTTCAGCGATATCCGCCAGGACTTCCAGTTGCGCCGCGCTGAGCATCCCCATCGGAATCTTGATGCGCAACATTTGCACGCCGCTCTGCCGCTGTCCATAAACACCATGCCGCAGCCGGAATTCGAGGAACACCTTTTCAGACATTTGGCCGGCTTGCAACCGTCGCAGCTCGGTTTCGAAAATATCAATTTCCTCCCGAATTGCCTGGGGCAAATGGCTCCATCGTATGCTATCTGAAACCGCAATCACATTCTCGTTCATGGCAACCCCCGGAAATAAAAAAACCACCAAGCTGGATTCTGTGGTGGGTTTACTGAGAAAACCTGAATTACAGTTTGATAAGAAATCCGCCAACCCAGCCGATACTAAAGGATACTACAACAGCGACTACAGTAGAGCTGCGAGTTCAGTCGGTATGGGGTCTTGTTATTCATTATCGCCTGATCTTATTTGTTACGCCATCCAGGCTGGCATGTCAAGATGAAAGCCGAATCGCGGCGATTGGGCGAATGGTTATCACCCAGTCTGCGATTATTGTTTTTCGTCCAATTCCTCCACCACCGCCAGCAGTACTTCGCCCACGATGCCTAAGCTCTGAGCGCTTAGCTTGTCCAGAGTGTCATCAGCAGAATGCCAGTAACGGTTGCTGGGGCCATAATTGAAATCAATCAGGTCGGCAGCGGGAACTCCCGCTTGCAAGAATGGGATATGGTCATCTTCTACTGCTCCGGAAATTGGGAGGAAGTATTGTTCGTAACCAAGGCGCGCGGCAGTTCGCCAGATCATGTCGTTGAGCCAGGGCGTTGAATGAGATTCGCGCCGAATGTTCAGATTGCTGTCACCAATCATGTCGATTAGCAGGAAGGCGCCGATTTTGCTGGATTCCCCTGATGCCTTCCACTTCTCGGCCAAGTGGCGGCTACCATAAAGCGAGTCCAGTGCACTCCATTCAAAAAATGCTTCTTCGCCGTCAAAGAAGACTAACCGTATCGTCCGCTCGTAGGTTGAATTTGCGATGCGTTTTGCCAGAGCCAATAGCAAGCCCGTGCCAGAGCCACCATCATTGGCTCCGACAAATTCAAACTGTTTTGTCAGTTTTGTTTCGTAGTGCGTTGCCAAAACGATGGTCCGATCCGAACGTCCGGGAAGGGTGGCAATTATATTTGTCATGGGTATATTGCCCGCGGGTGTGAGCGCAGTGAAGGACTCTTCCTCGGTGATGAATCCGGCAGAGCGAAGATTATCTATGATGTATTCCCTGGATTTGCGTAGCGCTTCAGAGCCGGCTGGCCGAGGGCCGAATGCAACGATCCGCTCTACGTGTTGCATGGCTTCTTCCCCCAGCGCGGCGGCGGATTTTACCTGCGTTAAGTTCATAGCGCCCCAGAGCATGAGTCCGATTCCAGCAAGCACAACTGTGGATATCGCTAATCTCATGCTCAAATTCCTTTTTTGTGGTTTTTGCTTCATTTCGTCAAGCTTCCTTCCGGCCACGACTGCGCAATAATAGCCACGATAATCCGACCCCGAACAGATACAGCACAATCAGCGGGGCTGCGAAGAGCATCATGGTAGGTATGTCCGGCGTGGGAGTGATAACGGCTGCCAGAATGAAAATCAACAACACAGCATAGCGGAAGTTCTTAATGAGAAAAGTTGGGGTAACGACTCTCAGTAGCGTTAGAAACAGTATCAGAATAGGTAATTCAAACACGAGCGCCAAGCCTAGAATGATTGTCGTCGCCAGGCTGAAGTACTCATTGATCGTTATCAGGGGACGAAATTGATGACCGAATGTCAGCAAGAAGCGGAGCGCTGCGGGAAACGCGATGGTATAGGCAAATACACCGCCTGAGATGAACAAAGCTGACGAAAGCAGAACGAAGGGAATGGCATACTTTTTTTCGTTAGGATACAGGCCAGGAGAAATGAACGCCCAAACTTGATACAAGACGTAGGGCGAGGCCAGGAACAGGCCGGCGATGAGTGATAAATGCACATACAAACTGAAGGGCGCAACAGGGTTTGTATAAACCAAGGATTCTTCCATATGAAGTTCCCGCAAAAGCATGGTCAATGGCTTAGCCAACACCTCATATATGTTGTCGGCAAAGGTCCAGCAAATGATCACGCCGACGAATAGAGCAGCGATGGCATGGAATATTCTTCGGCGGAGTTCTTCCAGATGATCCAGGAAAGACATCGGGGGAATATCCGGCGGATTACCTTCATACTGTCCAGGCGGCGTATTGCCGGGAGGAGGAATCTTTGACAACCTTTCCTGCAAGGCTATTCCGATATTTTCCGGAGGATCTGCATGGGCATAACTGCGTAACTGGCTGGCTAACTTACGAGAGTCCGGTGGCCCCGCACCTGGTTTCTCAGGAGGCTTGGTCATGGGGATTTCCGGGCTTAGCCGGTGGCTGGGCGGCTTCTCTCAGCGACTTTTCCAACTCAGCGGATTCCACTTCGCGTTCAATGGAGTTTTTCAAGTCATTGGACGCTCTCCTGAACTCAGTCAAGCCGCGGCCTAGAGAACGACCCAATTCAGGCAGGCGTTTTGGGCCGAATAGCAAAAGCACCACGATGAAAATGATAATCAGTTCTGGGAAGCCAATGTTCCCCATGAAAAACCTCTTTTCTTCTGGCATGATAACGTCACTTGAAGGAGCAAAGCAAGGATTTTGCCTCCGTTTGCTTAAACGACAGAATCTAAAATGTATTGCTAAGCTACAAATCAATACGGTAACAGATGCGTAATGGATCATAATTGGAAGTGCTTGACTCGCCTGGTTTTCTCGGCTAATAATTCGATGGAGTTACTCTTGTGCTACCCTACTAATGTGCGGTCTTCAGCACACTGATTCTTGCGAGGTCTAATCGAATGTCCGGAACACGGCTCGGCGATTTGATGGTAAAAGAAAGCCTCATCACCATCGCCCAATTGACCGAGGGTTTGAATGAGCAAAAAAAGACTGGAGGCAGGCTCGGTAGCGCTCTGGTCAAGCTGGGGTTTGTTACTGATGAAGAGGTAACAACATTCCTCTCCCGGCAATACGGTGTCCCATCGATCAATCTCGCATTCTTCGAAGTAGATTCAGAAATCATCCGTTTGGTTCCTGAAGACACTGCGCGGCGATATGAAATCCTTCCTCTTAGCCGGGTGGGCACTTCGTTGGCGATTGCCATGGTAGATCCAACCAACGTATTTGCCATGGACGACATCAAGTTTATGACCGGATTTAACGTGGAGCCGGTCGTAGCTTCCGAGAGTTCCATTCGTGAGTCCATAGAAAAATACTATAGCCAGGTCAAAGAGAAGGCAGATGATGCCTTTTCCAAGGCTATGGAGGAGATGAGTTCTGACGATGAGGTTCTCGAACTGGAAGCCGAAGAAGCGCAACTGGGAGAAAGCGAGCTCGAGAAAGCTGCTACGGAAGCTCCGGTCGTAAAATTAGTCAACCTCATGATGCGGGAGTCCTTGCTGCGCGGCGCCAGTGACATCCATATGGAGCCCTATGAGAAAGAATACCGTGTGCGATTCCGCATTGACGGCATCCTGCAAACTGTAATGTCACCGCCTGTGAAAATGCGGGATGCGATCATTTCCCGCATCAAGATCATGTCCAAACTGGACATTGCAGAGAAGCGGCTTCCCCAGGACGGCCGCATCATGATTCGCCTGCTGAAGGATGGCCGCAAAAAACAGTTGGATTTCCGTGTCAGCATCTGCCCGACCTTGTTTGGCGAAAAGGTCGTGATGCGGCTGTTGGACAAGGAAAATCTTCGGCTGGATATGACCAAACTTGGTTTTGAGCAGGAATCACTCACAAAATTCGAGAAGGCGATTCTGAAACCTTACGGGATGGTTTTGGTAACTGGACCTACGGGTAGCGGTAAAACCAATACACTGTATTCCTCCATCTCCCAGCTGAACAAACCGGATACAAATATCATGACCGCCGAAGATCCCGTGGAATTCCAGCTCATGGGCATTAATCAGGTTCAAATGAAAGAACAGATTGGGCTCAATTTCGCGGCAGCTTTACGCTCCTTTTTGCGGCAGGATCCCAATATCATTCTGGTCGGAGAAATCCGGGACTTCGAAACCGCAGAAGTAGCCATCAAAGCCGCGCTCACAGGCCACCTGGTTCTCAGCACATTGCACACCAATGATGCTCCTTCCACCATTAGCCGTCTGATGAATATGGGTATTGAACCGTTTCTGGTGGCGACCTCGGTGCACTTGATTTGTGCCCAGCGCTTGGTGCGACGTGTTTGCGCGAACTGCAAAGTGGATAATCCCCCCCCGCCACAGGTGTTGATCGATGCCGGATATACGCCGGATGAAGCCAAGGAAGTTGTCCCCAAGAAAGGGGAGGGTTGCGACAAGTGTAACCAGTCTGGTTACAAGGGCCGTGCAGGCCTCTATGAGGTGCTCGAGATCAATGACGAAATGCGGGAGTTGGTTCTAGTTGGCGCTTCCTCCCTTGAGCTTCGGAAAAAGGCCATCGAACAGGGAATGATTACGCTGCGCCGCAGCGGATTGATCAAGGTTCGGGATGGGGTCACAACATTAGAGGAAATCATGCGGGAGACTTTGCTCTAGGACGATTGAGGCAGTGCATGGATTGGCACAGTCAATTAATTTGCCGCTGGAATTTTGCTACCAAGTTAGGATAGAAGGAAAGGGGTAACATGGCGCTGTCACTCAGTGAATTGCTGAAAAAATTGTTGGAGATGAAGGGGTCCGATCTCCACATAACGACCAACACGCCTCCGCAAATCCGCGTGGATGGCGGGCTGCGTCCACTGGATTTGCCACCCCTGAATGCCGCAGAAACAAAGCAACTGGCCTATAGCGTCCTAACGGATGCGCAAAAGCACCGATTTGAAGAGCATTTAGAGCTCGACTTCAGCTTTGGCATTAAAGGCTTGGCGCGATTTCGCGGCAACCTCTTTAATCAAAGAGGAGCGGTTGCTGCCGTATTCAGAATGATTCCTTATGAGATCCGAAGCTTCCAGCAATTAGCTTTGCCCCCCGTAGTGGCAAAGCTATGCGAAAGACCACGCGGACTTATATTAGTGACCGGGCCAACCGGCAGCGGTAAGTCCACAACCCTTGCTGCCATGATAGATAAGATTAACAGTGAGAAGCATGATCACATTATTACAATCGAAGACCCAATTGAGTTTTTGCATGGCCATAAGAGTTGCCTAGTCAACCAGCGGGAAGTTCACTCCGACACACTTTCCTTTTCAAACGCTCTTCGTGCGGCTCTTCGCGAAGACCCTGACGTCGTGCTCATCGGGGAAATGCGCGACCTGGATACGATTGAATCTGCGATACGAATCGCGGAAACCGGACATTTAACCTTCGGGACGTTACATACGAACTCGGCAGCTTCTACGATTAACCGCGTTGTGGATGTTTTTCCCGCCCACCAACAACCTCAAATTCGCGCACAGCTATCTATTGTTCTGGAAGGCATCCTCTGCCAGGCCTTGTTGCCAAAGGCATCCGGGTCCGGTCGCGCCATGGCTCTGGAGATATTGATTCCCAATTCAGCCATTCGAAATCTGATCCGCGAGGACAAGATTCACCAGATTTATTCAGCCATGCAGACCGGCCAGGAAAAATATGGCATGCAAACGTTAAATCAAGCGCTGGCAACTCATTATTTCAATAAGAACATCACATTGGAAGTTGCCCTATTGCGGTCTCACAATCCGGATGAGTTACAAGATATGATCAACAGGGGCACCGGATTGTTGCAAGGGAAAGGGACCCCCTCACCGGCGGTCAAACGGTAAAGCTTGAGCACCCGTAGACTGCTTGTAATGGTAGAGCTAAGGAGGTAATAAAATGCCTGTATTTGTCTTTGACGCCCGCACGGCAACAGGTGGTAAAGTTTCCGGCGAGCGGATTGCGGAAAATAAAGCCGCGCTCACCGCTCTTTTGCGCCGCGAGCGAATGACTCCCGTCAAAATCAAGGAGAAAGGCAAGGAATTTGCCCTTCCTTTCCTAGGTCAGCAGAAAGTGACTGCCAAGGAATTGGCTATTTTCTTCCGCCAGTTTTCGGTCATGATCGACGCTGGTTTGCCTCTCGTACAGTGTCTGGAGATTTTGTCCAGTAATCAGGAAAACATCGCGTTCCAGAAAGTCCTCTCTGGTGTGAGAGCCAAGGTTGAAGGGGGAGCCACGCTGGCTAATGGCATGCGCGAGTACCCCAAGGTCTTTGACCAATTAATCGTGAACATGATCGAGGCTGGAGAAACTGGCGGTATCTTGGATACCATTTTGCAGCGCCTAGCGGGTTACGTGGAAAAGGCAGTCAAGTTGAAAGCTGCCGTTAAGTCCGCGCTGATCTACCCTACTGCAGTTGTATCCATCGCAGGCGTTGTGATTGGACTGCTGCTGTGGAAGGTAGTTCCTATTTTCGCTAACATGTTCGCCAGCATGGATGTCACGTTGCCCACGCCCACCAGGATCGTAATTGGGCTAAGCACGTTCATCGGCACCTTTGGGTGGGTTTTTATCGTGCTGGGCATCGCGGGATTCTTCGCGTTTAAATCGATTTACGCCTCTGAGCGTGGACGTTATGCAATCGACAGCATCATGTTGAAATTACCCATTTTTGGCACCCTGTTGCGGAAGATTGCTGTCGCGCGCTTCACGAGAACTCTGGGCACTCTGATCACCAGCGGTGTGCCGCTATTGGAATCCATGGACATCACTGCACGAACCAGCGGAAATGCTGTAGTCGAACGTGCGATTCAGAATGTCCGGAAAGCAGTGGAGGAGGGCCGCACGCTGGCCGATCCTTTGAAAGAATCCGATGTGTTTCCCAACATGGTGACTCAGATGATCGCGGTGGGCGAACAGACGGGCGCAATGGATGCGATGTTGCAGAAGATCGCAGACTTCTACGAGCAGGAAGTGGACAATGCGGTAAAAGACATGCTCACTTTGCTGGAGCCCGTCATTATTTTGTTCCTCGGCGTTGCAGTCGGCGGAGTCGTAATTTCCATGTATCTGCCCCTGTTCGAACTGATCGCTAAGATGTCTGGATAGGGAACTTTTTCCTTGTCACTGCCGGCGTTCACATACGTCGGCAGCGGCTTAACTCATCCATGCGTAGCAATACGTTGATGTTGGGAAGTCACCCTGCTGCCAATCAATTCACTGTTATAATTGAAGATGGCGAGGGTTGCGGCGAGTTTCTCTCAGATATCGGATAGTATCCGCGTCCTCACAAATATAAGGAACTCATTGGAGATAATCTAGTGACGCGCGAAGCCCAGATTCGACGGATTTCCACAACCGACTTCAGAAAGAAAAAGTCTGCACAAGAGAAAATTGTTTTTGTAACGGCGTACGATTTCCCCACAGCCTTGCTTGTAGATGAATCGGGTGTAGATGCGATTTTGGTAGGGGATTCATTGGGTATGGTTGTGCTGGGGTATGAAACAACAATTCCAGTAACTATCGAAGATATGATCAATCATACTCGGGCTGTTTCGCGAGGGGTCAAGCGAGCTTTTGTCGCCGCCGACATGCCGTTTCTGACCTATCAATCAGGAACGTCTGATGCCTTGAAGAACGCCGGGCGCCTTATGCAAGAAGCTGGAGCAATGGCGGTGAAGCTGGAAGGCGGGATTGAAATCTGCCCGCAAGTGCAAGCGCTGGTGACCGCAGGGATTCCTGTGATCGGCCATCTGGGACTGACACCGCAATCGATTCACGTGTTCGGCGGATATAAAATGCAGGGCCGGGATGATGCTTCCGCCCGCAAAATAGTTGCCGATGCCATGGCCTTGGAGTCGGCTGGAGCGTTTCTTGTAGTTCTAGAATGCATTCCAGCAGAACTTGCTGCGGAGATTACTTCCCAGCTGACGATACCTACGATTGGCATTGGAGCCGGACCACACTGCGATGGCCAAATTCTGGTGCTGTACGATTTGCTCGGCATAACAGGAAATGTGCAGCCCAGTTTCGTCAAGCAATACGCCCAGATCGGGCAGGAAATTCGCGCCGCCGTTAAAGAATACGCATCGGAAGTTAGGGAAGGGAAATTCCCCGCAGTTTCGCGGTCCGCATCCAGTGACGATTCCGTTTTATCCTACTCTTCCCCCAAGAAGGCGTGATGGTTGTATTACGGACGGTTCCTGCTGCGAGGAAGTGGGTGCAGGCTGCGCGTTCTGCCGGGCACAGACTGGGGTTGGTCCCCACCATGGGCGCTCTCCACGAAGGGCACAGGAGTCTATTTGTTGAGGCTCGCCGTCGTTGCGACCGTGTGGTGGCTTCGATTTTTGTGAATCCCCTGCAATTCGGTCCTGGAGAGGATTTTGATCGTTACCCTCGCTCCTTTAACCTCGATTGCAAGATAGCCAAAGAAGAAGGCATAGACGCAATATTTGCTCCCAGTGCCAGCGAGATGATTTCAGAGCCTCCTGAGATCAACGTCTCGCCATGGCGCATGGGCGAATTACTGTGCGGTGTGTCGAGGCCCGGACATTTTACAGGCGTAGCAACGGTGGTGGCGAAATTATTCAATATCTTGCAACCCAACACCGCTTTTTTTGGCCAGAAAGATGCTCAGCAAGCAGTAATCCTTTCTCGCATGGTACAGGATCTCAATTTCCCTATAACGATGGTTGTCTGTCCGACGATTCGGGAACAGGACGGGCTGGCGATCAGTTCAAGAAATAAGTATCTTAGTCCCCAGCAGCGGGAACGGGCCACGGTTCTTTACAAAGCTTTACATCACGGTGAACAATTGATTCTTGCCGGAATTCTTAAACCGGATCGGATCGAAGCGGAAATGCACAACGTAATCAAAGCAGCCAAAGGCGTGGAATTGGATTATGCTGAAGTAGTAGACAGCCTGTCCTTGCGGAAAGTCAAGAAAATAGAGGGCGAGGTTCTGCTGGCCGGTGCCGTGCGTTTAGGAAAGACCAGATTGATCGATAACCTCATAGTTCGGCTGGCCAAGAAAAGGCAAAAGGTATAAGGGAAAATGATGAGAGCAATGATGCGGGCAAAGGTTCATGGCGCCACAGTTACCCAGGTCAACCTGAACTATGTGGGAAGCCTGACGCTGGACCCTGTGATTATGGAAAGCCTGGACCTGCTGGTGAATGAAAAAGTCCATGTGCTGAACATGAACAACGGAGCCCGCTTGGAGACCTACTTAATTGCCGGGGAGCGGGGCAGCGGAGTGGTTGGTCTCAACGGTGCAGCAGCCCGGCTGGCGCACCCGGGGGATAAAGTGTTGGTGGTTGCCTATGCCTGGATGACAGACCAGGAGGCCCGCAGCCACAAAGCCCGCGTTGCAATTGTTGATGAGAATAACCGGATCGAAGAGATTCGCGAAGACCAAGAAGCAACCGTCTTCCGGAAATCTTAAAAGCATTGCTGAAGCAGCAGCATTTTCTATAGGGTTCTTGGATGCGGATAACTAAGGTTTATACACGGACCGGCGATGCGGGGGAAACAGGTCTGACCAGCGGTGAGCGCGTCAGCAAAGCTTCATTGCGCGTCTGCGCCTATGGGGACGTTGATGAACTGAATTCTTTTCTGGGACTGGCTTGGTCGCGCATCCTGGATGTTGGAGTTCAAAACATCCTGCGTCAAATTCAAAACGATTTATTTTTACTCGGAGCGGACTTGTCCACTCCTCTCCCCGATTCAGATCAAAAACCGTCATTTGCGATTCGCCGCACCACAGCGACTGAAGTTGAATTGCTGGAGCGTTTGATTGATCGCTATAACGAAGCGCTTCCGCCGCTTCAGGAATTCATTCTTCCTTCCGGTTCGGAAACAGCCAGCCTGCTGCATGTAGCCCGATCGGTAGCGCGTCGTGCCGAGCGCCAGGCGGTTCGACTTTCCGAATCTGAAAAGATTAATCCACACACAATCGTATACTTGAACCGCCTCTCCGATCTACTGTTCGTATTGGCCCGCTGGGTCAATCGCACGGAAGGTTGTGGTGAAGTATTCGCCAGTTTTACATAACCTGAAAATTCATCGTTGACTTGGACCAGAAATAAATATTTCCTGTAGCACACATAGACTTCCAATGAATCCCTTTGAGCTAACTCGAAAACTAATCGACATCGAATCAATTAGCGGCAACGAGAGAGTAGTGTCGGACTTCCTGCGCGATTGTCTGATTGAGATGGGGGCGGCCGTCGAGACGGAAGAAGCAGAGCCAAACCGTCCGAACGTTTTTGCTGCCTGGGGGAAGCCTGATGTTGTTCTCAGTACACACATGGATACTGTGCCTCCGTTTATCGCGTCGAGTGAGGACGAGAATTTTATTTATGGCCGCGGTGCCTGCGATGCTAAAGGCATCATCGCGGCTCAAATTGGCGCTGCGGAACAATTACTCTCGCGAGGCGTAGAAGGCTTTGGGTTGCTGTTTGTGGTCGGCGAGGAACGCAACAATGCCGGGGCACTTGCAGCCAACAGGAACCCGCGAGGGTCGCGGTATTTGATCAATGGAGAACCGACGGAAAACAAGCTGGCACTAGGAACCAAAGGAGTGCTAAGGGTGGTGTTGGAGGCTACAGGACGCGCAGCGCACTCGGCATATCCTGAGCTGGGGGAATCGGCGACAGAGAAGCTTCTGGCAGCATTGAATCGACTGCGCGCAATGGATTTGCCGACAGATGCGCTGCTGGGAAAGACAACCTGCAATATCGGGTTAATTCATGGGGGAATTGCGCCCAATGTGATTCCTTCCGCTGCAAGCGCGGAACTGATGTATCGACTGGTCGAATCAGGGCGATCGTTGTTCGATAAAGTACAGGAACTAACTAAAGGCCTAGTGACTGTAAAGAAAGTGCTGGAAATTCCACCGGTGCACTTAACTGCGATGGAGGGCCTGGAGACGTCTGTTGTTGCCTACGCAACCGATATCCCGGAATTATCCCACTGGGGCCAGCCGTTCCTTTTGGGACCGGGTTCCATCCATGTGGCGCATACAATGGAGGAACGTATCTCCAAGGTGGAACTGATGCAAGCCGTGGAAATTTATGTCAATATGGTAAAGAGGCTGAAGGGGTCATAGCATACAGTAAGCTATACTAGCAGCCGCTTTGGATCACATTCGCCACTTTTTGAAGTCAATCCAGCTTGATTTATGCATTTTCTGATCCGGCTGACCAGCGCGGGTGAGTCCCAGAGAAATAGATGTTGAGGTACTAAGTTTCAATGAGCAGGAAACCAGTGGTAGCCGTTGTTGGGGCGACAGGCGCAGTCGGCGTGGAAATGCTGAAGTGCCTGGAAAAACGCAACTTTCCAACAAGTGAAGTGCGTCTGTTGGCTTCGGCCAGGTCGGTGGGCAAGAAGTTGAAGTTTCACGAACAGTTATTGACCGTGCAGGAGTTGACAGAAAAAGCTTTCGACGGTGTGGACATCGCATTATTCAGCGCGGGTGGAAAGATCTCCAAGGAATTTGCACCCAAGGCAGCGCAGCGCGGCGTGATCGTGGTCGACAATTCGTCGGTGTTCCGCATGGACCCGGAGGTGCCGCTGGTGGTTCCCGAGATCAACCCGGAGGCCATCGGTCAGCACCATGGAATCATCGCCAATCCCAATTGCTCGACGATCATCGGCATTACGCCGCTGTGGCCCATTCATAAGGTAAACCGGATTACTCGGCTCATTGTTTCCACCTATCAAGCTGCATCTGGAGCGGGAGCTGCAGCGATGCGGGAATTGGAAGAATCGACGCTAGCTTACTTGCGCGGCGAAGCCTATCAGCCTACCGTGCTGCCGCATCCCTATGCCTTCAACTTGTTCAGCCATAACTCCAAGATCGACCCTGCAAACGGCTACAATGAGGAAGAAATCAAAATGGTTCGGGAAACAGCCAAAATTTACGGTGATTCACGGATTCGCATCACGGCTACCTGCGTGCGCGTGCCCGTGCTTCGTGCCCATGCTGAATCACTGTTGTTTGAATGCGAACGGCCCATCACGCCGGAGCAAGTACGCTCACTTCTACAGAATGCGCCAGGGGTGAAACTGGTGGATCGAGTGGAGGAAAACTATTTCCCAATGCCGCGCGACGCTTCGGGCCAGGACGACATTTTGGCAGGGCGAATTCGCCAGGACTTGAGCGATCCGAGCGGGCATTCAATCTCCATGTTTGTGTGCGGGGACCAGTTGCTCAAAGGAGCGGCATTGAACGCCGTGCAGATCGCGGAGCGCCTGATCTCAGCGAGCGGAGAACTCCTCGTTAAACCAATTGCAGCCGTTGCGCGTCAGTGATCGCAAAGCCTATGAATATTGCATTAATCGGCTACGGGAAAATGGGTCGCCTCATCGAACAGGCAGCCGTCGGGCGCGACCACAATATTGTTTCCCGCATTGACATTGAGGGCAATGAAAACGGCCAGTTGCTGACGAAAGACAATTTGCGCGGCGCTAATGTTGCGATTGATTTTACAACCCCGGAGGCGGTTGTAAAAAATATCGACCGGGTGACGGCGCTCGGAATCAACATGGTGGTGGGAACTACGGGCTGGATGAGCCAACTCGGACGCATTCGCGGACTTGTCGAAGAGCGCGGCGTTGGATTCGTTTATGGATCCAATTTCTCGATTGGCGTGAATTTGTTTTTCCGGCTTATGGAATCTGCCGCTGCGCAAATCAGCAGCTATTCGGAATACGATCCGTGGATCCACGAAATCCATCACCGGGCCAAGCTCGATGCGCCCTCTGGCACAGCCATCAAGCTAAAACAGATATTGGAAAAATCCTACCGTGGCAAAGAGTTTGTCCCTGCCAGCAATCGAGCCGGAGCAGTCCCTGGAACTCATACCGTGGGATTTGACTCCGATGCCGACACCTTGACTTTTACCCATACCGCACGCAGCCGGCAGGGCTTTGCTGCTGGCGCAGTGTATGCGGCCGAATGGATCCAGGGACGCAAGGGTTTTTACGAATTCCCTGACATCTTCGCAAGCTAATTCTCCTCACATGCCCAGAGCCTGAATCATTCGGCAAGAGAAACCTGTTTACATTTTATGATCCGGCACGCAATGCAACACGCCCGCGCGGAAGTATGGCGCGAGGCAGATAAAAACTGCCTACTGAGCTGCGATTGCTAAGTATTTGGGACGGGATGCTCGTACGACAGGAGCTGGCATTCGGATAGAGTTGGGAAGGAAATGATAGGGAGGCCAAGGACCGCTTAATCGCAAGGAACCATCACTCATTTCAGCGGAAGCAAGCGATGACGTGGCCTTTCGATAGTCCTCAATGCGGCAGGCCTCGATTAAGTGGGCACAATCAACAGCGACGTCATCTCCGGGCAAGTTGCGGCAAGAAAATGTGTCCTGCAAAGGGCGGAAAGCCTCTCTCAGCCAGTAGACACATTTCTCTGCTAACGCATGGGTTTTAGGATCAACCGCAGGGGGTGCGCTACTCGTTAAGGCCTTTTTGAGTGAAAGCGTTTTCTGCGGGGATTTCTTCGCAGGACCTTTAGCTTCATTGCCTGACGAGATTTGGAATTTCAGGCGCATCTCGGCCTTGCCGCGCAAGCGGCTAAAGGTTTCCAGTAATTCCCGCTGATTTTCTTTGATCAGATTTTCGACGTGTTTCTCGGAGGGAAACACAGTGCCAAAACGCATGGGCAGGACGGTGTGAGTTTCAAAGGTGTGAGCGACGATCTGACCGTGTTCCACAATGGAGCGAGGCGTAAAAGAGAAATCCTTCTTCAAGTGGCTGAGAAGCATGGTATAGCGGCCACAATGAGATGGGAAAACCGGATGGCCGCCGATACCTTGCAGAACGGGCCATTCTTGCTGGGAGGGAGTTCGGAGCAAGCAATAGGCATAAACAGGCATGGCAAGATCCTTCTCAGGCATCGCCTGATGTTTCGTCCGTTATGCAGTTCCACGGTCAAAGACGAATCGTAAAACCGGATGCATGCGGAGAGGTTGGTTGGAAAATGTTCCTGTTTCTAAGGCTTACGAAAACTTGAAATTCTATTATAACCCAGAAATGAATTTGCAGCAAGGCCAGTGCGCGCTTCTATTCGATATCCGCCAAAAACATGGGAATTCCCAGGCGTTTTCTGCCGGTTTCCCCCTTGAGAAGCGTTTCCTTGCGTCTTGGGATGTCTCCGCGCTCCCCCAAGTGCTGCGCGAACTGATTGGCAAGGAAGCTGGAGCCGAGGTACAGGGTGTGCTTGCCGTATTTCCTGCGCACCTCGTCCACTCCTTCGTAAAGTTCGCGCATGGCGATGATCTTGGAGGGTGAAGCGAAAAGATTCAGTTGCGGGGTTTCGTCGTTTTCCAAATCGAGCAACACCACGCCCGTAGACCGGTAAAAGGTTCCGGGCCGGAAAATACGGTCAAAGGCAGGGCGGGAAGAAGCGATGAGGTCATTCGGAATGGATGTCCGATGGGATAGCCGCACTTCCATTCCCGCAGAGCGAAAATCCTGCGTTCGCAAGTAAACGACGAATGCACTGGGCGCAAGGCGGTAGCGCCGGGCTTTTATGGTAGCGTTTTCGATATTTTTGGAGAGCTGCGAGAAAACAAACTCTTTGTCTTCCGACGGCGGGGTAAAGGTTTTGACCTTCTGGATGGAGGCGTAGGAGGTCTTCTCTTCCGTGGAGAGTTGCAATACCGAATTCCCGTTGAGTTCCTGCCAAATCTCTAGGTGCGGTTTGGTGAGGTGCTGGCGAACCCACGCCTCATCCTTGTGGGCAAAGTCCAGCGCGGTTTGTATTCCCTGTTTTTGCAGGTAGGCGGTGGTCTGCGGGCCGATGCCCCACACCTTTTCGATGGGCAGTTCCTTGAGGTAAAGATGGATGTCCCGCGCCATGATGGCGGTAAGCCCTGAGGGCTTCTTCCACTTGGAGGCAATCTTGGCGATGACCTTGTTGGGGCCTAGGCCTACGGAAAAAGTAAACCCCAGAGCCGTGTCCAGTTCGTGCTTGATCTTTTCAGCCATGTCAATGTACGACATCCGCAGCAAGCGCCGCAGCCCGGTGAGGTCGGCAAAACACTCGTCGATACCGTATTCCTCGACGTCCGGGGTGTAGCGCCGCACAATGGTGAAGAAACGTTTGGAGAGAAGCGAGTAGGTTTCATAGTCCGAAGGCAGCAGGATGGCATCCGGGCATATTTTCCTGACTTCAAACAAGCGCATGGCGCGCGTAACGCCCCTGCGCTTTGCCTCGTAACTCATGGAGGCGACAATGCCTCGCTCTTTGCCGGTGATGACCGGCTTGCCTTGCAGCGCCGGGTCGCGAGCCTGCTCGCAGGACGCAAAAAACGCGTCGCCATCAATGTGCACGATGGCGCGCGGAAAACCGTGAATGGAGAGAGGGGCGTCCTGCATAACGAGTGTTCTGGACCGGAAAGTTGTCTTGCAACGGTTAGTATTTTCGGATGACGGCTTTGACGACAGCGGCGATGCGAAGTTCTTCTTTCGGGATAATCGGCTTGAACTGCTTGTTGCCTGGAACGAGAACGATGCGGGAGCCGCGCTTGCGGAAATACTTCATCGTCCATTTGCCGTCCACTTCCGCAATGACGATATCGCCGTCCTTCGGCTCGATTCCGCGCTCTGCAAGCACCTGGTCCCCGGGTAAAATGCCTGCATCGATCATCGATTCGCCCTTGACCTTCAGCAGGTAGGTCGCTTCCTTATTGCGGATCAGGTACTCGTCCAGCGTCATTGTGTCCAGGAGTTCTTCCTCAGCAGGGGAAGGCCAGCCAGCCTCTACCACGCCGAGCACCGGAATGGCTGTATCGAGCCGTTTTGGGATGAGACGACCTGTTGCATCCTTGGCAACAACCCTAAGCTCCAAGAGCTTCCTGACCAGCTTAAAAGCCGCATTCTTGGACTTAAATCCGGCTAAGCTCATGATCTCGCTATAGGACGGCATGCGCCGGTGGTCGCGGTAAAACGCCTGAATCCTTGCCGTGTTGGTTTCCAGCGGTGTCATGGCTTTCTTGGATATCATAGGTGAACAATCGTTCACTTGTCAATACTCTATACTCGTTAAGTACACTAGCTGTTTAGTCCCACGGTAAGATGGAGTGGGTTGATTCTGAAGCGTACCGGCTCGTTGGTCCAGACTTTGCAGATGTATTCGTAAGCCGTCAGCCCTTTAATAACGTTCAGGCGTTTGGCGAAGTTGTAGGCCAGCAGGAAGGCATGCAGGCGCTGCTTCAACTCATCGCGTGACTGGTAATAATACTTTTTGACGGTCGCATCCTGGATCGTCCGGTTCCTGCGCTCGACTTGCCCGTTCGTCCAGGGGTGCCTGACTTTGGTGAGCCTGTGTTCGATGCCGTGCTTTTCACAGGCGTAGTCGAAGGCCTGCACCAGATAGAAGCCGTGAGGGTTTTCAATCTCCGGTTTTTCTCTGACCGATTTTCTGAAGTGGGCAAGCTCGGTGAACTGCAAGCCGTTGCCCGTCAGGATGGCATGGATTTTATAAGGAACGGCTTCGACAAGATGATGCAGAAAGTTGGCGGCCATCCGCCGCGTCGCCTTGTCATGCAGCTCAGCAAAGGCGAACTTCGAGGTGCGGTCGATGGCGACAAACAAATACAAACGCCCTTCTTCCGTATGAACTTCCGCGATATCGATGTGAAAGTATCCGATCGGATACGCCTGGAACTTCTTCATGGCAGGCTTGTCGCCTGCCCTGTCCGGCAGTCGGCTGATGCCGTGCCGCTGAAAGCAGCGGTGCAGGGCGGAGCGGGTCAAGGCCGGGATGCTCGATTGCAGCGCATACAGGCAGTCGTCCAGCGGCAACAGCGTCATCTTGCGGAAGGCCACAACGATGGCTTCTTCTTCTGAAGTTAGAACCGTGGAACGCGCAGCCTTCGGCCCCATCGCCGCATCGTGCGTGAACTTACGCCGCTTCCACTTGTGAACCGTCTTGGGGTTCAGCCCGTAGCGTGCCGCCAGCGCAGCTATGCTCTCTTGACTATCTTGGATTGCTCGACGCAATGCCTCTGTCGTGCGGGCGCACCTGTGTAATATCTGTCCCATAGCTTGTCCCTCCGTATGCGGCCATATCTTATACCCTCATGCCATGGGACTAAACAACTAGATTGCAAGACTAAGGATAAATCTGGCGCGTCCCGATTACTACGCTTCACCCAATAAAAATATTTTAGGCGGGTACAGAACGGACCAGCTTGAAGCGGCTGATTTCCGGGGGACTGTTGAGCCGGATGGGAACGCCCAGAAAACCAATACCGCGGTTGACGTACAACGAGCAACCTTGTTCCTGATAAAGACCGCTCAGATAGCGGAAACGAAGCATAGAGACCCCGAGCGGCCGCCCGTTAATATAACCGAGCACGATCTGGCCGCCGCCGTGCGTGTGTCCGGCCAGCGAAAGGCCAATTCCTAACGGATGAGCATAAGTAAACATATCCGGATGGTGCGTGAGCAGAACTTTGGGGGTTTCCGGGCCGGCTTGTTCCGCCATGCCTATGAGAATGTTGCGGGCCTGTTCAATGGGATAGCGGTAGAAATTCCTGTTGCGGGGGTCGGAATTGAGCCAGTCGAGACCGAGAAGGGACAGTTGATCCTGGCCGGAACCGATGCGCACGACTTCATTGCGCAAAGTGCGTATGCCAATCGAGTCAAGACCCTCTACTATTTTCACGCCCCCGCGATGTTCCTCAGTAAAGCTGAGGGAGTCGGCATAGATATCGTGATTGCCCAGAACATTAAAAACACCCAGGGGAGCTTGGAGTTTCCGCAAGCCGTTCAGGGCTTCCGGGAGCGTAAACAAGCGGCTGTCAATCAGGTCACCGGTGAGGGCGATCAAATCCGGGCGCAACGGCTGGACGAGCTGAACCACCCGTTCCAAATCAGACTGGCGAATGTAAGGTCCGACATGGAAGTCGGAAACCTGAACGATGGTCATCCCATCCAAAGAGCGCGGCAAGTGCGGAATGGGAATTTCTATTTCTTTGGAGACATCAATGTCACCCAGCGTCCCGTAAACGCTGTAAGCAGCGCCACCATAAATAGCCGGGATCAACAGACCCGCACTTCCGGCGATGAACTTGCGGCGCGTTAAGGACGGGGAATGGATTTCAGCAGGTGTTTCAAGCGATTGGTTGCCGGCTCGAAAACGGCTTGCGAGGAATTGCCATCCTTTGGCCATGCCCGAAACGATGAAAAGCGGAGCTGCCACCAAAAAGAAAATAATCAGCGTAATGAGCCAGGCGGCGGAGGGGAGATATGCAGCTTGCAAAAAAGAAGAAGGATATTTTATCAATTGCAAATCCACCCACTCAGCATAAAAGGCAAGCAATGGAAGATTCAACAAAATGATTGCCAATAAGAGGAACGCAGAAGACCAGCGCCGGGCGGCGGGCTGATGAATCCAAGTCCGCAGGCTGAAAAGCAAGACCAGGCAGGCAAATACATTCAGCAACAAAAAAGGGCCGATCAGGATTGTGCGAAGCTCCATAGCGCGTCTCCGAACCGTAACAACACTATGTTAGCCGAACGGGAAGTGGATGTCATGAAACAAGAACATGTGAAAATGTCGGCAGGAAGGCTGGGCTGATGGTTTTGAGAAGCGTTAGAATACTTAAGAATTGGGAAGAATCCATTTCAAGGAAAGTGAACCATGGGGGAGAGCCATTCATTCGGCGCCTGGGTGTTGCTGGGATACGCCGGATTGGTCGTCGCCGGCGGGTTCGTGGGGTGGCGCAAGGGCGGCAGCCGGATATCATTTACATCGGGGCTGATCGCGGGCGCGCTGATGACCGTTGCCTACCGGATCGCAGAGTACCGCCCTGTGCGGGGATACCTGATGGGAACGGTCTTTGCGCTGCTGCTGGGGGGAGTATTTTATATTCGCTTCCGCAAAACGAAGAAAATGATGCCAACAGGATTGATGCTAGGCGTAAGCGCATTGACGGCAGTGACGCTGGTGATCGCAGCGTTGCTGGCATCCTGATCATCCTGGTGCAAACGAGAGGGATGAAATCATGGCAATAAAATCAAGGCTGGTGGATTTCATGCCTGCGACTAGTTTATTCCGCTTGAAAACATTCTGGTGGATGGCTGGCGCTGGCTGTCTGCTGGCCGTTGCAGCGGGATGGTGGATGTGGCTCAGCGTCGGGAAATCTAAAGCACGAGATGCATTAAACGCCCAGTCGGGATTTCGTGAGCCGGTTTTGGAAATCAACTTCCCGCGGCGCGTTGAGGATACAGCAGAAAATGACCGGCTGCTGGAGGCTGGCGTGAAAAGCGGAATTTGGAGAACACAACGAGGATCCGGCGCGAATCATTTTATTGAGGTGAGGCTGACCAACCAGGGAAGGATGTTCTTTTCAGAAATAGGCAATGATATTGTATCGACGGCTCGAGTAGGCAAACGCATGGTCAAGGAAGTGACAACTATGAAGCGGCGGGGGACAAGCCGGGAAATAGAATTCGTTTACAACTGGGAGGAGTTGGGCGAGGCTGTGGCAGTTCTCGGGGACGACGGCCCTGAGATGCAAAAAGATAACAAAGGTGAGGCCATTCTGCTTTATGAAAACAACCAATGGAGGGCAATCCATTGGGGAACGACTGAGCTGGATGAATCAGTAGCCCGTTTTCGGAAATTAAAAGCAGCGGAATGATCCGACCCTGGATTCACAAAGGCAGGCGATCCTTGGCCGAGGCTTCCAGAGAGCTGAGGATTTTATCGACGGTGCCGCGCGCATCGTCCGCTTCGGAGGAGTCGGGAAAGCGGTCCAGGAATTCGCGCAGCTCGCGCAGAGCCAAACCATACTCACCGCGCCGCAAGTGAATTTCGGCTAGCGACAACTGGGGTTTGGTGAAATGAATGGGATCGATTTCTTTGGTACGAGAGATATATTGCAGAGCCTGTTCGTAGTCTTCCAAAAAGTAATAGCTGAGGCCTAATTGAGCGTTGGCGAGAGGATCTTGGGGGCGAAGCTCGTAGGCGCGAAGATTCAAATCCAGAATTTCATCGGTTTGCTTGAGCGCCAACAGAACGCCGCCCAAATTGAGCAGAGGCTCAAAAGCGTTCGGCTCCAGTACCAGGGCGCGGCGAAAATATTCCTCAGCCCGGGAATAATCCTTCAACTGGAAATAAATCGTGCCGAGATTGTTAATGGCTTCCATGTACTGCGGCGAAATCTCCAATGCGCGCTGCAGGTGGCTAATAGCGTCATCGACATCGCGATCTTCCAGGCGATCGACGGCCTTGTCATACTCCCGGCGGGCGCTGTATTCAATCGTTAACTGCCGTACGGAGACCTGACCCCGTCCCAGCTCCCTGGCGTTATTGAGCGCCTCCTGACCGACTTCAAATCGCTTCTCAAAACGGTTCTTGGCCGTAACATTACTTTCCGTGAGATGAAGTGTCTGGGATATTTCGCCGAAGGCAGGTATATAAAATGAGAGAGTGTAGGAAGCAGGATTGAGTTTCCGGAAGCGGAAATTTCCACCAGCATCGGCATAAGTTCTAGCCGTAAATGGTGAACCGACTTCCACCAGCGTCACTTGAACGAACTGCCTGCGACCGAGCGTACGCGGAGGCAGAATGACCCGACCGCGGAATTCCAATTCGCCTTTAGCGAAATCTTCAGCAAAGCTGGGGGAGGTTAAACCGACAGACATTAGGAGGGAGAAACAAACCCATGCACTGAATGCGCAGTGCGCAACAACCCGTTTCAAAAGCCCCGGATGATTGACGTTTGGCATTTCCGGCATCATCTCCACCAACGTGCGTTTCAAAGCAGTCCTCTGAAAAAGGGGACCGCATTCCGAAATATATTAACACTAGATGAATCGAAGTAACAGATAGTTCGAGAGCTGGCTTGAACGACTGCAAGCGACAGTTGGATTTGCCTGCCTACTATGCTAAATCAAAAATTTCTAATGCAGGCAATGGCATAGCAGGGCGATACGAGTCAAATTGCCCGCCGCTCAGTCAGCGCGGGCAATTAAGCAGATTTGGAGGCGGCTGCCGCCGCTCGAGAAGCGGCAACAGGCTGGGGGGCAATCGAGGCAAACAAGGCCTCGGGCGCTGCCTGGAGATCCAATATCAACCCCAGCGGGGGTGCGGCGAAATATTGCAAGAATTTCTTTAGTCGATAGGCGACTTTGGCGGACGGGCACAACCCCAAGTAGGTAGCCCAATTCGCGGACGTAAGAATCCAATCGGGGCCATGAACGCGGAGCGCGTGTTGAAGCAAGCGGCGGTTGGTCGCCGCAGGATAGCGCGCCAGCAAGGCCGGTATTCTACTACGAGTCATTTTTCGGGCCAACGTCATCGCTTCGGAATTCACATTCTGATCCCGCCACAAATCCTCGCAAACTCTGAGCCACTCCTCGAAATTTTTGTGGCGATGGGCGGTCAAATTTCCCCCATGAAAACGATATAGGACTAAATAACGGTCCAAGCGGACGCAAAAAGCGCCCTGTGCGGCTGCCCGAATGACCCAGGGCCAATCTTCAGCCCCTGTGGGTGATCCAGGCTGAAACAAGCCGATCCGATGGATGAGAGATTTTGTAAAGACCATTCCCGAAGGCAGGACAAATGGGAAGAAATCAAAAATCTCGCGCGGCGTGAGAAGCGGGCCGCAGATAGAAGGTAAGCCGGGCGGGAATAACGAACCGGTCACCAATCCCGTACCTTGAATGCAGAGACAGTTACAGCAAACCAACTCAGCCTCAGGATGCTGTTCGAACACATCCAGCATCGAGGCGAGGTAGTCTGGAGACCACAAATCGTCTGCATCGAGAAATGCAATATGAGTACCGCTAGCGGCGGCGATCCCGAAGTTCCGGGAATCACCCAAGTTTGTATGGGGTTTCTTCAAATATCTGCACTGCCGGAAACGGTTCTGGAAACTAGCCACCACTTGCTCAGTGTCATCCGAGGAACCATCGTCGACGATGAGCAGTTCGAAGTAGGGATAGTTTTGGGCTGCAACCGTTCGCAGGGCCTCTTTGAGGAAGTGCGCGTAATTGTAAGTGCAGATGATGACCGATATCTTCATGACACTCCGAAGCTGAGCTGCTTCCGCAGACGACTCATCTTGCGCTTCATCCCCTGACGCAGGTCGCGTCCCATTGCCGTTTTGAATGCGAATTCGAGTATAGAGTCCGTGTCGTTCACATTGGTTCTGCGCATCCAAAGGGGGTCATTCCACAAGTTTATCCCTTCTTGCGTCGACATGGCAACGCGAAAGCCCGCTTCGGCCACCGCCGCGCGAACACGCTCATTGAGATCGCCATAAGGGTAGGCAAAGCAAGATATTTCGACACCCAGCAAGTCTTCCAGCAATCGCTTGGAGTCAGTTACTTCGCGCCGGAGAACGTCGTCAGAAGCCTTCGTAAGGTAGGGATGGGTCATGGTATGGGAACCAAATTGGACGCCATGCCGGTGAAGCAACCGGATTTGTTCTTTGGAGAGAAGACGGCGGACGGGATGCCCGAGAGGCTCCACCCATTGATTGGATTGCCCGAGCCGGCCAGCCACAACAAACACAGTAGCCTTCATTTTGAATTCCGAGAGAAGAGGGAAAGCTTCGGAAAGAAAATCTTCATAGCCATCGTCGAAGGTCAATACCACATTGCGATCAGGAACATTTCCATTCATCCAATCACCCGGCAAGATAGTTTGGTAATGAGCGATACGCAACCAGTCGAGAAACCTGCGGAAACGATGGGGAGAAAGGTGATAGTGATTCATGTCAGGCCGGGGTGGAGATGCGATGCTGTGGAAATTCAGCACAGGGACACGACAGCGAACGATTTCACGGAGCCAATCCAGAGTGGCGCGTTCCTCTCTGGCACCTTGCCAGAAGAGATATTTATTCAATCGCAGCCAAAGGCGGAATAGTAGCTCGGAATTGGTCGCGTCAACTGCCTGGCGGCAAGCCTCCGCCGCTTTTTCAAAAGCATGGGGGTACTCCCAAGCCAAGCGATTGAAAATATAATAAGCCCCGCCCTTGCCGTACATGGAAGTCAGCCCGGCAACCTGTGCGTTGCGTTGTCCTTTTTCTCGCACACGATAAACTTGTCTCTTGCCGGAAAGCCGATATATTTCCCGGGAAATTGCAACAAGATTTTTTGTGCTGCGATGATAAACAATAGCTCCAGGTTCGAAATAGAACCGGACACCGCGGTTGCGCAACCGAAAGGCGAATTCAAAATCTTCGTCATGGAATTGGATATTCGGATCAAACCCACCGGTTGCAAGGAACGTATTCTTGCGAATCGAGCCGTTGTCCCCTAGCCAAACCCAGGCTTCAAAATCAGCACTCATTATCTGGAATTCTTTTTCCATAGCAGTCATGTAGCGGTCCCGCAGGGTGCGCAAGATCATTTCTGAAGACGATCTCGGGAGTGAGGAATAGGTCTCAACGATTTTGCCGGAAACAACAAAGTCACACTGCGGAATCCATTCCGACTGATGCTTCCGGTGCTGAGCTAGCCAGTCGTCGGCAGGAGTTACGTCATCGTCCAGGAAAATAAGCCAATCTCCGCAGGCAGCGAGCGCTCCGCTGTTGCGGGCGGCAGCGAGACCTTGATGGAATTCGTTAAAAACCCATCGAAGAGGATACTCGGCTGTGAAGCGAGATGCCAGCTCGCGGGTTGCCGGGTCCTCTCCATCGCAGACAACCACAACCTCAAAATTTTTGTCGGTTTGGCGATGCAAAGTGTCTAAAGTTTCCGAAAGCAACCCAGCGCGCAATCGGGTGGGAATGATGATGCTGCACAATTCCATAGGGAAGGCTAAATCTGGTCGCAAACGCGCAGCCTGAAGATTGTCAGGCCTTTTAACAAGCGCGTGAAAGTATCAGGCCAATAAAACTAAAGCCGCTTTAGTCTCCGTTTGATCGCGCGGATGGTGGCCCTTGGCAGCGCTCGGAGCAAGGATTTCGGACCCGAATTGGCCACAAGGGCAATCTGCTCCTGATAATGTACAGGATGAATCAGGCTAAGAACTCCGGGGGGAGTACTGTTCAAAATTTGTTCCAAATCCGGACGACTGTTTAGATAGGATTGCTTAATGTAGAGAATCATATTCTGACGATACCACCACTCAACCAGACGGTCGTCCCAGAATTTGAAACGCAAATAATCGAAAGGCAGATAGTCAAAGGCAGCGAAAAGATTCGCCCAATATCCAGGCCACCGCTTGTTGATCTCCCCCACTCCCTCGTCGGGGCCAGAAGGGGTCGCTGCCGAGAAAAAGACCACTGGCGCAAAAGCAACCAAATCGGAAACGAAGCTTTCGCCTCGTTCCGGCGGGAGGTGTTCAGCAACTTCCAACGTCATGACCAGATCAAATTGCCGGTCTAACGTAAGAGGTTTTCTGAGATCACGACCCAGGAAAAGCTCCTGCGGGATACTGAGCTGATTATTATTTACCCAATCACCATCCACGCCGATCACATCTGCGATACCGTGCTTACGGAATTCAGCAAGCCAAGCACCAGTTCCGCAGCCGACGTCCAGGATGCTGCCCGGCGAAAAAAGGTTAATCAGTTCAGGGGCCACTCTCGCAGCAGACTGTGATGAACCTGGGTGAATAAACTCGTAGAATTCACGGTCATAGAGGCTTGACGGTTCCAGCACTGACTTTCTGTTCATTGCTTATCTCCTGCCCCCCCTACGAAAAGCGGACCCAAACCCTGCCCGAAAATAAAAACCATTTACATGATCGAAAAAAAAATACTTAGCCCACATTGGCATTTACTGGTTTGGTCGCCTCCAAAACGGTGGTCTCGAGTTCATTAAATTCTGGCGGGATTACCTTCCCGTGGCCTTCCACGCCACGCAGGGCAGAATGCGAGCTCTCTCCCACATTGCAACGGACGATCTGGGCGAAACCGGCTGTGACTAGCATTGCTGAAAGCGTGGGCACGTCGTAAATAGATTTACATCCAAAACCGTAAAGCAAATTGTTCAAGACGAGCAAAGAACTGTTTTGTCGGGTCTTCAAAAATGTGTTCGTGGCCCATTGAACGTAACGCTCGTATCGATCACCCGAATTTCCATAAAGTTCTGCCAGGAATGGCCACATCACGCTCGCGATACGCAATGATCCCCCGGGTTTCAGTACCCTATAACTTTCATGGATGAAGTTCGTGGTTTCATCCATCGATAGGCATGTTATGAAGTGCTCGCTGAAGACATAATGTATCGTGTCGTTATAAAAGGGTAGTTTTTTCCTTGCATCCAGATAAATGACGCCGCGTCGATTTAATATGGTTCCCTGGTCGGTATTCAACCAACCTGGCAGTATATTGATTCCACACCCTACATGCAGTTTTGGTTCCTGGGTTTGTGCCAGGAACGACGATATCTTCCTTTGCCGCAGGAAGATGGTAAGGGGATATAGGAAGCGGCGCACTAATTGTTTGATTCTGATATCCCGCAGAGTTCGCGGGGGAAGTAACGGGATCCGATCCTCCCGGGAAGAAATCATAACCGGCATTTTACGGTTGCCGGGAGATCGCAAGAGTGGACATCGCATTGAAATTGCTGCTGTATAATGCGAGAAGTGATCATGCGCATTGCAATTCCGGGAAATGCCCTCTGGCCGGATATCCTTTCGATTGAATTCAATACATGCAATCATTATATCTGATCCGGAACGCATTATCGAATACCGCGCGAGTCCTGGTAACAGGGGTACTGGGGTTTGCAATGACTCCAATTGTCTACCATCGGTTGGGGAATGAAAACTATGCCATTTTCATCTTTGCTTTGAGCGTGGTCGCTATTGCAGAAACGTTTGAGGCTGGGCTGTCCTCAGCCTTGGTGCGGTATGTAAGCAAGCTCGCCGCACAGGGCCAGAAAGAATCGCTTCATCGTCTTGCGAGCACGGTATATTTCGTACTAGCTGGATTAGGGGTGCTTGGCTCCGCCATTATTTTTTTTCAGCCCAACCGTTAGCCGAGTTTTTCAATGCCACCGGCAGCCTGCAAGCCCCAAGCTACATGGCCATAGCGCTAGCCGGTCTCAGCCTGGCGTTCCAGTTTCCAGGCTTTGCCCTGCGGGGCTATTTGGAAGGATGCCAGGACTATCATCTTGCTAACGCCGTAGATATTGCCGCAGAGCTTCTCCGCGCAGGAATCACGTTGATGCTCCTTTTAGCCGGTTTCAATTTGCTGGCCGTCATCGCCGTATTTCCCGTCATTGCCCTGGCAAGACTTACGGGTTTGCACCTGGCAGCACACTACTCCGCTATTGGTTGGCAACCCCAATGGAGTCAGATGAACATGCGGAGCATGAGTCAAATCCGCGAGTTCACCACGATCAGTTTTTTGGATGGCACATTTATGCGCTGGTTCCTTCAGGCGGACAAATTATTGGCAGCACGCCTGCTGCCCTTGCCTTCCCTGGCGATACTGGCGGTGGCGCGGCGAATTCCGCTATCCTTGCAGACATTTTGTTCGCAGCCATTTTTTGTAACGTATCCCATGGTTTCTTCCGCAGACGCCCTGGGCAACCGCGCAAAGATTCAGAAGTTTGTTTTCCTTTCCACCCGAATCCTGCTCGCGATCACATTGCCTCTGGCGACTTGCCTATGGGCGTGGGGAGATGTGATACTCCGCCTCTGGATTGGAGAAGAAGTTGCAGCCGGAATCACTGTTTTCCGAATTTTCGTCGTTTTTGCATTCTTCGCCACAATGCAAGAGGTGCCCCTCGTCTTACTCTACGGCGTGGGGAAAATCCGCTACAGCGCCGCCGTGTCCGCAATCATGTTGGTCGCAGGAGTTGTCGCTGGAACATGGGCGAGTTTGCGAAGCGGATTGGAGGGCTTGGCAGTAGCATTTACTGTGGTGCAAGCGATTGGCACAATAATGCTATTTGTTCACGCTTTACCCGTGGCCGGAGTTCGATGGGATGATTGGTTCCGAAAATCCTTTCGTCCTGTGCTGCATGCCTGGCTGCCTGTTCTAGGCTGGCTCGTTATAACTTCGCTGCTTTTCCCGCGTACACTGGCTGGGCTTATCCTATCGATAGTACCCGGCATGGCAGCCTTTGTATTCCTGATCGCCCGAATCGTCGTGAAATCAGAAACACCGAACTGGAAGGTGTACATGCAAAGACTTCTATTGGAAATCGAATAACATTAGGTTTCAGGCCGAAAATGAGGCAGAAGAGAAAAGGACTGGCGATGAACCTCAGATTTATCCTCATCGGAATACAACTCGTCATGATGTGGGGATTGCTTGCTTTACCGTCGCGTGCATACCAGCTTTCGCCAGAACACTCCGGCATGATGCATGGCTCCGAGGTTGCTCAGGCTTCGCCGGAAGACCAAGCCAAGTTGGAGGCAGACAAGCGGTTCTCCGAATTCAATCACCATTTTGCGGGAATCTTTGTCCTGCTGGTAGGACTGCTGGCGCTTCTGGAACCGCATATCATCAGCCGTGTTCCAACTGCGCGGTATTTGTGGTCCGCATTCTTTTTCATCCCTGGCATCTATCTCTTTTTTTTTAGCGATCCGGAATCGTGGCCCTTTGGAGGGCAGACGCTTCAATACGTGGTGACGCAAAACTTGCAAGTGTTGCAGCACAAAATATTTTCTCTGATTTTACTGGGCCTTGCGGTTGTTGAATATTTACGCGCGAGCTACCGATTGAAATCCTGGTGGGCTAACTGGCTTTTCCCGGCGATGGCTGCCGCCGGGGCCGGGCTGCTGCTGGTTCACTCGCCGCAGGCGCATATCGGAGGCATCGGAGAATCAGCGCACCTCGCGATGCAGAATGTTGAGCATCAGCACATCAATTTCGCTGTAGCAGGCTTTGGCGTAGCTGTAACCAAAGCGCTGACAGATACTAAACGCTTTCATCCGACCTTGATGAGGTATCTCTTCTCCCTGTGCCTGGTGTCGCTCGGCGTTTTGCTCATTCTCTATACGGAATAGAAACCTGCGCAGAAAACGATGTCATGGTGTCCAGCGAGGGCGGATTTTGCTAGAATAGATGTACTGTAACTTTGTCCGGTTCAAAGCGCGCAGCAATAAGAGCAGCGCGTATTGCGGAGAGGTGCTGGAGTGGTCGATCAGGGCTGCCTGCTAAGCAGTTACACGGTCAAAAGCTGTGTCGAGGGTTCGAATCCCTCCCTCTCCGCCAGAAAGTTCAGATCGTGACGTCTATCCTAATATAATCAAGCGCGCCAGAAACCCCATTCTATAAAGAGGAAATCTGCTCATGCAAATTTCGAATTCCACGGTAATCCTGATTTTGTACATGATAGCCATACTCAGCTCGCAGCACGGAACGGCGCAGGCACAGACCGGAGCACCGGGCGCACCAGCAAAAAAGATGGAAGAGGTTTATAAGAACATTCAATCACTGCAAGGGTTACCGGCGGATCAATTGCCCGCTACGATGCAGTTTTTTGAGAGCGCCCTGGGTGTTGGCTGCCAGTATTGCCATGTCCAGGGGGCTTTTGAAAAGGATGACAAGACGCAGAAGAATACTGCCCGCAAGATGATCCAGATGGTGACAGCCATCAATCGTGATACGTTCCAGGGTAAAAGAGAAGTTACCTGCAACACGTGTCATCGCGGGGCAGAGGAGCCTGAAGGAATCCCTGAAATTCCAGATGCCTGGCCGCGGCAGGAGACAACCTCTGCCACCCCCGCAACGGCTCCTACATACCCCGCATCAGATCTGATCCTCGGCAAATTCGCAGACTCTTTAGGCGGCATCACAGCGCTAGAGAATGTAACGAGCCGGTCGATCCAAGGAACTGTCACGCTGGCAAATGGACGCCAAGCTAAGGTGGAAATATTCAGCGAGTTGCCAGGGAAACGGGCGACGGTGATCCATTTGGAAAACGGCGACAGCACGACGATCTAATCCGGAAATATGGGATGGACGGCTGTGCCGGTACGCGGCGTCCGCGACATGACTGCATCGGATTTAGACGGCGCCCGGCTGGATGACATCGTATTTTCCCCACGCCAAGCACAACAATTATTCACGGAAATGAAAGTGGACAAAATGGAGAAGGTGAGCGACCGTGAAACCTATGTAGTTCGTGGAATACGCCAGAATTATCCTCCCGTGCTACTCTACTTCGACAAGGACGCGGGATTGCTTTTACGCATGGTGCGATACACGGATTCCCCGTTTGGTATGATTCCTACACAGATCGATTATGCGGATTATCGCAATGTGGATGGCGTAATGGTGGCGTTTAAAAGAACTATAACTTCTCCATTGGATCACCAAGTCATCGTGGTGGAAAAGGTGCAACAGAACATCCCAATTGATGGCTCGCGATTTGCAAAGCCCCAGCCTCCGGCGGTTGCCACGGGCCAGGGTCAGCCAGCACGATGAGGCCACCTATATGCTTCGAACTGGTTCATGAACCATCCCGCCAGGCATAGGCGGCTAACTTTCAGGCACACATTGCTCTGGTGGAAATCCTGGACCATTTTTACAGTTGCTATGTAGGGAGAGAATGAGAGAGTGATTTCTGCCGCCCCTACCGGGGCTGAACGGCTGGTTGCATCGCAACCCGCGGCTTGCGCCGCGGGCTAAATTTTACCGCCCCTCCGGGGCTTATAGATTTCCCTAAACACCAACATTAAAAATGGCCTAGTGAGCAGGCGAGAAACGCAGAGCGGAACCAACTACAGTACTCGAAAAAATAATCAATAAAAAATGCCCTGCGCTCGCAGGGCATGATGGAACTCTATCGGCCAGGCAATTTCCCCTATGAACCGCTTATGAGTTCAATGATTTCATCAATGATATCGTTAATTTCAGCGGTGACGTCTTCAACTTGTTGCTGCAGGAAAATCAATCTAAGCCTTAAGACTTCTAATCGGGCAAGAATCTCAGGCAAGGTCAGATTTGCGCTGGAAACAGCTTGCGTAGAGATGCGGGAGGAATCCCCAAGTTTTCCTAAATCTAACAGCAAAGAAGACATTTCCGTTTGAACATCGGACATCTCGGATTGTAGTGCAATCAGTTTGCCTTGGGCCGCCAACAACCTTTGCAAGTCAGCATTGACCGCCTCCTGAGACTGACTAAAAGCGCTCACTTGCGCCAGCAAATTGGTCACCTGCAACCGGAGCGCAGCAAGCTGCGACGACAAAGCAGCAATCTGGGTTTGCGCCGAGGCAGAGGCGGCAGCGGCGGCGGCGGCTTGAGCTTGCGCAGCGGTAGCGGATGAACGGGCAGCATTTGCGTCAGCGGTTGCCGTATTTGCTTGCGCTCTGGCTGCATCGGCTTCGTCTTCAGCGCTGTTGGCCCGGACCAAACCAGCCACGCCCAAAGATGCTCCAACCACACCGACTGCTAATGCAATCAGCCAAGAGTTACCGCCGCTTCCCGCTTGCGCGGCAGCAGCAGAAGGGGCCGGAGGAGGAGCAGGCGCGGGAATTGAAGAGGCTTTTTCAAACAAACGAGCGTCACCTTTGTTCAGGGCTACCAGTTCTGCTCCCGATGGATCAACGACTCGAACACTTCCTTGCGCAACAGCAACCGTCGCAAGGTTGTCTTCAACAGTAACATTGACGGCGCTATTGCTGGATGTCGGCTCAATTTTCAGAGTGGATATAGAAAACCCGACAGGGCGACCGGATGATTCGAAAGCCATCTGCCCACGAAGAAGCTGCACTTGCCCGTCCGTGAAACTGGCTTGCGATGCGCCTCCCAGGATCACGCGAGGGCCTTGACGGTATTGAATGACGGCATTGCCAGCGGTGGTCGTAACTTGATCCCCAGAAAACAACGTGCTGACGGATGGTACTGGAATGTCACCGACCTGTACAGAACCGTTGGAGGTGATTGATCCAATAATGGACCGGGGGGAAGAAGTATCGACCGATGCGGCGCTTATCGGGCCGGGCTGAATTAAAGCCAAGCTAAGTGTAATCGCCATCAACTGTTTCAGATTCATCGAGAATGTACCCCTTTCCAAATGTAAAGCCTAATTCCGCCTAAGCGTGGAATATATCGTCCAAAGTGAGTCGGAGTCAAGCTTTTTTTTTATCCGTATGATATTGGTTAAGAAGGCAGAAGGTGTAAAACTATCAGAGTGCAAGTTTAGCGAGGATTGTTTACCGAGGGAATATTAGCGAAATACCCCAATCGGGCGCGGACTTTCAACCCTTTTTTACCAGGGAGTATCTCGATGGAGTGATAGCGGCCATCGCGAGGAGCGGTTGGGCGGTAAGAAAGACTGTATTGGCTGCGCAGTTCGTTCTCAATTTCGAGGAATGCAGAATCGAGGTCTTCCCAGCGAGTCGGCTGGAAATAGCTCCCGCCGGTTTCCTCCGAAAATTCCCTCAGAACCTTATCGCCTGGCATGCGAAGGCCGCGAATATTAGTGCTGATGGCATAAATAGTAACTTCCGCGCGCCGGGCCATCTCCAGCGCTTGCTGGCGGCTAAAGCGGCTCTGATTGTCCTCTCCATCGCTCAGTAAAATCATGGCGCGCCGATAATTACTGGAAACCGGAGCTTCTTCCAACAGCCTGTCCCGCGCACCATAATAGATCGCATCATACAAGGCCGTTCCGCCGCCTGGACGAAGCCGGTTAATTCCATCCACCAATTCCTCGACTTGATCGGTGAAGTCTTGAACCAGTTCGGCCATGGTATCGAAGCTGGCTAAAAATGCCTTGTCCTGGCCGGGCCGCAACATGGTACGCAAGAAATCAGACGCGGCTTCTTGTTCAAAAACAAAGCGATCCCGCACGCTGTTGCTGGTGTCTATTAATAAACCTAGGCGGAGCGGCAGATTATTCTCGCGGACAAAGGAGATGATTTGCTGCGGCCGCTTTTCCTCCATGACCTGGAAATCTTCCTTCTCCAGATTGGTGACATATCGGTTTCGCCCGTCCACGACAATAAAGGGAACCGTTACCTCTTCCACGAGGACGCGAATGGGAGGCATTTGTTCTCCTTCGGAATCGGGAGAATCGGCAGCAGGCGCGTTTTGCAATGCCTGCAAAGGCAATACTAACCCCAGAAATAAAAGACCTACGGTGATTGCGTGAAGCATTTAAGTAATTATAGGTCTATGAGGCTGCAAGGTCAAAAGCAGAATCAGTAAAAATGGCCGAAGACTCCTAACTATCAAATCGATGGTCGCTGTAACATCAATCAGTAGCGCGGTGGAGAATGCATGACAAGCACGCAATCACTCGGGCATTTATGATAACTTGTCAGCCGATGGTCAAGTTGAGAGAGCCATATGGTTCTTACAAAACAGCAAAAAAAGGTGATGGATTATATCGCAGGATTTCTTCGAGACCGGGGCTATAGCCCGAGTTTCCAGGAAATCGCAACCGGATTAGGGTTGCGTTCGGTGGCCACCGTGCATAAGCACGTCGGAACTCTGGAGCGCAAAGGATACTTGCGCCGAGGCCGCCATCGCAGCCGTTCCCTTGAACTGGGACAAAAATATCTACAGGATGAGAAAAAGGCGCGCAAAGAATTGGGGGTGCTCGAACTGCCTTTACTAGGGCGGATAAAATCAAGCAGACTGATCGAACGGGTTGACCCACCGGTATCGATTCCCTTGATCGATCTAACGAGAAATGGCGGCATTTTCCTGTTTCAGGTGCAAGGCGATACGTTTATGCAAGACAACATTCTGGCAGGCGACTACCTCCTAATCGAAAGAGCGCCGATGGTAGCGGATGGAGAGATCGTTATCGTACTCATCGACGGCGCGGAGTGCATATTGAAGCGATATTACAAGCAACCGGATGGTCGCATTCGCTTGGCATCGGCAGACGTTTCCATCGATCCCATGATCCTGCCAGCCGACAGAGTCGCCATACAGGGACGTGCCATCGGCGTGCTGCGCCTATATTAAATAAGGCGCGCCGATGTTCTGGCGCTAGGAAATCGTTTGAAATTGTGGCCTACCAAAATGTACAACTGATCCCCTGCCGTCCGAAAAAGTGAGATGTAGCGAAACTTTGGCATCGGGCTGACATCCAATATATTATCCAGTCGGGCAATCCAACCAACGTGCGCTAAATTGCGGGACTACTAAATGAATCGGAGGAAAAATGGCGGGCACAAAAATTACTGTAAAAAATCACGGCTCTTTGAGAATTGAAGGGGAATTTACTGTTTCCGATCAAGAGGGCAAAGAGTTCGGACTGGGCGGCAGAACAGCGATCTCATTATGCCGGTGCGGCCATTCCGAGAATAAGCCATTCTGCGATGGATCGCACCGGAAGGCTAGTTTCCAGTCGGAAGTGAAAGCCAAGGATCTGCCGCCACCGGCACCGCAACCGGCGTAAAGCTGCTGCTTGCTACGTAATTAGCAATGAGGGGCGCATCTATTTTTGATACGTATTATATAGGGCAGCTAAGAGCTGGCACTTGTCTCGGCAAGTTCAGCAACTGCCGGGCGAGCCATGCGTCTTGCCATCGCATACAATCCGAAGAATGCGGCTGCAAACAGGAGGTCACCGGCAAGAGTGCGGCCGTAAAAGGGAATTGCGGCAGCGTAACAAGCCAGCAAACCAGAAATCGATTGCGGATACATGCCGCTAGTGAGCCAGACTCCTGCGTTGGTCAGCAGAAAGAACTGAAGGCTCGCGAGCATGACCACGGAACCCAGCCGGAGAAAATTCACATTGCGAAGCAGGCGCTGGCCGATCCATACATTGACAAGAAAACTCGCGTAAATAAATGGAGTCGTGGCGCTGTAGGCTGCAAAACCGTAAGCATAACCAATGATCGGATCGGTGACGGCCATCAACAGAAGCGGAATAAAATAAGCTTGCCAGCCCGCCAGACGCGAACCTGCAAACAAGCTCAAGCTTCCCACCGGGGTGAAATTCGCTGGATGAGGAATCAGACGCGCCAGCGCACCCATTGTAGTCATCCAAAGGGCTAAGCGGCCTTCCGCTGGATCATTCTGAATCCTATTGTTTTGCTGCTTCACGGTTGCGGCTCCTTATTTAACTGATGAGCGTATTCTACGGGAATCCAGGCACGCCTGGCAAGCTTTAGAAAATTTACTCCTGTATACTTGAGGGAAATTCCCGTGAATCATCAGGAGGAAAAATGGCGGACAAGATCAAGAAGAGCGAACAGGAATGGCGCAAGGAATTGACCCCGCAGCAATACCACATAACGCGGGAAAAAGGGACTGAGCCGCCCTTCACGGGCCAATACAACAAATCTTACGAAGATGGCGTCTACCGCTGCGTTTGCTGCGGAAATGAACTCTTCCGGTCGGATGAAAAATTTGACTCTGGAACCGGCTGGCCGAGTTTTTGCGCCCCGGCAGCTAAAGAAAACGTCCTAACGGAAACGGACCAGAGTCACGGGATGGCCCGCACCGAGGTCATGTGCAATCAATGTGGAGCGCATCTCGGGCATGTTTTTCCGGACGGCCCGCGACCGACCGGATTGCGCTATTGCATCAATTCGACGTCGCTCGATTTTCAAAGGAAAAAACCTCGGACGTAATCATCCGATGAAACCATCCGCCCAAGGCAACAGCAAGGCGGCTGCGCATGATTCAGAATTAGTGATCGCAGAGCTGCCGCTGCGCGTGGCCGTACGGGTGTGGCTGCGCGTGGCGGCGCTGAGTTTCGGCGGACCTACCGGGCAGATTGCGGTGATGCACCGCATTCTGGTGGAGGAAAAGAAATGGATCAGTGAGCACCGTTTCCTTCATGCCTTGAACTATTGCATGTTGCTCCCCGGTCCGGAGGCGCAGCAACTGGCGACCTATATCGGATGGCTCCTCCACCGCACACTCGGCGGATTGATCGCGGGAACACTGTTTGTCCTGCCTGGCTTTGCCGCCATCCTTGTGCTGAGTATTCTCTACGCGGGGTATCACAACCTGACGGCTGTGCAGGCTTTGTTTTTTGGCCTGAAGCCTGCCGTGCTGGCGGTGGTGCTGGAAGCCTCCATGCGCATCGGCAAGAGGGCGCTCAAAAACAATCTTATGATTGCGCTGGCCTGCGGATCATTCATTGGAATTTATTTTCTGGAGCTTCCCTTCCCGTTGATTATTCTGTGCGCTGGCACTGTGGGTTTCCTCGGCGGAAAATACTGGCAAGGGAAATTTCTTTTCAATAAGAACACTGCGAATACGAATCATGAGCAGGAGCAATCTGACGCGCTGATCGATAACCTTCCGCTGACACACACCAAACCATCTCTGGCACGAGCGCTGCGCATTCTGGCGATATGCCTGCTGCTGTGGTTCGGGCCGCTGCTTCTGCTTTCCTTATATTTTGGAAGCGATTCAACTTTCGTGCAGCAGGGCTTGTTCTTCAGCAAAGTGGCGGTGGTCACGTTCGGCGGAGCCTATTCCGTGCTGGCCTACGTGGCGCAACAAGCGGTGGAAAACTTCCGTTGGCTTGCGCCCGGGGAGATGCTGGACGGACTGGGCATGGCGGAGACCACGCCCGGCCCGCTCATCATGGTTTTGGAATTCGTGGGGTTTCTGGGAGCCTACCGAAATCCGGGCGGGTTGCACCCCATGGCTGCGGGAACTTTGGCGGCAATCGTGACCACCTGGGTAACGTTTGTTCCTTGTTTTCTGTGGATCTTCCTTGGCGCCCCCTACATTGAATCCCTGCGCAGCAAGCGCTCGCTGAACGGCGCGATGAGCGCGATCACGGCAGCCGTTGTCGGCGTGGTGCTGAACCTTGCGGTGTGGTTCGCGCTGCATACCATGTTCGGACAAGTAAGCGAAATCCACAGTTTTGGATTACGAATATTCTGGCCGTCATGGCATACCATAAATATCGCTGCTGTAGTTCTCACCATAGCAGCCGTGGTGTCCATGTTTAGATACAAAACAGGAATGCTGCCCACGCTGGCAGGAAGCGCGACGCTGGGAATGATTTACTATTTGCTACTGCGGTAAGGCACAAAAAATAACAGGTTATGCCTTCGCCGCTGGCGCCATGCGGGCCTGCATCTCTCGCGTCAAGTGCGGCACGATGCCGATCATCCGCTCGATGAGCATCAATTGAGCGCGGTGATGCATTTCATGCTCTTTGACGGAGAGAAGCATTTCCAGGCGGCTCTTGGTAGCCGTGGAGCCGTGCGGCATCTGGACTCGCTCCGCTAGAAACTCATTGGAAAGACTATCGAGCCAAGCTGCCCAATCCTCGCCCGTGCTGTGAAGAACTTTAATAATTTCAGCTTTGTTCCTGGACTTCTTTTCCTCCGCCCAAAGTTTTTGGAGCATGCCAGGAAAATCGATGCCATCCAAAGTCGTGCGGCGTTCCACGGCATGAATCTGTCGCTGGAAACCGTTCCCAAACGCGATATGCGCCAGCAGTTGCGCCACGGTGCGCGTATCGGGCGCGGCGCTGAAACCGTATTTGTCCTCGGGGATATCTTCGGCGATTTGGATAGTGTTCTTGCGAACCGTCCGGGAACTCTCGGCCAGTTCTTTGGCTCCGTAGGAAGTCATTCATGTTCTCCTTGAAGGATTAGCTTAATGATGGTGCAAGTTTTTATCATAGTCCTATTCTTCGCTCAAAATAACATGAATTGCAGACTGCGCGTAGTGCAGCCAGCTATTCGCTGGAAACAAATCGCTGGAATGGGATGTGAAACAAGTGACGCGGGATGCGCGATGAAGGTCATGAAATTAGCAGCACTTGGTGGACGGCGCCGGGATCGAACCGGCGACCTCCGCGTTGCGAACGCGGCGCTCTCCCAGCTGAGCTAGCCGCCCAAGACCATGCTCTTCCGATCATCGTAACACAGCCAAGTGTAACGCTGGAAGGAAGCGAAAGGAGGCTGTAGCATTTAATGGCGGCGCGAGGAAGCGCGCTGTTTTTCAGATTTGCGGGCCGACTTGCGGACGGACTTGCGGATAGTGGGATTTGCCGGCGGCGATGAAGCGGCGAATTTCTCCGTGATCTGAGCGGCGATTTCCCTGGACCGAAGCGTAGCTGTCTCGACGGCGCTGATCAGCATGGCTCGCAGGCCGCGCTTTTCGAGTTCATGCATGGCGGCGATGGTGGTTCCTCCGGGAGTGACCACCTCATCTCGCAAAATGGCAGGATGGAGCTTGGAATCGCGCACTAATTTCGCCGCGCCGAGCACGGTCTGCTCGGTCAATCTGGTGGCGACTTCCTGCGAAAGTCCCATTTTTTTGCCGCCGTCAATCAGCGCTTCGATGACCATGTAGATATATGCGGGACCGCTGCCAGAGAGGCCGGTGACAGCGTCGAGGTGCGTTTCCTCCACGAATACAACAGCTCCCAAAGCGCCGAAAATTTTCTCGACCAACTTGCGCTGCTCCGGCGTGGTTGCGTGATTGCCCGCCACGGCCGTCGCCCCTTCTTCAACCACAACGGGGATGTTGGGCATGGCGCGGAAGAGAGGGATTTTGTTGCCGATCACGGACTCAATGAAAGAAATCGGCACGCCGGCAGCGACGGAAATTACGATCTGGTTCTTTTTTAGCACTCCGCGAATATCATTGAGGACTGCGGGAATAATGTTTGGCTTGACCGCCAAGATGACAATATCGCGGCCCGCTGCGGCTTCGCGGTTGTCAGCGGGCAGCATACGAATCTTCCACTGCTCGGCGAGTTCCCGGCGGCGCTCATCCCGGGCATCGGTGGCCACGACGTCTTTGGGATCGGCCAAATGGCTTTTCAATATTCCGCCGATCAAAGCCGCACCGATATTGCCAGCGCCAATGACGGCAATTTTCAAACTCATCGCGGCCTCCTCCTGCTCACCCGGCGAATTGGGACGAACCATGTGTACACCACCGCATGGGGCACGTGCAAGTGCAAGAAAATGATTATAAAAATGAAAAGGGAGACAGCTAACCGCCAGCGATGGAAGGAATCAGCAAAACTTCATCGCCGTCCTGGAACTGACACTTCTCGCCGCCCAGGAATCGGATGTCTTCGTCGTTGACAAAAACATTGATGAAGCGGTTCAGCTTGCCAGCATCATCGCAGATCGTTTTTCTGACCCCTGGATACATACTCTCCAGCGCCGTGAGCAATTCGCTTAGATTCGCCGCTTTCATCTCCACCGTCGTGCTGCCGTGGCTGCCCTTCGAAATGGCTGCGGGTATCCTTACTTGTATGGGCATAGGCGCAAATTCCTTCCCTGAAATCTGATCGACTCTTAGTTCGCTGCAATGGCAGGTGAGCCAGCCGTCCGCAAAACCTGGGCCTCAAATTCTTCGAGCCGAGGCCGAATAGTTACCCCAATGTCGAGGTGGCCCACCAGCGCATCCAGCGTCTTTAAGCCGTTGCCTGTAACGCACAGAACGGTTTCCTCGTCCGGGTTCATTTTGCCCTCGCGCAACAGCTTGCGCGCCACAGCAATAGTGACCCCGGCAGCGGTCTCTCCGAAGATGCCCTCGGTTTCGGCCAGTAGCTTCATACCTTCGCGAATCTCCTCGTCGGAGACATCTCCTGCCGTCCCGCCGCTATCAAGAATCGCTTTGGCGGCATAGTACCCATCGGCAGGGTTTCCAATGGCAAGAGAACGGGCGATGGTGGATGGCCGCTGCGGTTCTATGGCAGTGCCACCTTGCTTCACGGCCACTGAAATTGGCGAGCAGCCGGTAGCCTGCGCCCCAATCAGCTTGAAAGGAGTTGGCTCCAGCAATCCCGCTTCGGCCAGTTCCGAGAATGCCTTCCCGATTCGTGTAATAAGTGACCCACTGGCAATAGGCACAACCACCACAGGCGGAATGCGCCAGCCTAATTGCTCGGCTACTTCGAAGCCTAAAGTTTTAGATCCCTCGCAATAAAACGCCCGCAGGTTTACGTTGACAAAACCCCAACCGTATTCTCCGGCAATCTGCGTGCACAGGCGGTTGACGGCATCATAATTGCCACGAATCCTGACCAGATGCGCGCCATAGACCGCCGAGCCATAAATCTTGGCTTCTTCGAGATCGTCTGGAATAAAAACGTAGGCTTCCAGGCCGGCAGCCGCCGCATGAGCAGCCACGGCATTGGCCAGATTACCCGTAGAAGCGCAGGCAATCGTCTCCATTCCGAATTCTTTTGCCTTGTTGATGGCCACGGCGACCACGCGGTCCTTGAAAGACAGCGTAGGACAATTGACGGCATCATTTTTGATCCACAAACTCTTGCAGCCTAGAGCGGCGGCAAGCCGCTGCGCCTTGACGAGCGGCGTGAAACCGACATTCAGGCTGGTGACGGGTTCGTGGTCCAGCGGCAGCATTTCTCGATATCGCCACAGCGTGGGAGCACGTCGAGCAATCACTTCGCGGCTGAGCGCTTTTCTCCACCCATCCACATCATAAGCAGCTTCAAGCGGGGCGAGGCAATCGCACACTACGCGAGGCGACACGGGATACATTTTCCCGCATTCCCGGCATCGGAGTCCTGTTACGAGCGACAAAATGGCCTCCTAAAAATAAAAACCTCTTCCGATGGGAAAAGGTGTCAAAGAAAACTAAAGCTTTAACGCCTCCCCAATCTCATCTCCCCCCTTACGGGGCAGGATTTGGCACCGATTCCTATCCTAAACTGGAACCGGTTGTCGTGGCTTCAAAGGGCCTGTCCCTCAGCCACTCTCGATAAGATTCAGGGAACTGAATCAAGTTAAATCATAGACAGGGCGTAAGCCAACTGTCAAGGAGAAGTTTCCACCATGCTAGAATCTGGACATGAGCGAAGACCGCTTCGAAATTCTCCTGTATCGCCCCTACGAGAAGCTAATTCAAATTACCATTCAGGGGAAACCCTTCGCCGTTCCAGAAAATAACATGCTGTTGCGGTGTTTCCAGTTCCTGGCTCCGGACACTATTCCCTATGGCCGCTACTGCTGGAACGAAGAATGTCAGTATTGCAGAGTCAGCGCCATTAAACCGGACGGTATGGCATTGCCTCAGGTGCTGTCCTGCAAACTGATGGCCGAGGAGGGGCTTGAAATACTAGAGCTTTCCGCGGAATTGAAGTGGAACCTTCACCAGTTGCTGAATCCGGATGCAACTGAGATACCACCCCCGCCTCCACCTGCCGAATAAATTGCTTTTGCCACAAGAATTATTGCGAACCGGAAGCGCCAGCTTCCCAAACAAAAGCGTCGAAATCCGTCAAATTTTTGAACTGGAATTTCTTATAAAGGTTTAGAGCATGGTTGTTGGTTGCCGTGACGGTTAGTGTTACGGCGGAAAATTCCTCTTGGCGCAATTTCTGCAAGACCAGTACCAGCAGGTACGAGCCAATTCCTTTGCCATGGAACGACGGTTCGACGCATAGTTGCGTGATGTGAGCGACACGATCATGAACCTTCGATGTAAGAATCATCGCGCAGGGTGCGTTCTGTTGATCGGAGATTGCGAAAAAGGAATATTCCGGCTGAAAAACACCGCAGCCGCTATGCTGAACAATATTTTCCAGGAAGCGTGAAATCCCCGGCAAGGAGCGGTACTGATCATTAATTTCGCTATCCACATGGCCGTGGTAGGCACGGTTGATCAGAGCAGCAGCTTCGGCGAACCGGTGAGATTCCCAGGAAACAATCGCCGTCGCAGGAGGCAGCTCCGGCAACGCTACAGACTCTTGATTCAATTGAAAGCAAAGAAATTTGCGGCGATAGTTGCGAAAGTCGTGTAAACGGAATCGCTGCCTGATCTGCTCGCTGGTCGAAAGGAGCATCTGCGCTTCAATGCGCTGCACACCCGGCATTGCCTGAAGGGTTTCCAGGGTATGCAGGATCAGGCGATCTCCGGTATCGCCATTGCTGGATTGCCCACTGACGAAAACGCCGCCGACCAATCCCTTAAAACGGCCATCATATTGATCGGACACGAAGAAATAAGAATAGCCTCTGGCATGGCCGCGCTCGACTGCAACGTAACCAGACAGCGCCTTCATCTCCATCATGCGGAGCATCCAGACAACGGTTGGCGAAAAATCCCATTGCAGCTTCTGCTGCCATAAGTGATTTTCCTCCTCCAACAACGGCTTCAAATCGCCAGGCGGCAATAGCCGAAGGTCCAGAATTTCCATAGGCTCACTTCCGCATTCAGGCGGAACAATCCTGTACGAGGGCCATCTTCCCTGTATAGATTGCCATGCCAACGGCAGCGTCGATGTTCAACCTTGCCAGAGCCTCGACCTCTTGCTTTGTGGTAATGCCTCCGGCGGCAATCAGCGGCAACCGAGTCACCTGCCGAAGGCTGCGGAACCAGCGCAAGTTCGTGCCTTGCATCATGCCTTCTTTGTCTACATAAGTGCACAGAAACCCCACACAATAAGGCTCCAGTTCCGGCATCACATCCTGGGCGCGGAGCTTGGTACGAGTGCGCCACCCTTTCACGACGATCTTCCCTTTGCTGGTGTCCAGAGCGATGATGATGCGCTTTTTGCTTGCTGCACGGCGCGCTGCCCTTAAAAATTTGTGGTTTATCATGCCATCGCTGAAGGCCGCAGTGCCAATGATGATTTGCTTTGCTCCCAGTTCCACGAGATCGCGGACGCGCTCCACACTGCGCACTCCTCCGCCCACGCGGCACGGCGCTTTGCGGCAGATTTGCTTCACGAGTTTGTCATTGTTGCCCGTGCCAATGGCGGCGTCGAGATCGATAATATGGATGACAGGGAAGCCCTTAAATTTCCTGAGCATTTCGAACGGATCGGCTTCAAGAGCCTTCTTCCGACCGCGCACCAACTGCACGGCGGTGCCGCCCATCAAATCAATGCAGGGAACAATCATTATTCTATTATCCTCGATCCATTGAGATCATTTGACCGCGTAGCCGGATATTTGTGTCGCCACAGGCCCCATAGGGACACGGAAATGATCGATATTCACCTCTCTAAATCCAGCCGCTTGAATCGTGGACCAAGTCTCGCGGTCGGTGTGGCAGCCATCAGCGATTCGTTTCCACAAGGGCCGGATCAGGCGTTGAATGCGCCGCAACAGCGTGCCTTCCGGAGCCGCTACATGTTCCATAAATAAAAAGCGCCCGCCGGGTTTTAACACGCGCAAAATTTCTTTGAGAGTAGCCGCTGGATCAGTCACCGAACACAATACCAAAGTGCTGACCACAGCATCTGCGCTCGCATTGTCCGCGGGGAGCCGCTCGGCAGTTACCGCGCGAATCTCAATTTTCAATGCCAGCTCCGCCGCTGCTTTCTTGAGGTAGGGGTGCATAAAGGGATTCGGCTCAATGCCGATCCAACGACTGTCGCTCGGCATGAATTTCAAATTCGGCCCAGCGCCCGGACCAATTTCAATAATATTTCCATGCAATCCAGTAAAAAGAGCGCGCTTTCGATCCGCGACCCATCGCTCGTATTTGCCGGCACAATGGCCCAGGCACCAGGCATGTACGCGCTTCCCCCAACCCGCCTGCATGGGTTCCGATTCAGGAACGAGCGTTGTTTTGCTGCATGCCATTTCGGATATCAACTGAATCGCCAATCAAAGCCGCACGGTGATTCCCTGGGAACGGAGGTGGCGCTTCAAATCTGAGACTCGTACGGTTCCATAGTGGAAGATGGACGCGGCCAGGGCTGCATCGGCCTCCCCTTCCGTCAGCACTTGGGCGAAGTGCTCGGCATTTCCAGCACCACCGGATGCGATCACGGGAATCATGACAGCGCGGGAGATCGCTTTGGTCAGCGCGCAATCGAAACCATTCTGAGTGCCATCGCAATCCATCGAAGTCAGTAATATCTCGCCAGCGCCCAGGGACTCGCCTTCGGCAGCCCACTCAATGGCATTTCGATCCGTCAACTTGCGTCCGCCGTACGTGTACACACTCCAGGAGTCTCCGTTCCGGCGGGCATCGATAGCGAGCACCACCGCTTGCGAACCGAATTCTTCAGAGAGCTGCGTGATTAACACTGGGTTTTCAACCGCCGCAGTGTTGACGGATACTTTGTCTGCCCCGGACAGCAAAATGCCTCGCGCATCGGCCACCGATCGTATGCCGCCACCGACAGCCAGCGGTATGAAAACCTGGCGCGCCGTGCGCGCCACTGTCTCCACAATCAGGGCGCGCTTTTCTGCCGAAGCGGTGATGTCGAGGAAAATAACTTCGTCCACGCCTTCCCTATTGTAAGCAGCAGCCAACTCCGCCGGGTCGCCAGCATCGCGGAGGTCCAGAAACTGAATTCCCTTCACAACCCGCCCGTCCTTTACATCCAGACAGGCAATCACTCGTTTAGCCAGCATTTTAATCCCGCTCCCCAGCCGATCTCAAACAGTCATCTACAAAATTGCGTACCACCCGCAAACCGATATCACCTGATTTTTCCGGATGGAATTGCACGCCTTGCAGGTTTCCCCTTTCGATGGCTGCAACGAAATCGATGCCGTAAGAAGTCAGCGCCGCTGCGTTTTCACGGCTTGCGGACTTAGAATTTTTATCTTGGGGCAGGTAAAAAGAATGAGCAAAATAAACGTATGGGTCCCCGCTCAATCCGCGAAAAAGCCGAGACGATTTTTTCAACTGCAACTGATTCCAACCCATATGCGGCACTTTCAGACCTGGCGTAAATCGCCGAATTGTTCCACTCAATATTCCTAATCCAGGCAGCGCAGGAGCTTCCTCGCTCGCCTCAAACAATGCATGCATTCCCAGGCAGATGCCCAGATACGGCACTTTGCGACCCAACGCTTCCTTGATCGGCAGGATCAAATCCAGCATCGCCAGCGAGCGCATCATTTGTCCAAAATGGCCCACGCCTGGGAGAAGCAGCGCATTTGCCTGCGCCACCTCATCCGCCTTTGACGTTACTTGATAAGGCGCGCCCAGATAATGCAATGCATTTTCCACCGAACGCAGGTTGCCGGCGCCATAATCGATAACGGTAATCACAACAATCCTTTCGTGCTGGGCAGTTCTTTTTTCAATCGTGGATCGAGTGAAACGGCCATTTTCACGGCGCGGGCAAAGGTTTTGAACATGGCCTCAACTCCGTGGTGCGTAGAGCGGCCGCATAGAAGCTTCAAATGCACATTCGCTTTGGCGTGATTGGCAAACCCCTGGAAGAAATCTTCCACCAGCTCAGTCTGCAAATCACCAACAGTGGCAGCGCCAAACTTAGCATTCAATGCCAGATAAGGACGCCCGGAGAAATCCACGGCGGCTACGGCCAGCGATTCATCGAGCGGCATGATAAAGTAACCCGCCCGGTTGATGCCGCGCTTGTCGCCCAGCGCCTGATGGATGCACTCACCGAGAACAATCCCCACGTCTTCCACCGTGTGGTGCTGATCTACGTCCAAATCGCCTGTGGCTTTCAGCTCCAGATCGAATCCGCCGTGCTTGGCAAATAGCTCCAACATGTGATCCAAAAACCGGATGCCGGTGCGCACGTCGTATTTGCCTTTGCCATCGAGCGTTAGCCGCGCCTTTATCTGCGTTTCAGTCGTAATGCGTTCCAACTGGCCTGTCCGGCTTGTGGTGCCTTTTGATTTCCTGGGCGATTTCATTCTAAAAATTTCTCCAATTCATTGACGTCGTGAATCACCGCAGAAGCTCCCTCCGCTTTGAACAAGCGCACCAAGTCTTCCCGCAGAGGCGTGTTTGGACCCGCAACCCCAATAAAGGAAACCTCCGCAGCACGCGCCGCCCGGCAGTCGTCCATGGTGTCTCCGACGTAGAAGGCTTTACTCGGTTTTGCTGCTTGCAAAATCTTCAGCAGGCCGTCTGGGCTTGGTTTTTCCCTTTCAACGTCTTCCATGCCGATGACCGGATCGAATGTAACATCTGGCGCAAATTTCGAGAGCGTGAATAATGCTTCCCATCGCTCGCGTCCAGTGAAAAGAGCCAGCCGGAACTTTCCCGCGAGCCGGGGTAGCAGACCGTTAGAGGGCAACCATTTTTCACGAGCGATCAGCCCATTATTATTTTCGCCTAAGTAAATTTCCTGAAACGCGGTGATGACTTCGTCCCGCTTCGGGAAGATTCCCTTCGCTCTCACCAGCTCCAGTGTGAGGTTCCAATCGTTATTGGCTCCACCCCGGTTCTTCATTGCCTGAATTTCGCGGTTGGTGATTTCCTCACCCGTGAAATACTTAGTGGTCTCTATAATAGTTTGGCGATAGGATTCAGTTACATCCACCAGCACGCCATCCATATCGAAAACCAGAAGCTGATTCGCAGACATGCTATTTCGTCCTTGCCGTTTTTCTCGCAGCAGATTTTATTGGTTTCATAGTAGTCGGTTGTGATGGGATTTTCAGTTTCTGCATTACATCTTTCAGCACTGGAAGTAGCCTGCGAGTCTGAGGAAGGGTTCCCAAGGTGAACCTCACGCATCCCGGCAGCTCATAACTGCGATCCCGCACCAGAATGTCTTTTTGTTCCAGAGCATCACGCACTTTGCGACTTTGATCTCCAAAGTCGATGAGCACAAAATTCGCCCTGGATGGAAAGTGCCGCAGCCCCAACCGGTCCAATTCTTTGCAAAAATATTCACGCGACTGGAGCACTTGCGATGCATACTGTCGCACGTATTTGCTGTCGCGCATCGCCTCCAGTCCCAGAGTTACTGCAACTGCGTTCACGCTGTAAGGTGATTGACCCTTGCGGATCGATGCGATGTTCCCGCTGCATGAAAACAAGCAGCCTAGCCGCACTGCTGCTAATCCGAAGGCTTTTGAAAAAGTTCTCGAAACAAAGAGATTCGGAAATCGTTTGATCCAAGGCAGCGCCGTCTGCCCGCAGAACTCAAAGTAAGCTTCGTCGATTAATACCGCCGCATTAGGGGCAGCTTGTAAAACATTACTTATCTGCTTGAGGGAAGCCAGCGTTCCGGTCGGGTTGTTTGGATTTGCAATCAGCACCGCTTTGGTCCGCGAATCCAACGTTGTCAGCAAGTCTTTTTCCGGGAAGCTGAGGTCGGGGGAGTAATCCACCTCGTGGATTTTCGCTCCAGCCACCTGCGCGTAGAATCGATACATGGCATATGCTGGGCGCAAGACGACAACGTTTTCTCCTGCATCGACGTAAGTATTGATGACGAGCTGAATGGCTTCATCGGTCCCGTTGGTCAGCGTAATTTCATTAGCGGCAACTCCGAAATATTTCGCAAATTGGGGGAGAGCCTGCTCGTACCCCGGGTATACAGCCAGGTCAGCGGGAGCAATTTTCTTGAGCGAGCGTATGGCCTTAGGGGAGCACCCAATCGTGTTCTCGTTAAAATCCAGGCGCAATTTACCCCCGCGCCCGCTCGACGGCGGGCGATAGGGGTCCATGCGCAAAATTGATTCGCGCGGGTTTATGGTTTTTTTTCGATCAGACATTGCAGCACCCATTATTTCGTTTCCCGCATTTTCTGATTTTTACTTTTCAGGCGAATCTCCACCGATCGAGCGTGGGCTTCCAAACCTTCGCTCCGTGCCAGGGTAATAATGGACGGCGCCAAGCGCTTTAATCCCTGCAATTGCAGTTGTTGAACTGAAATTATTTTCACGAAATCCAGAACCGACAAGCCGCCGCGCAAACCCGGAATTCCTCCTGTGGGCAAAACGTGATTGGGGCCAACTGCATAGTCCCCAGCAGCCTCCGGGCTGCAGGGTCCTATAAAAACGCTGCCCGCATTCTGAATCATTGCGCTCATCTTGTGCTCCGGCACTCCCAAATGCTCCGGCGCAAATCGGTTCGCAATTTGGAAGGCTTCCTCCAAGTCCCGTACAACTACAATCGCACTGTTATTCCTCAGCGAGATCGACGCCGGACTGCCTTCTGGCAATGCCTGCAATTGCTTATCTACTTCGCTAGCCACCTGGACTGCCAGCTTGCGCGACGGCGTCAGCAATAGCGCCGTGGCATCAGCGTCATGCTCAGCCTGGGCCAGCAGGTCAGCCGCGAGCCAATCGGCGCGGCCCTCGCTCGCGATCAGCAGAACCTCCGTCGGCCCGGCGATAAAGTCGATTCCAGTGTCGCGCGATACGAGCCTTTTTGCAGCAGCCACGTAGGCGCTGCCAGGACCAACAATTTTTTTAACCGGCTGAATCAATTTCGTGCCGTAAGCAAGCGCGGCTATCGCAGGCGCGCCGCCCACTGTGTAAAGCTCATCAATGCCCAAAAGATGGGCTGCCGCGAATATCTCCCTTACAGGGCGCGGTGTGCAGACCGCGATGCGTTGGACGCCGGCGACCTGTGCCGGGATGGCGGTCATCAGCAGCGTGGACGGCAACGGAAAACGTCCGCCAGGCACGTAACAGCCAACACTTTCTAGAGGGCGAACGATCTGTCCCACGCGAATTCCAGGCTGGATATTTTTTTGCCATTCCTTCGGCATCTGCATTCGGCAAAATTGGCGAATATTCTTTGCCGCTTCGCGAACGGCCGTGCGAAAGCTGCCGGACACATTTCGAGCTGCGGATTCCAAGGCTTCGGGAGTGACTCTTAGATTCGCAATCGTTCCTTTGTATTCGTCCCATCGTTTGGCATGGCGCAACAGCGCGTCGTCACCCTGGCGGCGTACAGCCTGAACGATCGGCTTTATGGCGCGTTCCGCTTCGTCCAGGCGTTGCGCACGGCGCGACAACAAACTTCGTAGCGCCGCTTGGTCTTCGCTGGATACGATTCGAATCGCGGATTGTATAGACTTCTTGGGCACGAATTGATCCTCTACATGACGATCTTGTTGAGCGGATACTCGACAATTCCCTGCGCGCCCGCTTGCTTCAATCGCGGGATGATGTCTCGTACAAGCCGCTCTTCAAGAATCGTGTTGACCGCTACCCATCCAGGCTCGCTTAGTTCCGAAATGGTTGGTCGTTTCAGCGCAGGCAGCACGTCAAGCAACACCTTCAAGTTGTCTTTATGAATGTTCAGCATGAGCCCGACCTTGCCATAGGCCATCATCGCGCCTTCCAGGAGCATCTTCATGCTTTCTAATTTCCTGCGTTTCCATTCGTCTTTCCAAGCCGTCTGGTTAGCAATGAGCACCGTGTTGGACTCCATCACCGTGTCAAGAATTCTTAGCTTGTTCGCGCGCAGCGAGGAGCCTGTTTCCGTGACCTCTACAATCGCATCGGCGAGCAGCGGCGGTTTCACTTCCAAGTCCTTCGGCCCTCGGATCGGCGAGTTTTCCGGCGCTGCCAGCACCCAGCGGACTTTCCTGAAGCTTTGCTTGGCGTAGATTAGATCAGCCACTTCAACGACCTTTGCATCGTTTTCTATAATCCAGTCCCGGCCCGTCAGTCCAGCATCCAGCACGCCATCCTGGACGTACCTCGCCATTTCCTGTGCGCGAATCAGCACGCAATCCAGTTCCTCGTCATCAACGGTTGGGAAATACGAACGCGAACTGACCTGGAGTTGGTACCCGGCTCGCTGGAACAGTTCCATGGTGGCTTCTTGAAGGCTTCCTTTGGGAATTCCCAGTCTTAATTTTGGCATCCTAGTTCTCCTCAGGCATTAGATCCGCCGTAGACCTTGGCCGGATCAAAAGATCGCGGTTCCGTCTCCACCCAGTTATCGCCGTGTACCCGGCGATAGAAACAACTCCGATAACCCTCATGACAGGTTCCAGGTCCGGATTGCTCCGCTACGACCACCAGCGCGTCAGCATCGCAGTCTACCAGAATATCCACAACTTTGAGCCGGTGGCCGGAGCTTTCGCCCTTCACCCACATCTTGTTGCGCGAGCGGCTGAAAAAGGTTACATATCCTGACGCTCTGGTTTGCTGAAATGCTTCCGCATTCATATACCCCAGCATTAGCACTTTGCCGGTTCCCGCTTCCTGAATCACCGCAGGCACCAGCCCATCCCCTTTTGAGAAATTCAAATCCATTGTTGACCGGTTCCCTTCTCTTTTTCATTCAGCGCTTCAATCAGAAACGCATTGTAGCAATAAAAAACCCGCTGGTTCGTCTGCCAGCGGGTTCTTGAATCTAACCTAAGATACCAATTCGTTAGAAAACATGGTTCCGCTGGCACACCGAGAGGTGCGTATGATGGTGCTGGTGGATGTGCCGCAAGGTAACCATAGCCCTTAAAATAATATTATCGGCTACACACAAAAACCTGTCAATTAAAAAACAGGTTCATTCCGCGTTGTACAACTAAAGAAAATGGGAGGCGCTGATCGCCTCCCATTGCGCATTGCTACCTGGAAACAAACTCAGTGATGTGCGCCCTCGTCAGGATTGACTGCCACTGGGGGCTCCTCGTGAAACGTCGTGGTGTATCTCTTGTATGCGTCGTTGTATCCCAGGTTGTACCCTTCGTAGAAAATCGTGTCATACCATTGTGACGGCACGTACTTCTTTAATGGCAATTTCACTTTATCTCTTGGAACTAGTGAAGAACCAGTCTGAAGAACACCCTTAACTCCAATGTAAAGGGTATTGGCGTCTGCCATCAACCGGTTGTATTCGTCTACTTTACCGAGAACGTGGAAATACAAGTCATTCAGATGCTCCTGATAATCAGCCAACGGACCGATCAGTCTTTCTTTTGTTGCATCCCATTTGGCGACTTCATTCGACTCTATTGTTTTGCGCATGGACCAATCTTTTTTCGTCTGATCAACCAGCTTCCTCACTTCAGTTGCCGATTTTTCCACACTCTGAAAGTGACCGAGCATCTCTTGAGCTTCTATGTTTGCCAGGAAATGTTCCAATGGAAGTTTCGAACCAGTAACATCCATCATCTGTGCTGTTGAAAAGTCCATACTGGTAACATCCAGTATATTGAAATTTCTTGTGGTCTGGCCTATCTGCACCATCACTTGCCCATTCTCCACTTTTTTTACAATCCCCTCCACGCGGGTTCCATCCTTCATTAGCAACTCGTCAGCAGTCATCAGTGGAGAAAAGATGATCGCCAAGCCAAGTCCTAATAATATCGACGTCCAATAGTACGTTTTCATAGGAACCTCCTTATCTCTGGTCTCATCAATACTCTGGCAAGTGGTTGACCAAACCAAATAATGCAAATTTATGTTTAGATTGCTGCTATCTAATTCAGTTTAATGATGATCCTTTCATAACTGAAAACACCTCGCTGGCCGTGGCTGGTTGATTGGGTTATTTGGCCCAATTTTTCTCTTTATCGCTCAGCATCGAAAGGACATACGGAAAGCGCAATACGCACTCCCAACAACCATCGATTAAACTCTAAACCTCCCAGATTCGTAATAGTGATAAACTTGACGTTTCCGAGCGTCTAGTGAGTGAATTACAACTGCAAAGCGTTCCGATGAATACTTCTCCAAATTCGAACGTTCCCAAAGATTTCACCGTTGACGCTCTGCAACCCCTGCACGAGCTTGAGCTTGTCAGTCTGGTCAAGCAGGGAAAGATTGAAGCATTTGATGAGCTGATCCACAGGTACGGCGCAAAGATATTCCGTCTGACGTATCACATTACAGGCAATCGAGAAGATGCCGAAGACGCCATGCAAGAAGCCTTCTTGAAATCATTTTCCCATTTGCCTCAGTTCCAGGCCAACTCCAAGTTTTATACCTGGCTGGTTCGCATCGCCGTCAATGAATCTTTAATGAAGTTGCGCAAGCGAAAGGGTAACATGACCTTGTCTCTTGACGAAGAGATTCAGATGGAAGACGACTCCATGCCGCGGGAATTCGCGGCCTGGGATGAGAATCCTGAACAGAAATATGCGAGGCAGGAGCTGCGCGGGATATTGGACGGAGCAGTGGACACCCTGTCAGCTCCTCTCCGAACGGTTTTCATTCTTCGGGATCTGGACGAACTGTCTACCGAGGAAACCGCCGAAGCCCTAAATCTTTCCATCCCTGCGGTTAAATCTCGCTTGCTGCGGGCAAGGCTTCAGCTTCGAGAAATACTAGCGAAACACTTTCATCGAGGGAATTCCCGTGAGTAACTGCCGAAAGCTATTGAATGAACTTTCCAATTTCCTGGACAACGAGATTGAACCCGGCCTTCGGGAGGAGTTGGAAAAACATATCGCAAAGTGTCCCCACTGCTATGTCGTATTTGATTCGACAAAAAAAACTATTCAAATCTTCCGTGGTTGCGATCCTTATGAACTTCCCGAAACTCTTCATCGCAAGCTGCAGGAAGCTGTTCGCAAGCAATACGAAGATTCCACTCGGAATAGACCATAGCAAGCGCCGGGCAATCGTGCATTGAGCGTAGAGATTAGCCCATCATCAGCTTGACAGCAGGCGTTCATCTGCTATCAAATAAAGCATTGCCACTCCTCAGTAGCTCAATGGTAGAGCATTCGGCTGTTAACCGAAGGGTTGTAGGTTCGAATCCTACCTGAGGAGCCAATCTTTTTAATCAGTTAACAAGCCGCGATTCCAAAGTAACTTCCGACTGTGGGGACTTTTGTGGGGACTCTCCTCGAAAATCCTTCCCGCAGAGGGCTTCCACAGCTTGCCGTTGCGCGGCTTGCCCGATATGTCCATACCGCTTTGCCATGCGAACGGTGGTAGCCGATGACCAGCCCATAATTGTTGCCACTACAGAGAAAGGAACACCTGCTTCTAACATGCG
>MEKX01000012.1 GCA_001767075.1 Acidobacteria bacterium RIFCSPLOWO2_12_FULL_54_10 | reverse complement strand
CGCCGGAAGCGCGGAAGCGGTCGACGATGGCCACGCCCAAAGCACCAGCCTCTTCGGGGTCGGTGGCGGTGCCGAGTTCGTCGAGCAGAACGAGCGAAGCTGGGCCAGCGGCTTCCATCATCGAATTGATGTTGAGCAGATGAGCGGAGAAGGTGCTGAGGCTTTCCTGAATGGATTGGTAGTCGCCGATGTCCACGAGAATGCGACCGAGGCGCGGGAACTCGGCGTCGGATGCGGGGACCGGAAGCCCGGAGCCTGCCATCAGCGCGAGCAGGCCGACGGTTTTCAAGGCGACGGTTTTGCCGCCGGTGTTGGGTCCGCTGATGACCAGAATGCGGTTGTCATCGTCGAGGGTCAGCGAAAGCGGAACGACGGCGGAACTTTTTTTCCGCATGAGCGCGTCGAGCAACGGGTGGCGGGCATCTTTGAGCAGCAGGCGCGCAGGAGCGGCGGCGGCGGAGAAGCGCGGGATGACACAGTCATAGTCGATGGCGTAACGGCCGCAGGCGAAGGCGAGATCGAGCGCGGCCATACAATCGGCGGCGGCGTCCAAGTCGGCGACGCGCTCACGGATGTGCGCGGTCATTTCACGGAGGACGTGGTGGACCTCGCGGGCCTCTTCCTCGCGGAGGCGGACGAGTTCATTATTCATCTCGATGGATTCGAGCGGCTCGATATAGAGCGTTTGACCGGTGGAGCTGGAGCCGTGGACGACGCCTTTGACCTGCCCCTTGCGCTGGGCGCGCACGGGGACGACGTAGCGGTCGGCGCGGATGGTGATGATTTCGTCCTGCTGCGGACCGTCCTCGGAAAGCTCGCGGAGAAAGGTCTTGAGCGAGGAAAGGAGCGTGCCGCGCTGCTTTTCGATTTCGCGGCGAATGCGGTGAAGCTGTGGGCTGGCGTTGTCGTCGAGGTCGCCGGAAGGCAGGATTTTGCGGCGCAGGTCGGCGACGAGCGAGTGGAAGTCGGCCATGCGGCGGGCCTCGGCGGCGAGCAGCGCGAAGCGGCCCGGAGCGGCCAGCAGAGCTTGACGGACGTCGGAGGCGCGCGCGGCGAAGGCGAGCAGGTCAGAGAGTTCGGTGAGTTCCAAAGTGACGCCTTCAATGGCGAGTTTCTCGAGCGCGGGCGCGGGATCAGGGAAGCCGGAAAACGAAATGGGCAACACGCCGCCTGCGGAGGCCGGGCGGGAGTCGCTGCGGGGAGAGGACGTGCCCGCGCTCAATTGGCGCAAGTATTCGCGGGCCTGGCCAGCGAGCGAGAGGCGCGAAGTTACAGCCTGATGGTCCTGAGGAGAGCGCAGGGACATCAACTCGGATTCACCCAAGGGGCTGCCGAGGTAAGACTTCAAAAAATCGAGCAGCGCGGGAAATTCGAGGATGGCGGCAGCGTCGGAGGCCATGAGGGAAGCATAGCGGAGGGGGAAGGCTTTGGGAAGTGAGGAATAGGGATGAAGCAAATTCCAAATCCTAATATCTAAATCCTAAACAATATCAAAAATTAAAAACACAAAATTCGAAACGAAAAGCCCGCGGTGAGGAAGGCGCTCACCGCGGCTACCAAAAAATCGGGGATTGGTGAATAGGGAGTAGGCAGTGGGGATAGGGATAATGAAAATTCCAAATCTTAATATCTAAATCCAAAGCAATATCAAAATTCAAAGCACGAAATACGAAACGAAAAGAACACGGCACAGAAGGCGTGCCGTGGCTACCAAAGCAACCGCACTCGGATAATCCAAATCAAAAGCAAAACCAAAAACCAAACCATGCATGCAGGGAGGGCGTGCGCGGTATACTAGGGCGGTTGGAAATGATGAAAAGAAAAGACAAGCCGCAGAGTTTGAAAGGCGCAAACTCTGCGCTACTAAGAGCGATGATTTGGTGCGCGTGCTGGCTGGTGGTGGTGGCGGGGATTGGGGTGCAGGCGAGTGCGGCGCAGTCAGCCACCGAACCTGTCGCGGCGCAGACGGAAGAGTTGGAGGCGGTGGTGACCACGAGCGTGGGCGAGTTCCGGTTCGAATTTTTCCCAGACAAAGCGCCGAAACACGTCGAGCAGTTCATACGCCTGGCCCAGGAGGGCTACTACGATGGGTCCGCGTTCCATCGCGCGGTGAAGAATGGGGTAATTCTGGGAGGCGATCCGCTGTTGAAAGACGCGGCGACGCCGCGCAATCTATGGGGGAGCGGCGGGTTGAACCTGCTGGCCGGGGAGATTTCGGATCTGAAACATGAGCGGGGCGTGGTTACGACCGTGCGGATTCCGGACAAGCCGGATAGCGACGGGGCGCAGTTTTTAATCTGCGTGGCGCCGCAGCCCGGCATCGACGGGAAGTATTCGGCGTTTGGGCGGGTGAACGAGGGGCTGGAGGTGGTGGAGAAGATTTCCCAGCAGCCGCTGGACGCCAACGGCCTGCTGAGCGAGCCGGTGCGGATTGTGAAGGTCGCGATCGAGCCGAAGAAGCAGGAGCCGTTCCTGAATGCGACGCCGGAGGAGATGCGGCGCGTGGTGACGCTCAATACGACGCTGGGGACGATCAAGGTGCAGATGGAGCCGGAGTGGGCGCCGGAGAATGTGCGCAATTTCCTGAAGCTGGTGGCCACAGGGTGGTACAACGGGACGGAGTTTCACCGGATCGCGAAGGGATTCGTTGTGCAGGGCGGCACGGGGTACACCCGGTCGAGCGGTCCCAAACATGCGGCGGACCGGTGGGTGCGTTCCGTAAAAGCGGAACTGCGGGCGGACGTGAAGCACGTGCGCGGCGTCGTTTCGATGGCGCATGGGGACGATCCGGATTCGGCCACCACGTCGTTCTTCATGATGTTGGGCGAGTCAAAGGAACTCGACAACCAGTACTCGGCGTTTGCGCGAGTGGTGGAAGGGATAGAGGTGCTGGACGCGTTCGAGCAGGAAGAGGTTGAGGGGGAGAAGCCGAAGCGCTGGCTGGAGATCGTCGAGGCATCGATCGACTGACGGCCACTCAAGTGGCGGCAATGTGCTCGGCTCCCGATGGTCGCCTCGCAAAACCTGCCGCTTGCTGGTGCGCGTGGCTCGGAAAGAAACAAACCATATACATACACACAGTGGCGTTCTGCTAGACAACCGTATCGATTCTTGAAATTGAGTGGTCGCTCCATTACTGTCGCGGCTCTGATAAAACCTGCATGTTAATGCGCGTGGTTGTGATCGAGAGGCTGTGATATTCTGAAGCGTCAAATGAAAAGAAAAAAAGCAGGCAAAAGCAAAATCAGCGCGGAGCCGGTGGAAGTAGAAACGGAAGCCGGGGCGGGGACGGCGGAGAACGGGCTGGGGACGCTCTATTTAGTCGGCACGCCGATTGGGAACCTGGAAGACATTACGCTGCGGGCGCTGCGCGTGCTGCGCGAGGCGGACATAATCGCCTGCGAGGACACGCGACAGACGCTGAAGCTGTTGAATCATTTTGAGATCAAGACGCAGACCACCAGTTACCACGAGCACAATGAACTGACCAAGGCTCCGGAGCTGATTCTGCTGCTGGAAGAGGGGTCCAAGATTGCGCTGGTGAGCGATGCGGGGATGCCGGGCATATCGGACCCGGGGTATCGCCTGGTGCATTTGTGCCTGCGGCATAAGATTGCGGTGGTGCCGGTGCCGGGGCCGTCGGCGGTGGTGGCGGCGCTGGCGGCGTCGGGACTGCCGACACATGCGTTCCAGTATTTTGGATTCCTGCCGGTGAAGAAAAATCAGCGGCGCAAAGAGTTGGAGAAGGCCAAGGATTTTGAGGGCACGACGATTATTTTCGAGTCGCCGCGGCGGGTGGCCGAGACGTTGCGGGATGTGGTGGCGGTGCTGGGGAATCGTCCGGTGGTGATGGCCCGGGAGATGACCAAAGTGCATGAGGAAATCCTGCGCGGCAAGGCGGCGGACGTGCTGGAAAAATTGAAGAAAAGGCCGGAGATTCTGGGCGAAGTGACGTTTCTGATCGGCGCGGCAGGAGAAGAGGCCGTGGAGGCCGCGCACACGGTTCCGCTGAGGGAGCGCGTGAAGCAGTTGATGGAAGAGCGAAAGATCGTGCGCATGGAAGCGATCAAGCTGGCCGCCAAAGAGCGGCACATCTCCAAAAGCCAAGCCTACCGAGAGTACGTAAAGTAGACCGTTTCTTTCTGGTTACAAACTATACAACTTGAGCAAGTCGCAAGAACCTCGTATGATATTCGATGGCCCAGGCAAGGATTGGGCTAATCAGCAGGGGTTGTTCTTGCGAGGGAAGAAATCGGCAGTGGCTGAAGCGCCTTGCAGCCGATGAAGAACGGGATAAAATTGATAACGGGCTGGGGAGAGTTTGTTTGCGCATTCTAATCATTAGCGATATCCATGCCAATGTGGAGGGTTTGCAGGCTGTATTGGAAGCTGCCAAGGGAGAATACACCCAGGTGGTTTGCTGCGGGGACCTGGTGGGTTATGGGCCGGAACCGAATGAAGTTGCAGATTGGGTCCGCAAGAATGCCCACGTGGTGGTGCGCGGCAATCACGATAAAGTAGCCGCCGGAATCGACAGCGCGAACCAGTTCAACGACATCGCAAAACAAGCTGCTTACTGGACGATAGAACAATTAAGCGAAGAGAATAAGAAGTATTTGTTCGATCTTCCCAAAGGGCCCTTGGAAGTCACCAGCCGCTACGGCATTCTGCACGGCAGTCCGCTGGATGAGGACGAGTACATCTCCACGTCGTGGGAAGCGACCGAGGTGTTCGCGAAACTAACGCGGCCGGTTACATTTTTCGGGCACACGCACATGCAGGGTGGATTTTTCCGCAGCGGCGATGGACCCGTTCAGGCCATTCCGAATCCGGTGGGAGACATGGAAACCCGCAAAATCGTCGATGAGAAAGAAGGGGTGTTGTATTACATCAATCCCGGATCGGTGGGCCAGCCGCGGGATTCGGACAACCGGGCGGCGTTTGTGATTTACGACACCACCGGATTTATTGAGTACGCACGCGTTCCCTATGACATCGAGACCACCATGGCGAAGATGCGGAAAGCCGCGCTGCCCGACTTTCTTATCAAACGGTTGAAAGTGGGCCGGTAAGACCGGCAACGTTTTGCCCCGGAACTGCTTGCAGGGAAATTCATCCATCGTATAATCAATTTGTTGGGAGAGCCATCCCGAAACACCACGATTCAGGAGGAGCAATGAAGGGAATCATATTGGCGGGAGGGTTGGGATCGCGGCTCTTTCCCCTGACGAAAATCACCAACAAACATCTGTTGCCGGTATATAACGAACCGATGATTTACTATCCCATGCGAACGCTGGTGGACGCAGGGATACGGGAAATTCTGCTGGTGACCGGCGGACACAATGCGGGAGATTTCCTGAAGCTGCTCGGCAATGGCGAAGCGTTCGGATTGCGGCTATTGAACTACGCCTATCAGGTGGGCGAGGGCGGAATCGCCGATGCGTTGCGGCTGGCCGAACCTTTTGCCGACGGAGAGCCGGTGTGCGTCATCCTGGGGGACAACATCATCGAGAAGGGCATCGGGGATATCGTCGCGAAGTACCGGAAACAGCCGGACGGCGCGCACATCATCCTGAAAGAAGTGCCCGACCCGAACCGCTTCGGCGTGCCGGCATTCGAGAACGGGCGGATCGTGCGGATCGAGGAGAAACCTTCCGCGCCTGCTTCCCAATTTGCGGTGATCGGAATTTATTTCTACGATGCGAGCGTGTTTCGCCGGATTCAGGACCTGGTTCCCTCCGACCGCGGGGAACTGGAAATTACGGATTTGAACAACAGCTATCTGGCGGAGGGGCGGCTGACGCACTCCATCCTGGATGGCTGGTGGACCGACGCGGGCACGTTTGAATCGCTGCGAGTCGCTACAAATCTGGTTGCAGATACCTTGCAGAAGACTACCGCTTCGGAAATTCCGGCAGCGGTTTCCGTAACAGCAAAAGCTTAAAACCAATTTAACGGAGCGGTAATACGGCTTTTGAAAGAGAGTCGTGCGCCAGCGCTTCGTAATTCTCGTTTCATCCAATGACAGAGGATCGGGGAAGGATTCCGCTACTGCTTGAGGCTCCTGCGGTAGAGGCTGACGGCCTGATTGTGCTCAGAGAGCGTGCGCGAAAAAGTATGACCGCCCTGCGGGCTGGCGACAAAGTAGAGGTAATCGGTGGGTTCCGGGCGGAGCGCGGCCAGCAGAGAAGCGCGGCCAGGGTTAGAGATCGGGCCCGGAGGAAGTCCCCGGTGCACATAGGTGTTGTAAGGGGAAGCGGAGTTGAGGTTGGATTGCCGGATGACGCCGTCGAATCTGTTTTCGAGCAAAGCCGCGTAGATCACCGTCGGATCGCATTGCAAAAGAATTCCGCGCTGCAAGCGATTGCGATAAACAGCAGCAATTCGAGGACGTTCCTCGGGCATCGCGGTTTCTTCTTCCACCAATGAGGCTAAGGTAACGACATCGCGCAAGGGTTGCGGGGAGGCGGGTACTTTGAGTTCGGAAAGAACCGCGCGAAAGCGGTCGACCATGGCGCGTGCGATCTGCTCCGGGCCGGTCTTGCGAGGGAAATGATAGGTGTCGGGGAACAGATAGCCTTCGAGGTTTTGGGTGTGGGGATCAAGGTCAGCGATCCAGGAATGGTTTTCCGAAACGCGCAGAAATTCCTCACGGCTTGAAAAACCGGCAGCGGCGACTGCGTCGGCGATATCGAAGCGATTGAAGCCCTCGGGAATGACCAGGACTTTATAAGCGATCTCTCCTCTTTCCAGCTTGCGCAAAACATCCAGCGTGGAAGCCGGATGCTCAAAGGAATATTCTCCGGCCATGAGCGTTTGGCGGCCACCCAAATAGAAAAGAGCAAGAAATGTAATGCGGCTGCGAATTACGCCGGAGCTTTCCAGCGTGGCAGCAATTTTTTGCGTGCTGGTGCCGCGCGGGAAATCGAGATCAACAGTTTCTTGCGAGCGCAGGAACGGGCGCGAACCATCGGCTAGAAGCCACAATCCCTCAATAGCAAGGGCTGCTGCAAAGACGGCCAAAGAAAGTCTGAAGTGCCGGATCATCCTACGCTATCCACAGGAAGCGGTTGCTGAAGCCGCTGGGAATCCATGAAGCTCTCGAGCAACAGGACCGCGGCAACGCGATCAATGACCGTTTTGCGCTTGGTTTTGGCAAGGCCGGTTGCATCCAGGATGAGTCCAGCTTCTACCGTAGTCAGGCGTTCATCCCAAAGCTGGACCGGCAGATGCAAATGGCGTTGCAATTGGCTGGCGAAAAGGCGAGCTTCCTCGGAAGCCGGGCCAGAGGTTCCATCCATATTCAGCGGGTTGCCGACGATGAGAAGCGAGACGTTGTATTCTTGCGCCAAACTTTTCAAGTAACCGAGGTCCTGGCGCTTGTTCCTGCGCTCATAAGTCGGCAAGCCTTGAGCCGTGATGCGCAAAGGGTCGCTGACGGCTATGCCGATGCGGCGCGCGCCCAGATCAATGGCCATGATTCTGCTTTGACCGGAATCTTGATTGTCGGGCAACTGAGAGGCGCTCATGAGGTTTACATTCCGCGCGAACGGAGAATGCGGATCGCACGACTGGCTTCCGCTGAAACAGCCGCATCGCGATCGCGGAGCAAAGTTTCCAGATAGCTGATGGATGTGCTATCGCCGGAAGCGGCAAAAACCTGGCAGAGATTTATGCGGACATCCGCGTTTTGCGAATGCAGTTGCGGGTAAAGAGCATCGCGGACATTGCGCTCGCGGGCGAGTTCAATGAGGTAAGGACGCGCTTCTCCGCGGCGAGCGCGGGAGCCCAAATCGTCGACCAATTCCTGAAGGTAGCTGGTTTGGCCGAAAGAAACCAGTGCGAAGGCGAGAGCCAGTTGCACGCTGCGGTCACGCTCTTTGGCGGCGGCCTGCTGGATCATTTCCATGCTGGCGGAATCCTTCAGCCTCCCGATGCCGAGGGCAGCCGCGATGCGCATAGGGCGTTCTTTGTCGCTCAGGTATTGCTGGAAGAGCGGAGCGGTTTCCGGCTTGGGCATGAAAGCCAAAGCATCCAAGGCCGCTGCGCGCACTACCTTGTCGCTGGAATTTGACAACAGCCGCTGCAAATCCGGGATCGCTTCCTCAGCCTGAAGCACACCTACTGTGTAAGCGGCAAGCCTCTGGACGCTGGATTGCGGATAGTTCAGAAGGAAAATGACACGCGGTCCCGCAGAGCGGTCATTGATCTTTTGGAGCGCACGCAGAGATTCCTCGATCAAGCCGATGTCGTTGCTGAAAGTGGCTTGAACCAAGTCTTCGATGGTGGTATGGGCGCGGAGGATGCCGAGAGCGCGGGCAGCGCGACGCCGGGTTTCCATTTCCGGCGCACCAATCATGGAACTGCGCAGTGTGCTGACAACTTCATCATCCAAGCGGACATCGGCGTTAACCACCAGCGTATCGACGTCGGAGAATAGGCCCTCGACCTTGCGGCCAACAGAGCGGAAAAATCCGCTGAATCCGGTGTCGACAAAACCGGGGATGTAATAGTTGATTAGGCCATCGATAGCCAGGTAACGAATCTCCGGGATGCCGTCGCGAACGGCAGTGCAGAGCGGCGAAACACTGGCTGGTGAGCCGAGGCGGATGAGAGACTTAACTACCGCCATGCGAACTTTTTCATTCTGGTCCTGAACGGCAGCGCCGACCACAGAGACGTAAGCCGGATTGCCTTGCTCTCCAAATTCCCGCGCTGCGCGCTCGCGCACTACAGGGTCGGGGTCATTGATTTCCTTTTCGAGCGCCGCAACCTGAATCTGGCTCCATGCCGAAAGGGTGAGAAGGAACCCCGGAACTATAACAAGCATCAGAACAAGTTTTCTGAGACAAAGATGTTTCGGTTTAGTCACTCGCCCCCTCCTGATGCAATTGCTAATTTATTGTACCGCACGGCGGAAAGTTAGCAGACAAGGATAATCATAAGGATGCGTGAGAGGCTTGGAAGGCGCTTGTCCCAGAAGTTGAAAAAATCAGGGAACCACATCGATGAGAGGAGCATTGCTGCGGATGCCTGCGATATCCAGGACAAGGGGGACTGCTCCGGAGAGGCCGGAAGGGATGACAAAATTTATTTGGTACAAGCCGACGGTTCCCGGCGCGAGGCCGGAGAAAGCAACTTCCGCATTCTGGCCTGCCACGCGGACGATAGGAAGGGCGGACGTTTTCGAGAGGGGAGACGAGGGAGCCGGCAAACCGCTGGGAAGGGACGGGCTGACGGGACCAAGCCCGCTTGCCAGCAAGACAACTTGTTCGCCTCCGCGGGCTGGCGAAGCAATAGAAACACGTGAGCCGTTGCCGTGATAAAGGCTAACACCGCTGCCATCCTGGAAGATTCCGGGACTGGCAGCGTTCAGCCGGACGCGCAGACTGGCTTCGCCATTGACGGCACGGAGCAAAACGGCAGCCCAATCGCCCGTGACTTCAAACGGCATTTGGAAACTGATCTGGGTTGGGGAAACGAAGAACAATGGAGCTGGAATGCCGTTGACGATGACCGAAGCGCCAAGAACATCGGTGGGCAGCGGGAACGTAAAACTTTGTGTGCTCACTTCAGAAAGATTGAAGCCAAATAATGCGGTGATCATGCCCGGGGCGGGCGGATTATTTTCAAACCCTGCGGAGTTCAGCATGGTGGTAATACGAGGCGCCGTGGCGGCAGCGCCGCCGAAAGCGAGGCCGAAGGCGCCTCGGCCATGAGTCGCGGCGACCAACAGACCTGTGGTTGCATTCTGCGAAAGACCCAGGACGACCGTATTCGGCAGGCCTTGCGTAAGAGCGTTCCATTGGCCATCCAAACCTAACTGAAAAACTCCGATGTCCGTGCCCAGGTAGACGCGGTCTGGTCTGGTGGCATCCACCAATACAACGTTTACCGGGATATCGGGCAGATTGCTGCTGATATCGACCCACTGGCGCCCGCCATCGTCGGTGCGGAAAATGTGTCCTGAGCCGAAGCCCGACAGACCGGCAAAGGCTACCGTTGGCGATTGAGGTTGAACGGCGATGGAAGTGACGAAGCGATTGGGCAGCGACGGGGACAGTCGCCAAGTTTGCCCGCCGTCGAAGGAGACTTGAATTTGACCCGTGCTGGTACCCGCATACAAAACTTGCGAGTCGCTCGGCGCAACAGCTAGGGCAGTGAGGGTTGCCGAGCCACCACTGGTTAAATCACCCGATATCGGCGACCAATGATCGCCGCGATCCAGACTACGCCAAATTCTGTAAGTTCCCAGATACAGAGTGCCTGGACGGGAAGGATCAGGGATGAACGGAGGATAGAATTGCACGCGGTCGGAGGCGTCAATTCCGTTGTCCATCAGTTGAAATGTTTTGCCGCCATCGGAAGAGCGGCGAACTGAAGTTCTATTTGCTACGGTGTAAATAACGCTAGGATCAGACTGATCGAAAAAAGCGGCGCCTGAATCCCCAGGACGGCCCTGCTCCCAAATCCAGCTTCCTGAGTATAAGGTTGTGCCATTGTCCTGAGTGCCGCCGACGGAAAGATTGGGGTTGGTCGGATGCAGACCAACGGATTGGAACTGCGTGATGGAAAGCGATCCGTTGAGATTGGCGAAGGTTCTGCCGCCGTCGGAAGAACGCCAGACGCCGCTGTCGCCGGTCAGATAAAAAGTCTGCGCATCGGAGGGATCAAAGACGATATCGCGCGGGTCTTCCGGCAACCGCGCTGCAAGACTGATGTTCTCCCACGTCGCGCCGTGGTTGGAGGATTTCCAAAGAGCCACGCCGCCTACATATAGAATGGCGTCATTGCGTGGGTCTACTTCCACGAGCATATTAAAAAGCCCTTGACCCCGGCCATCTTCGAGAAACAGATCGGATGGAACGCTTCCCACTTTTTCCCAGTTGCCGCCGCTGTCGAGCGAACGATAAAGACCGTTGAGATTGAAATCGTCAGACCTGGCAATCAAAGCATAAACGGTGGAGGGAGAAGTTTGGGAAACAGCCAGGGCGATGCGGCCCATGGAAGACTGTGTGGGTAATCCGGAAGAAAGCCGCGACCAAGTTAGACCGCCATCCAGCGACCGGTAAATGCCGTTTTCCGCGCTTCCATTGTAATTGCCGATTGCCGCATAAACGATAGAGCTATCCAGCGGGTGAAATACAAAATCGGTGATTACGCCCTGAAGAACTGCGTGCCAGGTTTGGCCATTGTCCGAGGATTTCCAGAGAGCCGTGGCCCTGCCGATGAAGACGGTGCCTTGATTCCGTGGATCGAAAGCGATCAAAGAAGTAGGAGTGGAAAGAAAGGATTGCTCGTTCACGCGACGCCAATTGGAGCCAGCATCCGGCGAACGGTATACGCCAGCGCCGTAATAGCAATCGCGGCAAAAATTCAGCTCACCGGTTCCGTACCAGACTTCGCCGGAAAAAGGGTCAACGGCAACAGCGCCGGACGCCAAAGAAGGCAAGTGGTCAGAAATGGGCGACCAACGGCCGCCTTTGTTGGAAGACTTCCACACACCGCCGCCCGCAGCGGCAACATACAGGGTGGATGGGTTCCTGGGGTCAATGGCGATGCTGGAGATTCGTCCACTGACCGCGCCGAAATTGGCGGTGTTGATGCCGGTGGGGCCGAGGACAAACCAGCGAGTGGGATCGGTAATTGTCGGCGATAGGGAAAGGTACCGGGCGAAGACCCTGGTTGCAGGATTATCGCGCTGATCCACAGCCTTGACTAGGGCATCCTCAGGTATGTAACCGAGGCCATACTGCCGTTGTTCGTAAAACCATTGCTCCCATTCCTTGCTGCTGGGGGATTGGGACGTTTGGGCCCAAACGGATACCGCGGACCATAAGGACAATACGAGCATGGCCGCTAAGTTCAAGGCGGGCTGGTGGTTATGAATCAGCTTCCTGTACAGCAAGTGTGAATACATGCCTTTCCCAGTTGCAGCAATAGAGAAAGATTTAGGGGGGCTCTCCCAACAAGGACGCGGATGTATCTAATATGCCTTGCTCCTAGGAGAAAAGCAAGCCTCAAATGAGATGCTGGAAACTATTCGTTAACATGGCGGGAGGCATGGTGAAGGAGCACGACTGGACGGTGCAATTCAAATATTGAGTTATAGGAGATCACTTAACCTTGTGGTTACCCGCCCGCAGCAGGCGCATGCGGTCGGTATGGCCTGGCTGGCCAGGATTGCCAGCGGCGACGACCAGTAAATCGCCATGGGAAACCAAGCGCCGATGGATCAGTATCTCTTCCGCCTCGATCAGCGTCGAATCGATGTCATGAACCAAAGGCAAGACAAAGGGAGTCACGCCCCAATAAAGAGCAGCGCGCCGCGCGACTGCTTCATCGTGACAGAAGGCATAGACAGGACAGGGCGGACGATATTTGGAAATCATGCGCGCCGTGGAGCCGCTGCGAGTGAAGACGATAATCGCTTTGCCGTCCAGCATATGAGCGGCGTGAACAACGCTTTCGCTGATCGCCTCCTGGATGTTTTCAGGGCGGGAGCGGCGGAAAAAGTTTTCTTCGAGAATTGCTGAGTCCGCCTGCGATGCGATGCGGACCATCATCTGCACGGCTTCGATAGGATACTTGCCGGTAGCCGTTTCGGCAGAAAGCATGACCGCGTCGGTGCCGTCGAAGATGGCATTGGCCACGTCGCTGGCTTCGGCGCGCGTGGGGCGAGGCTCCATGGTCATGGATTCGAGCATTTGCGTGGCCGTGATCACAGGCATCTTGGCTGCGGCGGCGCGCTGAATGATTTTCTTCTGCGCCAGAGGAACCTGCTCCGGAGGCATCTCGACGCCCAAATCTCCGCGCGCCACCATGACGCCATTGCTGGCTGCGAGGATCTCTTCCAAGTTGGCCAGCGCTTCCGGTTTTTCAAGTTTTGCGAGTACTGGAATAAAAGTTTTCTCTTTGGCCAGCAAATTTTTTACGCGGCGTATGTCAGCGGCCTGGCGCACGAAGGAAAGCGCGATATAGTCGACGCCGATTTGAATTCCGAACCGCAGGTCTTCTTCATCTTTATCCGTCATGGCTGGAACGCTCAGCCGCACACCCGGCAGATTCACACCCTTGCGTTCTCCCAATTTCCCTCCGTTCAGAACCAGAGTCTCCACCTTGTCGCCGGCGGTTCCGAGAACTTTGAGAGCGATCAGGCCATCGCTAAGGAGGATGGAGTTGCCCTTCTTGACTTCGCGGGCTAGCTTTGGATATGTCACGGAAATGCAGCGGCTGGAGCCGGAGACGTCCTTGGGGGTCAGCCAGAGTCTTTGGCCCGGAATCAGTGCAACCGGCTTGCCGCCGCGAAGCCTGCCGGTGCGAATCTTAGGGCCAGAGAGGTCCTGGAGCAAAGCGACATAGCGGCCTGCCAGCAGCGATTCTTCGCGCACCCTGCGGGCGACCTCCGCGTGATGCTCGCGGGCGCCATGAGAAAAATTCAGGCGCGCCACGTCCATGCCAGCGGCGATCAGCTCGCGGATTTTAGAGCGGTCATCAGAAGCCGGTCCGAGAGTGCAAATGATTTTTGTGCGCCGCATGGGTCAGGTCTCCTTTTGAAGTCTTTACTGGCCTAAAGTCCTGTCTCCGGATGACAAAATCGCGCATCCAATGTAGTATGAGGAAACGAGCAAGGCCGGATTATGCCATAAATTTTGGGTTCGGTGGGTGCTGGAGACGAGTTTCCAGGAGATTTAAGCGCCCTCAGGGGAGGGAGTTCATGAGTCAGCGATCCCGATTTGCGGTTTTATTGGTTATCCTCATTCTAATATTTGCTGGATCGGCGAAAGCGCAATACTCAGACCAACAGCCTGCCCAGACGTCTGCTCCAGCCGACGAGGAGAAAAGCAAAACACCAGACCCTGGAATCATACAGCCGGGTCCTAATAAAGGCGTCGGGGAAACGGTGATCGTACCGCGCGACCGTCCCGCACGGGCCCCAGCCCGTGCAGCCAAGCCTGCGGATCGACCCGCTGGCCAGGATGAAACCTTTGTATTTCGCGCGGACGTTCCGGTCGTGTCGCTCAGCATCGTGGTGCAGGATGACAAAGGGAATTTCCTGATCGGTCTCAAACAAGAAAATTTCCGAATAGCAGAAGACAACGTGCTACAAAAGATCGATACCATGGAGACAATCGAAGCGCCCATGACAGTTGTCCTGCTGATGGAATTCAGCGACCTATACTGGGAGTTTCTGGAACAGACTTTTAATGCTGCTTACACTTTCGTCAACACCTTGCAACCGGAAGACTGGATCGCAGTGATTGTCTACGACCTGCGGCCACACATTCTGACGGATTTTACGAGAGACAAGGGAGCAGCCTTGGGAGCCTTGAACAGCCTCTCGACATTCGGTTTCAGCGAGACCAATCTGTTCGACGCCCTGACCGACACGCTGCAACGCATGGAAAGTATTGAGGGGCAAAAAGCCATTCTGCTGATTTCCAGCGGCGTCGATACGTTCAGCAGGACCCGTTATGATAAAACGCTCAAACTGGTTCAGGAATCCAGTACGCCCATCTACTCTGTTGGGACGGGGCAAATCATCAGGGAAATGTATGACGCCCGCGGTTATATGGACAGTGTCACTCGCATGAAGTTTTTGCAAGCCGATAACCAACTGCGGAGTTTTTCGAAACTATCCGGCGGGCGGGCGTTTTTTCCAAGATTTGACGGGCAATTTCCCAGCATCTACAACGAAATTGCGGCCACGCTGCGGAATGAATACACCATTGCTTACACGCCTACCAATCAAGCCAAGGATGGCACGTTCCGCAAAATTAAAGTCGAACTTCTTGACCTGGATGGCAAACCCCTGAAGATAGCCGACGAAAAAGGGAAGGAAATAAAATACAAGATACAGGTGAAGGAAGGATATTACGCCCCCCGGGCGGTGGAATAGCCGCCCAAGGGGAAGCAATCGGAAACGCGCTGCATTAAGAACTGACATCTTCCAAGTTGTAACCGCTCTCGCCGTGCTGCGACTGATCCAGCCCGTTGCGTTCCTCTTCCTCGCTGACGCGCAGTCCGACCACGGCATCGACAATTTTTGTAATGATGAAGGTTAGCCCTCCAGCGAAAATCCAGGTTCCGAGAACAGCGGCGATCTGATTGGCGAGTTGGCCAGGATTGCCATACAGCAAACCATTGGTGGCCGCGGGATTCACGGCAGTGGTTGCAAAAACGCCGGTTAAGATCGCGCCCAGCGTTCCGCCGACACCGTGGATTCCAAAAACGTCCAGTGAGTCGTCATAACCGCACTTGATTTTCAGCCAAGTACAAGCCCAAAAACAGACGATACCGGCCAAAGCTCCAATCACCAATGAAGCTGCCGGTGTAACGTAGCCGGAAGCAGGCGTGATAACCACTAAACCTGCAACGGCGCCGGATACGGCCCCTAATGCGGTTGGCTTGCCTTTGCTAAGCCATTCGGCGAAAGTCCAGGAGAGCATGGCAGCGGAAGCCGCAAAATGGGTGGCGATAAACGCGCTGGCTGCAAGCCCGCCAGAGGCAACCGCGCTGCCGGCATTGAATCCAAACCAGCCGAACCAGAGCAATGCTGCTCCAGTCACCGTCATGGTGATATTGTGGGGAATCATCGGCTCTTTACCAAAACCGACACGTTTGCCTAGCATCAAAGCCAGCACGAGCGCGGATACGCCGGAACTGGCGTGGACGACGGTGCCACCGGCAAAATCGAGCGCGCCGATGATCGCGCCTGGGTCGCCAAAGCGGAGCCAGCCACCCTTGCCCCAAACCCAGTGCGCCAGCGGACTGTAAACAAATGTGGACCACAGAACCATGAACACCAGCATGGCTTTGAATTTCATGCGCTCCGCGAAAGCGCCGCTGATTAACGCCGGGGTGATGATCGCAAACATCAATTGGAAAGCCATGAACACGTAATGGGGAATCGACCCCGCATAGCCGTAAGGGTCCGGTTCCATGCCAACCCCGTTGAGCAGACTCCAGTCAAAGCCACCCCAGAAAACGCCCTCGTGGAAAGCCAGGCTGTAGCCATACAGACACCAGATGACGCTCACGACGCCCACCAGGATCATGCTGTGCATCATGGTGCCGAGCACGTTCTTCTTGCGGACCATGCCGGCATAGAACAGAGCCAGACCCGGCGTCATCAGCATGACCAAAGCAGTTGAAACCATCATCCATGCCGTGTCGCCTGAATCGGTTGCAGGAGCTTCTGTTTGCGCCCAAGCGATTTGGCCAGAAATCAAAATCAGAGTAATGACTTTTCCCCAATGCGCGAATTGACGAATGCTATTACCCACTTCCCCCTCCTTTAGAACTGTTGGATATCAAAATTCCTAGATTAAAAGTAACCCCAAATCAATCTACTTAAATTATGACGGCCACGCAAAAAAACTATCGGATGGATGGATAGATTAGGTTGATGGAGATATAATGTCAATAAAATAGCGCATATTTTGCAGATCAGCTAATGCAAATTCCATTCTGGCCGTGACGGAACCTTGAAGTCTTGGTAATTTAAGCATAATGAGTAGATTGCGGCTAAACTTTCGGCTGGATTTTGACTTAACTCAGCGAGAGGTTTGGAGAGCGGAGAGAACTTCTTCGACATGGCCATCGACGCGCACCTTGGGAAAAATTTTGGCGATTTTGCCATCGGGTCCGATGATGAAGGTGGTGCGCTCGATGCCCATGACCATTTTCCCGTACATATTTTTTTCTTTTAGGACGCCGTAGATTTCCGCGATTTTGCGGTCGGTGTCGCAGAGCAACGGGAATGTAAGGTTGAACTTTTTTTTGAACTTGGCTTGATCTGATGGAGTATCGGGGCTGATGCCG
>MEKX01000011.1:1896-19879 GCA_001767075.1 Acidobacteria bacterium RIFCSPLOWO2_12_FULL_54_10 | reverse complement strand
TGGCGTGACCATCAATGCTTCCGGCCTTTATACCCCGGGCGCGGTTCGTGCTTATCGCCAGTTGGACCAAGAGGGGAAAATGGCCATCCGCGTTCCCTGGAGCTACCAGTGGCGGCCGCGGCCTGATATGTGGTCCGACCCCTATTTACCAGAATTCATGGCCACGATGAGCGAAGCGGGCGGCGGCTCTGATTATCTTTGGCTGACCGGCCTGTGGCCGTCCGACAATGCGTCTAGTTGCTCCACGCTCCCTGGCACTACACCCGAAGTAAAAGAGAGCGAGGAATGTCACTTTGCCGGCGATTGGCGGGGCGGAGAAAATGCCACGGCTTTGTATCAGATGGTCAAAGCGGGCGGGCGCTTGGCCGGTATCCACACGGAGGCGGACAAGGACATCGACCTGGTGCTGGACGTAATCGAGAAGGCCAGCAAAGATGGTGGGTTTACCATCGATCAAATTCGCGCCAAGCGTCATGCGTACGACCACATGGGCATGAGTCCGCGGCCGGACCAAGTCCCTCGGCTGAAGAATCTGGGCATGATCACCGGCGGCGCAAATATCCAAATCTGGCAGGGTAGCGGAGCTTCCATCCTGAAAGATTATGGAGAGCGCGGCGTGGACATGATCCAGCCAAGAAAGAGCCTGTTCGATGGCGGCGTTATGAATACCGTTGAAATAGACCGTCCCATCGGTTACACCAATCTCACTTACTTCCACGTCCTCTATACGGGAGTCACCCGCAAGGACCAGGACGGCAAAGTGTGGGGACAGAATCAGGCGATCAGCCGCGAGGCTATGCTGAAGTCTGCTTCCATCTTTGGGGCTTATTATGCCCGTCGTGAAGACAAGCTGGGTTCTATCGAGCCTGGCAAATGGGCTGACTTCGTCGTCCTGGACCGCGATTATCTGACGATTCCTGTCGAGGATATCAAGAACATTAGGGTTTATATGACCATGGTGGGCGGCAAGGTGATTCACTTGGTGCCCTCGCTAGCCCGGGAATTTGGTTTGCAACCCACAGGCGCTCAAGTGGAACTGGGCGGACCTGCCGCGCAGTGGTAACTGGAGCTTTGAGCCCTGATCCGTTAGTGCAAGTAAAGTGAGGCAGATGCCATCGTGGTGCAGTTGCTGAGGCTCTGCCTTTTTTCTATCCGATCTCAGCTAAATGTTAGGGAGGGGTGTGATGATCAAGAAATTCGCAGTACCGTGCCTGCTTGTGATCTTGTGGGCTACCGCCGGGCTTTTGCAGGCCCAGCAGACGGCGCCGGACTTGATTTACTTTAACGGGAAAATCGTAACCGTGGACAATCCCGCAGTGAACGAGAATCTGGGCACAACTGCTCAAGCCATGGCCATCAAAGGGACCACCATCCAGGCGGTGGGCAGCAACCAGCAAATCCAGGCCATGGCAGGGCCGAACACCAAGAGCTTCGACCTCAAGGGCAAAACGGTATTGCCTGGCTTCGGCGGCACTCACGACCATCCCATGGATTGGGACACCATCAATCCGTACATCGTTGGCAAGGTAATCTCCGACAATGATCACATTGAGCGTTTTTTTAATGTCTCCGCGGCGGAAGTGGTAAGAGACTTCCCTCGCGTCCTGAATGAGGCGGTCCAAAAGGCCAAACCCGGCATGTGGGTCCGGATTAGCGTACTATTTGGCCCCGAATACCAATACGGTGATGAAATCATGGCCCTGCTCGGACGGCAGATCAATAAGCAGATGCTCGATCTTGCCGCGCCGAATAATCCGGTCGAGGTGCGGGGCGGCTTTACTGGCATGGTCGTAAATCAAAAGGCCATTGAGGCCGTTCGAGCTTACTACGGCGATGAGCTGAAGAAATTCGTAGACCCCACCATTCCTTTCCCGCCCAACATCGAGAAGACAGGTGTTGATGGCACCAACTACAGGTACTACGAACAAGAAGTGATTTTTACTCCGCCCCAATTGCGGGAAGTCTATCGCCAGGGGTTGTCATGGATGACCGGTTATGGCATGACCATGAACGGCTCCAGCCTTTACACTGGCGGCGCTATTCGCGCCTATTCATCCATTGACGCTGCCGGCCAGATGGCGCAACGTTTCGCTTGGGACTGGTATTGGCCGCCTCGTAAGGACTTCTTCCTCGATCCCTATTTACCCATAGCAATCGCAGCAATGAACGGTAAAGGATCAGACTATCTCTGGATGAACGGCGGCACGCCCGCGCTCAATGCAAGGGCCTGCAGCACTCTGCCGGGCACTTCTCCCGAGGTCAAGGAGCGGGAGCGCACTTCCTGCGCTTACGATCCGAACTCGGAGTCTGGAAAACTAAACCGTCAGGTTTTGTATAACTACATCAAAGCGGGCGGACGTTTGGCGGGAGACCACACCGGAGGAGACCTGGATGTGGATTACACGATGGATATCATCGAGCAGGCCAGCAAGGATGCCGGGATGACCCTCGATCAGATTCGCGCAAAACGTCATGCCTATGACCATATGCATATGAGCCCCCGGCCTGCGCAGGTTCCCCGGATCAAAAATCTCGGCATGATCGTTGGCGGTTATAACCTCCAAATTTGGGAGGGTGGCGCGGAATCGATATACGAGGATTATGGCGAGCAGGCGGTCGAATGGATTCAGCCCCGCAGAAGTCTGCTCGAAGCAGGTATCATGAACAGTGTTGAGATCGACCGCCCTATCGGCTACACCAACCTGACTTACTTCCATGTCCTGTATGCCGGAATCACGCGCAAAGACATGCATGGGAAAGTTTGGGGACCCAATCAGACAGTGAGCCGCCAAGCTATGCTCAAATCAGCTACCATCTGGGGATCCTATTACGCCAAGATGGAAAATAAATCAGGGTCTCTTGAGGCTGGCAAGTTTGCTGATTTTAGTGTGCTCGACCAGGATTTCCTGACAATCCCCATTGATGACACGCTGAAAATCCGCGTGCTGATGACCATGGTGGGAGGTAAAATTCAGCACTTGGTTCCTTCACAGGCACGCGAGTGGGGTTTGCAGCCCACTGGTGCTCAAGTTGAGTTGGGCGGCGCGGCCTCGAAGTGGTAGAGCGAGTAATACTTCATATTTTCAAAATGGAACCGGACCTTGGGGCATTTTTGCCCCAGGGTCCATCCCAAACTTTCGCTACATTCCAGATGCCAGTCTCGTCGTGACTATTGCCTAGTATCAATTGACAGAGCGATGACCGAGCGGTATCATAAACAAAGTTAACGGGTACAAGGCGTTTCGTTATAGCTCCGCAAGTACAGGTAGAGAGGTCGTCCTCAAGCCAGTAGGATCTCAACGAAAACCTCGGTATTTCTCGGAAAGGGTTGCCATATAAAGATTCTGTTAAGTTATAGAACCCAATTTATCTGTGTATTCAATCGGAACAGCAGGATGCAGTGTCAAAGCCGGTATTTTCCAGCAATGGATAGACCGCTATTCAAATTGCAATGAGGTGAACAATGAAGATTCGTCGGAATTCCCCCTTGTTAGGCTTTGTCCTAATGATGCTAATTGGTTCTTGGCAGGTTATGGCTCAGCAGCCGCAACCGCCAGATATGATTTTCTACAACGGAAAGATTGTTACCGTTGATGACCATGAAGTAAATGAACGGCTCGGCACTATCGCCCAGGCTATTGCCGTTCGTGGCGAAGATATCGTGGCCGTTGGCACGACCCAGCAGGTGCGTGCGCTGGCTGGTCCAAACACGAAGAGCTACGATCTGAAAGGCAAGATGGTCACGCCTGGCTATGCCGGGACGCACGACCATCCCATGGATTGGGACACCATCAATCCGTCAATCGTACAGAAAGTCATTACCGATAACGACCACATCGAGCGTTTCTTCAACGATCGCGCCGAAGTGGTGATTCGGGATTTCCCGAAAGTGCTGACGGAGGCGGTTTCAAAGGCCAAACCCGGCCAGTGGATTCGCATCAGTCTGTTGTTCGGCAAGGACTACCGCTACAGCAGAGAGATTATGTCGTTGTTCGGACGCCAGATTAACAAACAGATGCTGGATCAGGCAGCTCCGAATAACCCGGTTCAAGTGCGCGGCGGTTTCACAGGCCAAGTCGTCAATCAAACAGGCATTGACAAGACCATCGCTTACTACGGCGACCAATGGGATAAGTTTGTCTGGAATCCCTACGCGGATTTACTGAGAACTGGTGTCGGAGGGACTAACTATCGGTGGCTGGAACAAGATGTTCTTTATCCTCCCGCCAAGCTGGCGGAGATTTACCGCTATGGCCTGTCTTGGATGGGCGGATATGGCGTGACCATCAACGCATCGGGTTTATATACCCCTGGCGCAGTCCGCGCCTATCGCATGCTGGATCAGAAAAACCAGATTGCCATCCGCGTTCCGTGGAGCTATCAATGGCGACCACGGCCAGATTTTTGGTCCGACCCCTATTTGCCGGAATTCATGTCCGCTATGTTGGAAAATGGATCCAAGCATCTATGGTTGACCGGTCTGTGGCCTTCCGATAACGGTGCAGGCTGCATGACCCTGCCAGGGACTTCACCGGAAGTGAAAGCAGAGGAAGAATGCCATTTTGCTCCAGACTGGCGCGGCGGAGAAAACGCAACGGCGCTCTATAACATGGTCAAGGCAGGAGGCCGTCTGGCAGGTATTCATACTGGCGGCGATCGTGACATTGATTACATCCTGGACACGATTCAGAAAGCCAGCAAGGATGGCGGACTTAGCCTGGATGATGTTCGCAAACTGCGCCATGCTTACGATCATACCGGCGGCAGCCCGCGGCCGGAACAGATACCGATTCTCAAAAACCTGGGCATGGTGGTCGGCGGATACAACATGCAGCTCTGGGAAGGCGGAGCGCAGGAGATGTTTGAAGAGTACGGCGAAAAAGGAGTTGAATGGATGCAGCCCCGCAAGAACCTTTACGACGGCGGCGTTCATAACAGCGTCGAGATTGATCGTCCCATTGGTTACACCAACCTGACCTACTTCCACGTGCTGTGGATTGGCATCACGCGCAAAGACCTCAATGGCAAGGTTTGGGCTCCCAACCAGGCTGTCAGCCGCGAAGCCATGATGAAGTCGGCAACTTACGCGGGCGCCTACTATGCAAAACGCGAAAACGTGCTCGGCTCGCTCGAACAAGGCAAGTGGGCTGACATGGTCGTTCTGGATAGAGACTATCTAACCATCCCGGTCGATGACATTCCGAATATCCGTGTACTGATGACCATGGTCGGTGGAAAAATGATTCACTTGACTCCGTCTCTCGCACGCGATTGGGGTATACCGCCCGCCGGTGCGCAGGTTGAACTAGGCGGCAACCCAGCTCAGTGGTAACGTTTATTCTTTTCGGATGCAAGAAATCCCGCGTTCAACGGGGATGTTTTAGGTAGGGTTTCTAGCAACCAAGCGAGGTAGCTCCGGTTACTTCGCTTGGTTTTTTATTTGATGTTTTGCGTTTTTGCCTCAAATTAAATTGCATGGCATTTTTAACTTTTAGTAATTGCTAGATAAGTCTTCGGAGGATTTTCAGGATGAATAAATTTGCAACAATCGCTCGTACTTGGATGGTGGTTCTACTGACCACTGGATATTTCATCCTGGGAGCCTCAGCTTGGGCGCAACAGGGCCAGACGAGCGAAGGCTCTGGACAATCATCCAGTCAAAATTCTAGTAGTGCTCCTGTGAACCGGATCGACCAAAGCCAATTGGTTGGGTTGCCGCTCAACGGGCGCAGCTACAGCTCACTGGCCACGCTGCAAACCGGGGTCAGCGAGACCTCCGAGGGTTCCGGCGCGCGGGGCACTTCCAGCGGAGGGCTTACCGTGTCGGGTGGCCGATCCACCTCCAACACTTTCCTCATGGACGGCTCCAACATCATGAGCCAGGACAACACCGTACCGCGCAGTGCCGCAGGCGTGCAACTGGGTTCGGACGCAGTACAGCAGGTCCAGGTCTTCAGCACCACGTATAGTGCAGAGTATGGTCGCGATAGCGGTGGCGTTCTGAACTCCATCACGCGCTCAGGAACCCCCCAGTTTAGCGGCTCCCTGTTCGAGTATCTTCGCAACAGCAAAATGGATGCCCGGCAGTTCATCGATGTGGAAAAACCACCCTTCAAGCGCAACCAGTTTGGTTTTATTCTTACCGGCCCTATTAAAAAAGATAAAACTTTCTTCATGGGCAGTTTTGAAGCGATGCGCGACCGGCTGACTCAGACCGAATCCAATTTCGTGCCCGATGCGTTTGCCCGCCAGGGCATCATCAAGAATTGCAATGGAGACACCCTTCGGACAATTCTCGTCAGTGATAGAGTCAAACCTTACCTTTCTAATCCGGACATTTTTTATCCGCTTCCCAACGCTGGTTGCGCTGGTGACGGAGTCGCGGAAGTCCGGGCCTCGCACTTTCTTCCGACGGATGAGAATTTTTTTGTCGTCCGGGTGGATCACCAGGTTACTCAGCGCAACAGCTTATTTTCCCGGTATACCTTTGACCAGGCCGACAACCGGTCCAATGAGGATAGTTTCCGTTTTACCGGCCGTGTGGAAAGCCGCCAACAGTTCCTGACCGTAGCCGATACATTCATCTTCAGCCTTGCCACGGTCAATACGGCGCGGTTCAGTTTCACGCGCGCGGTTCCGGATAACTCCACGATTGCTTTGGTGGATATCCCCATACAATATTTTTTCGATCCAGCCGCGCCGAACTTCGGCGCCATTATCGTTTCCGGAATTGACTCCTATGGCCCCGCTACAACCAATCCGCAGCACAAAGGGCAAAAAACATTCCAGTTTACCGACGACTTAATTCTCCAGCGCGGTTCTCATGGGCTGAAGATCGGGGCGGAAATCAGCCGTTATCATTGGGATGTGTCTTCCAATCGTTATAAGGGCGGGGAGTGGTCCTTCAACAATCTGGACAGCTTCCTGCAAGCGGGGCCGTCGAATACCCGGTTGCGGTTCGCGCTTCCCAACTCAGACAGCGCCAAGGACTACCGGCAAACTTTGATAGGGCTGTACATCCAGGACGATTACAAGCTGCGTCCCGGACTCCAATTCAATATGGGGCTGCGCTATGAATTGACGACGTTGATCCATGACAAGAACGGCAGGGACGCATTTTTGGCGGATCCCATGCGCGACGCAGCGGTCCAGGTCGGCAGCTTGCTCGAACACAATCCATCGCTTAAGAATTTTTCACCGCGCCTGGGCATTACCTGGTCGCCCGGCAGCAACGATACCGTCCTGAGCGCCGGGTTCGGAATTTACTATGACCAAATCCTGGAGTATCTGGTCGACCGGCAAAAGACCCAGTTGCCGTTCTTCTCATTGGTGGAACGTCCGAATTTTATTTCATCCAATCTTTTTCCCGATGCCGTGGCAGCCTCCAAGTTATCCGATATCGTCAAGGCAGGCACCAGGGCGCTGAATTATAGCAATATATCCATTCCGACGGTGCTGCGCTATAATTTTTCGCTGCAACAAGCTCTGCCGGGCGGTGTGCGCTTTCAAGCCTCCTATGTGGGTGCGCGGGGCAATAACCTCTTTCGCACTTATGAGAACAACTTGTTTCCAGTTCCGGTTCAGCAGCCGGACGGCTCTCTGCTATTCCCGGCCTACTGTGGCCAGACGGGACTACCGGCCTGTAGTGAAAATGTGCGGGACAACCGCGTGAATCCTGCCTTCGGTTTCATTGAATACATCAACAGCGACGCGCAATCCTTTTACAACTCGCTGCAAATTTCCGCCAACAAGAGTCTGAGCCAGGGATTCTCGCTGGGATTGAGTTACTCCTTGAGCAAGTCTGTGGATGATGCCTCGGCGGTCTCCCCGGACAATGTTCAGTTCGGCTGGTTGCGCACTTTGGAACGCGCACGCTCCGATTTCGACACCCGCCAGCGACTTTCCATCAATTATTTTTATACTATTCCCACTATCGGCAAAGGCGGGAGCGGATTGCAGTCGAAACTCCTTGGGAGTGTATTCGGAGGTTGGCGGCTGGGCGGCATCGTTTCCATGCGCACAGGGTCGCCTATGACCGCTGGCGTCAGCGCCCGCCGCACTGGATACCTTTTCAATGCGAACCGGCCAAACCAGGCATCGGGGCGCAACAACAATCCAATTGAAGGAACTTCTTCCGGGTGTGGGACGATCCCAGCAGGCAGTGCTTTAGGGAGCAGCGAACTCTATTTTGATCCCTGCGCTTTTCTATTACCCAAGGAAGGAACACTCGGGCAGGTTGGGCGCAACACCATGCAAGCGGCTAATATTTTCACCATGGATCTTTCCTTGCAAAAGGAATTCCTGCTGGATTCCAAGCGGCGGCTGCAATTCCGCTCGGAGTTTTTCAACCTGCCGAATCACCTGAATCTCGGCAGGCCTTCCACGAATGTTTTTGTAGGGTCCACGGGCCGTCTTAGCTCAACGGCTGGAAAGATTCGCAGCCAGGCTACCACCCCGCGGCAGATTCAGTTTGCTCTGAGATTATCGTTCTGATCAATACCTAGCAGGCAGCGCTGTTTCATCATCCGCTTGCTCACATATAGAATCGAGACATCAGCCGTAATAACGGTCGATGGCTCGGTTTGTCTGTAGTGTTATCCTTATTCTTAGGACGCTGGTGATTTGATGCGCCTGCTTATAGGCAGGCCGAAAGGCCGAAGAACTTGCTGCGCATTTGCTTTCACGGCAGAGGCGGACATGGAGTCAAAACTGCCAGCCGGATCGTCAGCACGGCTGCTTTCCTGGCAGGTTTCCAGTGCCAGGACTTCCCCATTTACGGTGCGGAGCGTCGCGGCGCTGCCGTAGCAGCCTTCACAAGGATCAGCAGCGACCCGATCCTGGAACGGGGTTTCATCGCCGACCCGAGCATCATTATTCTTGCCGATGAAACTTTGCTCGATGATCCCGCAGCAGGTGTTCTGTCTGGTCAGGAAAACGCTTCGGTCCTATTTCTCAATACCGCGTCGGCATCGGTTGTTTCTAGTCATCACCGGTTCTTGCCTCAAGTTGTTTCCTTTGACGTCACCGGTTTGACGCTTCAAGTGCTCGGCAAGGCTTCCGCACTCAGTGCCGGACTCGGAGCAGCAGCCTCACGGCTCACAGGCATTGTGAAGGAAGAGCATCTTGTGCAGGCGGCTGCAGAAGAATTTTCGCACTTGGGAATCGCTTCGGATGTTCTGGAAAAGAACATTCAAATCTGCCGGGAAGTTTTTCGCTCTTTACCTGAAGTTCCCACATTAACCAAGTCCCTCCAGACCTCCGCAAAAGTTGTTCCGGTAACTGGAGAAGATGTGAACCGCGCTACTCCCAGCGTTTTCAATACCGGCAATGCTGATCTACGGCACACCGGCAGTTGGCGCGTTGAACGGCCGGTTATCGACCGCAATGCATGCACGCGTTGCGGCATGTGCTTTGTCGTATGTCCCGATGGTTCGATTGCACTGGATGAGCATGGCTATCCCGTGATCGACTACGATCACTGCAAAGGCTGCATGATCTGCCGCAGCGTTTGCCCCCGGCACATCATCACAAAGGAAAGGGAGACGCTGGCATGGTGAGAAAGCTGCTTACCGGAAATGCCGCAGTATCTTGGGGGGCTAGGCTCGCCGAGGTGGACTACATACCGGCATTCCCCATCACCCCGCAGACTGAGATCATCGAAACGCTCAGTGAATGGCATTCCCAAGGGATAATGAAGGGGAAATTTGTCACCTTCGACGGCGAGCACTCCATGGTCATTGCCGCTGGGGCTGCAGCCGCCACAGGTGTCAGGACTTTCACCGCCACGTCCAGCCAAGGCCTCGTCTATGCAATGGAAGCTTTGTACACCATCGCTGGCTGGCGCGTGCCCCTGGTTCTGGTGAATGTCTCCCGCGCATTGGCATCTCCGCTGACACTTGGTCCCGACCATAATGATGTTTTTGCTGCTCGCGATACTGGCTTTGTTCAGATCCACGCTGAAACATCGCAGGAAGCCTTGGATTCTGTATTGCTCGCCTATCGCATCGCTGAGGACGCACGAGTATCGCTTCCCGTGCTTGTGAATCTGGATGGCTTTTACTTGTCCTTTACTCGGGAACCAGTCGAAATACCGGATCTGGAAGACGTCAGGCGATTCCTGCCTTCATTCGAAGCAAAGCACCCGGTTTTCCGTGCCTCTCAACCACTTGCTCAGGGCATTGCAGTTCTCGATAGCGCCACCTACAGCTATTTTCAATATCAAAAGCATCATGCTATCGAGAAGGCTTTGGCTGTCTATGTCGAGGCCTCAGATACTTTTTACAAGCTTTTCGGCAGGCGATACGATGCAGTGGAGACTTACCGGCTCGAAGACGCCGATATGGTACTGGTAATGATTGGTTCCTTCGCGACTAAAGGAAAAGCTGCTGTAGATCGCTGGCGGGAGCAAGGCCATCGGGTTGGTCTAGTGCGTCCCCGGCTTGTTCGACCGCAACCTGTCGCAGATCTGCTTGCTGCACTTGAGGGGCGTCGCACAGTCGCTGTCATCGACCAGAATCTTTCACCTGGGTTTGGCGGCATCCTTTACAGCGAAATCGCCTCTTTGCTGGCAAATTCCAGCAATCGACCTTCAGTGATGCGCTCCTTCATCAGCGGCCTGGGCGGCAAAGATATTACTTCTGCTGAATTTGACCACATTCTTGATGTCCTGCAGCACGCAACGCCAGGGGATTTCCATGAGCCGGAGTTGCTCATGACCGACGGCGAATGGGATCAGGTGCAGCGCGGCCTTGCAATCGCTGGCAAGGGAGAGAAGGGAGCCGTGTCATGAAAGTCAGCCGCGAACATTTCCATAATTTGAAGGAATTACCACGCGAGGAATACCTTTCTCCAGGGTCGTCGTTGTGCGCGGGTTGTGGAGCCCTTGTAACCCTTCGTTTGGTTCACAAGGTTTTGGGAGAAAACGTAGTCATCGTAAACGCTGCGGGCTGCATGACCCTGATGGCTGCTTATCCTTACACTCCGTTGCGTTCCTCTTGGCTGTACACAACCATGAGCGGTGCTTCCGCGGGTGCGCAGGGCATTCGTGACGCTTTGGACATCCTGCTTAGCCAAGGACGAATCCCGGCATCGGAAGACCTCAAGGTTCTTGTCCTGGCAGGAGATGGCTCGACCTTTGACATGGGTCTTTCTGCCACTTCAGCGGCCATCTATCGCAACTTGGACTTCTGGTATTTGTGCTACGACAATGAAGCTTACGGTAATACTGGATTCCAATCTTCCGCTTCTTCTCCGTTCGGTTCAGCCACCACTACATCGCCAACCGGAAGCTTACAAGAAAAGAAAGATATTTTTGAGATTTGGAGAGCACAGAAGCCTGCCTACCTGGCTACCATCTCTTCTCACGAGGCAGTCGATCTGGCAGAGAAAGTTTATCGTGCCTCGCAGTACAAAGGCTCAAAATTATTTCTTTCCCTGGCGGTTTGCCCTACCGGATGGGGTTTCGATCCGGAATTATCGGAAAAGATCGCTCAATTAGCGATTGAAACCGGCGTCTGGCCGCTCAAGGAAGCTGTCCAGGGCACTGTTCGTCACACCTACATACCCAGTCGTTTCCGCCTTGTCGAGGAGTATCTGAAGCCGCAAAGGCGCTTCCGCAATCTATTCCAGCCTGAGCGTAAGGATGCTGTGCTAGCTCATATTCAAGCCAATATTGACCACTATTGGGAAACAGTCCGGCGATTGGAAAAAGTTAGCTAGCGCAGAATTTCAACCACAATCGGGGAATCCCGGAGATCACTCAACGGCAATCGTAGTAGTGTTTGAAGGCACGCCGTTTTGCGTCAAAATTACGGTAACCTCCGATCCTGGCGCTACGCCCGCAGGAATTTCCGCGTTCACTTGGTACAATCCGACAAATCCTGGCGCAAGGCCCGCGAAGCTTGGTGTAACTGTTACCCCACCGATTTTCACCTCTACGGGCTGTACAGTCCATGATAGGACGTCGTCCGGAGTCTTTGCGCCAGACAGTACTGCAGGTTGAATGGCTCCCAGTCCAGTACTATAAATAGAAATGTACTCACCGCGCCTTGCTGGCCGCGTTAGTCGTCCGGGAATGCTTCCCGCTGGCGCCGCCACAAACGCCGTGTTGGAAATCAGTATAGCTCCCTGCCCAGTGCCTTGCTGATTCATTGTGAAAATGCCTGGCCGGTTCTCAGCGATCGTGATCGTTTCTGGTACGCTGATCGCTGTTGCCGCTCCAGTCTGGTTTCTGAGGATGATCTGCGGTCGGCTATTCGGAGCCAATTCAAACGGAATTTGTGCATTGATCTGGCCGGAGCTTGTGAAGAAAAGCGGTTGTTCGATCCCTCCAACGATCAGCGTAGCTCCGCCCAGTGTCGTTGCGAGCGGCGTTTGGGAGGCAATATTTAATCCTTGCGCCATGCTGCTGCCATAAACGGAAACGATTGTTCCTGGAGCCACCGCCTCTCCGGGAGCAGAACTTGCTGCGTTGATCACCCCTCCTCTGTTCACTATCGGCGCCGAGGCGGCATTTGTCGTCACGCTTCCGTCGAGTCTGGCCTCTGCCGCAGTCAGCGGAGCCAACTCTGCCCGCAGCGTCAGACGCACTGGTGCTATGGAAACAGGAGTCCAGGTGCCTTCATAGAGTCCGTCCCCTAAACTGACCAGCAGCGCCGGTGCATCCCCGTTCGAGAAGCTGGCAGCTACAAATGCGTTGGTAACCGGGTTATCGCAATCATCCTTTACCTGCGCTTCAATTCGGCTCGGCCACCCGGCAGGCGATGCAAAATTACTTCCGAGCGTTCGGACCGTGGTCAGCAATCGTTTTGGCAAGCAGCCATCTAATGATGCCCTGCCGGCGGAACTCAAGGTTTGAATGCCAGTATGCTCATTCGCGGTTCCTGCTGTTGCCGCCGTCACCACGAATGAAACGTTCACCGTTTGCGAGGTCTGATCGCTAAACAATAGCGTTACTGCGCCAAAGTAATCTTTTGGCGTTAGCAAACCAAGCGTAGGCTGAATCGTAATCGTCCCTGGATTGTCCCTGGAGACGATCAGATTCCGGGGCGCTACGTCCAGCCAGTTTCCTCCCTGGAACGTGCCTGGTAAAGCCACCACTTCCAAATTGCCTGGTGCTGCTGTGCGGATTTGCACCGTCTGCGATCCCGGAGAAGAAGTACCTGCCCGGCGAACGAAAAGGAGTCCTCTCGGCGACACCTCTATGCCGGGGTTGCTGCCCGCCGGCAATACATTCACGATTACCGTTACAGATTGTGGAGAATTATTCGCACCTGCGGCTGTAATCCGAATCTCGCCGCTGTATTGTCCTGCCGCTAATCCTGCGGTATTCACTGTAACCTGAACCCGCGAAGGTTGCGGTTGCGATCCTCCGGTGGACGTGCCGCTGGCAGGAGTAACGCTCAGCCAATTGCTTTCAGATAACTCTATAATCTCAGCGATCCAGTTCAAAGTTCCAGATTCTGTGTTGCTGATGCTAAAGGCTTGGGTAGGAACCGCGCCTCCACCTTCAACACCGCGGAATAGCAAACCTCGCTGGCTCAATTCAATCGTTTTTGTTGCCGGTGTCACCAGCAGGGAAACAGCAACAGTTTGCGGACTTAATCCCGCGCTCTCAAACCGGATGGAGCCGGAATACACTCCTGCGCGCAGTCCGGTGACATTCACGCTAACCTGTACATCAACTATGTCGTTTGCGGCCAAGTTTCCTGATGTCGGTGTTACGGACAGCCAGTTCTGCCCTGTCACGACCGTTCTGGCCTGCGCCGTCCAGTTTAAGCTGCTACCCCCAGTGTTGCGGAGAGATATCGTCTGTGACTCTTGCTGACCGGAATTTTCCTGTGCCTCGAATAATAAAGCTGAAGGTTCAGCTTCCATCCGGGGTGGCAATGCGGCCTGCACGATGAAAGTAACACCGATGGTTCTGCTCGCTGGTGCTGCCAGCGGATTGCGAATCGTCACCGTTCCTTGGTAAGTTCCAGGAATCAGTCCACCGCCATTCACCAGCACATCGAAGGTTCCCGGTGCGGACCCCGATGTTTGCGAAACCGAAAGCCAATCTCCGCCGCTGGCTGTGGTGGTTTCTGCGGTCCACAGCAGACCTGACAGGGAAGATGTTATGCCGATTGTCTCTGGCGGGAAATCTTCTGTTCCCGCTGGGCCTGAGAATGTGAGCGTGGTTCGATCAATTGAAAACGTCGGCGCAGTCGCCAGCACTTTGCGGATGCGGTCGTTGAAGGTGTCGACAATGTGGAGATTTCCGGCCGCATCCAGGCCCATGTCTCTGGGGTTCGCCAGGGAAGCCCCGGTCGCCGGACCGCCATCCCCGAAAAAATCAAAGTAACCGTCGCCAGCTACTCTGGTAATAATGCCGCCGGAACTGACGCGGCGGATCATATTGTTTCCTGTATCAGCGATATACATGTTTCCAGCACCATTGATGACGACCCGCCTTGGGAAACCAAGAGCAGCCAGTGTCGCCTGGCCTCCCTCACCGGTGTAATCCACATCCCCGTTGCCGGCTACGGTCGTTATGATTCCACCGGGAGTTACTTTTCGCACTCTGTGGTTGTATGTGTCGGCGATATAGAGATTCCCAGCGGTATCCAGCGCTACCCCTTGCGGATAGTTCAAGGAAGCGTTGACAGCCTGGCCTCCATCGCCCGTGAATTGGCCATCGCCGAATTCATCGGCAAAACCATCCCCTGCTATGGTCGTGATCACTCCGTTTGAAGCTACCTTTCGCACCCTATGCTGGTCCGTGTCGGCTATGTAAATGTTTCCTGCGCCATCCACCGCAACCCCGCTCGGAAAATCCAATTCCGCGCTGGTAGCAAGCCCCCCGTCTCCTAGCGAAGTTCCTCCACCGGCCACGGTGCTGATCACTCCATTCGCTGTGACCTTGCGGATGCGGTTGTTGAAAGCGTCGGCAATGTATAAATTTCCAGAAGAATCTACCGCGACCTCCATTGGCTGGCCCAGCGACGCATTGGTCGCCGTGCCACCATCGCCGGAAAAACTCCAGATGCCGTTGCCCGCCGCGGTGGTAATTATTCCACTGGGAGTGATTTTCCGGATGCGATGATTGAAGGTGTCGGCCACATATACATTTCCGTTCCCATCCACGTCCATCCCGGAGGGCAAGGATAACGATGCATTCACCGCATTCCCGCCGTCACCAGAGTATTTGAACCGGTTGTTGCCCGCAATGGTGCGAATAATGCCATTTGTAGCGACATGACGTACGCGGCGATTGAACGTATCTGCAATGTAGAGATTCCCCGCCGCGTCCACCGTAGCATTGGTCGGCTCGTTCAGCGACGCTGCCGTCGCTTGCCCGCCATCTCCGGCGAAGGTGTCCGCGCCGTTGCCAGCCACTGTTGAAATAATTCCGTTGCTGCTGACGCGGCGTATGCGGTCATTCAGACTGTCGGTAATAAATAAATTCCCCGCAGTATCCACCGCTACCCCGAAAGGCTGAGCTAGGGATGCGTTGACCGCTAATCCGCCGTCTCCTGAGAAATCCTGGCCCCCGTCTCCTGCAACGGTCGAGATGATTCCATCCAGTCCCACTTTACGGATGCGGTTGTTGATGCGGTCCGCAATGTAGATGTTCCCGGTGGCGTCAATCGCCAGCCCTTGCGGGTCAATGGATGCGTTGATCGCCAGATCGCCATCTCCGCTGTATAGAAAATCGTTGTTTCCGGCGATGGTCGAAATTGTCCCGTTTGAACTAATCTTCCGGACCCGATTATTATTGCGGTCAGCAATATAAATGTTGCCAGCCGCAGTCACTTCAACGTCCGCCGGGTTATCCAGCAGGGCGTTAATGGCCTGCCCGCCGTCGCCGCTGAAACCCGCCTCTCCATTGCCAGCGATGGTGGTAATGATCCCGTCGGTGCTTACTTTGCGCACGGCATTGTTGTCTGTGTCGGCAATATAGACGTTACCAGCCGCGTCCAAGCCTATACCGCGCGGGTTGAACAGGGAAGCGCTTGTCGCTGATTCTCCGTCGCCGGAATATCCCGGCAACCCGTTTCCTGCTACCACGGTCAAGGTGCCGTCCGGGGAAATCTTAATAATGAGTTGATTATCTGAATCGGCGACGAATATATTTCCGGAAGCGTCTTTCGCGATGTCGTAAAGATCACCCAGAGGGCCGTTGATTGCCTGGCCGCCATTGCCAGGAAACGTCCACGTGGTTCCTGCCTCCGTGGTAATAATGCCTTGCGATAATGCGAATCGAACCGAGGTGATGCAAATTAGCGCCACGATTGCTGTGTTCCGAATACAGTGCTTGGACATGAATTAACCTTTGCTTGTAGATAAAGCAGTTTTCGACTACGAACATATCAAAGCAATCGTATCGTGTAAAGTGCCTTCCCATTAGGACATCTGGCAAATAATCCATCCGGCTCTTGTCAATAACGCTATGGAGCCGTAGTATCATTTCATCTTAGCTGGTGCAAAAAGAACCAGAGACGAGTTGCGATCAGACACTTCGGGAGCGGACCTGGAATGCCTTCGGACATTTTTCCAACGAACAACGAAACGCCATCGCCGGACGCCCCCAATTCGTCTCCTCAGGCCGTTGCCGCTGCTGGTGTCAAGATCAAAAACCGTTATCGCATTGAGCGCGAGCTGGGGCGCGGTGGTTTCGGCATCGTTTATTTGGCACGCGACGAGCAGCTCTCTTCGCGCCCGGTGGTCATTAAAGTTCTTCTCGACCGGGCCAGCAATGACGAATGGTTCATGAGAAAGTTCCGCGAAGAGCGCGATGCGCTGGCTCGCATTGACCACCCGGGCGTCGTGGGTGTTCTCGACGTCGGCGAAATGCCCGACGGCAAGCCTTTCCTAGCCATGCAATATGTCGATGGCCGCACGCTGCGGGCGGCGTTGCAAGAGGAAGACTTCCCCCTATCCAGAATCTCCGAAATCGTGCGCAAAGTGGCCCAGGCTCTCAGTGCGGCTCATGACCGCGGTGTCGTTCACCGCGATTTGAAGCCCGAAAACATCATGTTGCAGGATTTAGGCAGCGGTGAGGAACTGGTCAAGATCATCGACTTCGGCATTTCTTCGGTCCGCGACGCTTCTGCATCCGCTGATCCCCAAATGACCCTTGTGGCCGGCTCCAGCCCCTACATGGCCCCGGAGCAGATCATGGGCCACCCGACCGCTCAGAGTGACGTGTATGCTTTGGGCATCATTGCCTATGAAATGGTGACGGGCCGCCGCCCCTTCAGCCCTTCCACTCCGGCACAGATGTACGTTCTTCAGCAGGGAGGCATCCCCGCCAAGCCGCGAGAACTGTGCGGGGCGCTTCCTGTTGCTGCCGAAGCCTGCATCCTCAAAGCATTGTCTTTTGAAGGCAGCTCTCGCTACCAGCGTGCTCGCGATTTCGGCGAGGAGTTCGCCGCGGCAATGCAAGGCAGCGAAAAACCTGTTTCGCCTCCAGCACTGCCTTCTACCGTTCTAGTCAATACGGCCGCGCCGAAACCGCCTGCGCTTGAGGTGGCGCACATTTTATTTATGGACGTGGTCGGCTATTCTCTGCTTCCCATGGACCGCCAGACGCAGTTCTTGCAGCAGCTTCAGGATTTGGTCTGCGCCACCGCCGAGTTCCGGCGTGCGCAGGAGAGCGGGGAACTCATCAGCCTGCCGACCGGTGACGGCATGGCGCTCGTCTTTTTCCGCGATCCGGTTGCCCCCGTGCAATGCGCGGTCGAGCTATCCAAAGCCCTCCGCGATTTTCCTGACATCAAACTCCGCATCGGCATTCACAGCGGTCCGGTCTATCGTGTCGCGGATATCAACGCCAACCGCAATGTCGCCGGGGGCGGCATCAACATGGCGCAGCGGGTCATGGATTCCGGCGATGCTGGTCATATCTTGCTTTCCCGCGCTGCCGCCGAAACGCTGATGCAATTGAGCCAATGGGCGCCTCACATTCGCGACCTTGGTGAGAACGAAGTCAAGCATGGCGTCA
>MEKX01000011.1:0-1875 GCA_001767075.1 Acidobacteria bacterium RIFCSPLOWO2_12_FULL_54_10 | reverse complement strand
CAAGTCAAAAATGGCGCAGACCACGGCATCCGAACCTCCCGCTGTTGCTGTCCAATCCGGGAGTAAGAAAATTGCGCTGGTCGCTGGCATTATCGTTGCCATCGCTCTGGTGCTCGCAGTCATCCTGCTTCGACCCGGCAGTGACACTGCCCAGCCTGCCAACGCCACCACTCCGGCAACATCGCAACCGGATCACCAGTTCAACTATCACATCGAAGTCCAGCGCTTTCGCGATGGCCAGCCCTACCGGGAGCCATTTCGATTGCCCGGTGAGATGATTTTCCAGGCCGATTACAGGATTCGCCTGGTCATTTCAAGTCCGCAGGCGGGCCACTTTTACATCCTGAATGAAGGTCCCGCTCTCCGGGACGGCATAGCCAGTTTCAATGTCCTATATCCAGGCAGCGGAGAATCTGCCTTGCTGACCGCTGGCCAAACCATCCAGATACCTGCTGAACAGGAGCACTGGATTATTTTTGACGACCAGGAGGGCACGGAGAAACTTTGGATGGTCTGGGCTGCCGATGTCGTTGCCGAGATGGAAGCGGCCAAAACCTTCGGGGAATCGGAGCATCAGGGGGTCGTCGATGACCCTGACATCGTCCGCTCCATCCAAACATTTTTGAACCGGTTCGAATCTTCGCCCCCTGCGTCCACGACGGACGAAGCCAATCAGCAAACAATAGTCGCTGGCAAGGGGGATGTCATTGTAAAATTGCTAAAGCTGGAGCATCACTGAGCGACTGAGCGCCAGAGCGACAGGACGGAGGTTGCGCATGAAAACAAAATCTCAACGATTCACCTCAATCAACTTTTCAGCAGTTCTTGGAATCCTTGCTATTCTGACCGGTCTGACAGCCTCGGCGCAGGATGAGGATCGCACGCGTATGCTCTGGAACACCCAGTTCTCGGCTAAGCGCCCTGCCAAGAAATCCGCTGCTGCACCTCCGGCTGCTCCCGCCGCACAGCAGAAAACCGCCGAACCTGGCGACATCGGCGACTCGCTCGTGGGTGTCACCATTTGGAATCTTCGCCAGTCCCGCTCGCAGGACGATCCGCTGACCCGCATCGCCGAATTAGGCTCGCAAGCCCAGTGGACGCCGGTTCGCATTGCTGCCGACTCGGTTCTGTCGCAGGGCCAGCGCATCCGCGTCAGCCTTGAAGTTGCCCGCAGCGGTTATCTTTACGTCATTGACCGCGAACAGTACGCCGACGGCTCTCTAGGCAAACCTTTCTTGATCTTCCCCACGCTCCGCATTCATGGCGGCAATAATGAAGTCACCGCCGGGCGCGTCATCGAGATTCCCGCGCAGGCGGACACTCCGGCTTACTTCACGATGAAGGCCAGCCGCCCCGATCACGTGGCGGAAATGCTGACCGTCATCGTCACTCCCTCTCCGCTGGACGAAGTGAGCATCGGGCGCGAAGCTATTGAGCTTGCTCCCGAGCAAGTTGTGAACTGGGAAAAACAGTGGGGAGCCAAAGTCAGCCGTTTGGAAGCCAAAGGTCAGGAAGGCAAGTCTTACACACAAGCGGAAAAAGAAGCTGGCACGGAGCGCGTTCGCTTGCTGACTCACGACGAGCCGCTTCCTCAGACCATGTATCACGTGGAAGCTCAGCCGGGCGCTCCTCTGCTGCTGAGTGTCCCGCTGCGCATCGCTCCTTAACACGCAGTGATCTTCCTGTTTCGGTTTTCCGATTCGTGTATCCTGTTCAATAGCCCCGGAGGGGCGTTAGATATTAGACCATTTTTATGGTTGGTGTATAGAGCCAGGTCAATCATGAACTATCCCCGCAGGGGATACCCGTGAATAGCCGGGGGCAACGCCCCCGGCAGCGAAAGCTCCCCAGTTTCGGTTCGACCCTGAAGGGGTC
>MEKX01000010.1 GCA_001767075.1 Acidobacteria bacterium RIFCSPLOWO2_12_FULL_54_10 | reverse complement strand
TACTTTCCGGCTGAATGAAGGCGATGTGAAACGGCATACTTTGGATCGCCTGGCGAGTCTCGTGACGGCCTGTTTCGGATCGCACATCACCTACAAGGAATTGACGGCATGAACGAGCTAAGGGCGTTAAACAAAATGCTTGGCGTAGTGCTCACCTACGGACCTTCGCGGAAAAAGAAGAAGAAGAAAAAGGCGGTTCGCGGCAGGAAGCTGAACTCAAAAAGAGAAAGCAGAAAACAGTGAATAGAAGTCAAATACATAATTCCCAAAAGATGATTCTGTAGTAACAATCTTGCCTTGGTACTGAAACGAAGTGATAACCCGATAGAGGCCCGGCTTCAATTGAAAAGGGCAGTCCGCGGTGAATACGAGCCGCTCTCCCGGAAGCAGCCGACTATCGGGAAATGAAGCGGTTCCGACTTTGACACCGGCCTCATTAATAATCGCTGCTACACCCTTGGGAATTACTACTTCCGGACCACTATTGATAAGCTCCTGCTGAATGGAGTCACAATGGAGTCCGGTGATTTGGAGAAGTCACACTTTTACAACCGTCTTATGCGATGGAATCTTAGGGTCCTTCGTTCGTCAGTCCAAGAGTTTACGAATCTGAAACCGGCGAGTCTTACCGATGATTGAAAAGCCTGCAAACCACGTAATGCTCTCTCGTTGGTTCGAATTTATGAGGGCTCACTCCCTACTATCTGGCAAGTATAATGGGGACCAAGTTACTCGAGACACTATTGATGAATATTTGGACGGAATGAGAACCCGCTGGAATATTCTCTGGCACCTGAACATTCACCTGATAAACGCCAGTCAAACCAGGGGCTATGCCAGAATATGTTACTCGAACGGGAATATTGGATATATTTACAAGCGGCAGGATTACTGTCTCCATCGGGGCATTTTGAGTGACTCTTTCAGCGGAAACTTGTTGCCTGAGAGATCCTAACCCGGTCGCATAGATGGAAAGGAACTCGCCTGGTCTGGCTGGATTCTCCCTAGTGACCAACTGCGCGGTGTCAGCGTGGAGAATGGCCCCGACTTCGACTCCTTGCGCAATTAAGCGGAAGATACCCGGCGACACCGGAACGATGCGGATTGTCTGTACCGCAGATTTCATCGTGCCACGTTGCACCTGAAGAGTAGCGGTCCCGATGGCAACCTCGTAGGGGACTTGGGCATTAATCTGTGAATTGGAAACGTAGAAAAGTGGTGCAGGCAATCCATTGAAATACACGCTCGTTTCACCCAAGGTCGTAGCTACCGGAACGGTGTTATTGGAAATTGGGAAAGCCGCCAGTTCTAAGCCAAATATAGATACGATAGTCCCAGGCGACAAAGCTCCGTTAATATCCGAGGATGGGCGGAACGTGGCGGCATTCACTACACTGTCCGGTTGCAATGTGGGAATGACATTAGCGGAGCCATGAACGAATGTGAAGGCAGACATAATAGGTGCTGAACTGCTGATATTCATTAAACTCCATCCGGTGGTTGTTCCATCCCATAGCCGGCTATTAGGTGTAGAAGCATCGCTGAAGGTGGTTGCCCCGCCGATCTTCCAGGGATCTGTGTTGTCTCCTTCGTTGCAACGGGAAGAGTAGGGTGGGTTGGAGTAGCATTCCAGATCAAAACGGCCGTCTGCCTGCACAAGCGTCACCAAGCGGGAATTTCCCGGCGGGGCAGTGCCTTCGTCCGAGTTTGCGAACATGTTAAAGCTAAGTGCAGATTCGTCCACATGCCAAATGAGCACACCATCGCCGGGCAGAGCAATATCGAAGTACCCTGTACGCTGGCGATTCTCGATCAGGAAATACTCACCCATGCCGGATTGCCTACCCTTCACCCAGTCAACCCCGCCAGGATTTGGGAGGACTTGAAGAACACCTCGATTCGTACCAACCGCCGATTCGATTTGCGGCAGTGTGGCGGGAGTTGATGCAAGCAATTCCTCTGGAGTAATAAATCCGAACAGAGAACGGACCCAAGGGTCGGGTAACGCCGGATGCGTCCCGTACAAACCCGATACTGCTTTTCCGTTCCAGGAACCAGACGCCATCAGGGACCACTTTCCAATTCCGTTTGAGGAGGTTCCGAAAGAGGTCATGGTGTCGTAGAGATCGGGAGCGCCCATACCGATGTCGTGCCCCAGCTCGTGTACGGCTACTCCAATTGTAGCCATGTGACCTGGCGTGTCCCATGCAGAACTGCAATGCCATTCTCCCATCAGCAAATAGCCTCCTTGCTTTACTTCCGTCGAGGACCACCCCGAGCCGGCTGCTACACTAACGTTATCCACGACGGGAACCAGGTCATTGTTCCACACCGAGCTTCGATGCGCCCAGACGTGTGGCTTGTCGGAACAAGTTGCGCTCCCGCCGTAAGATTGTTCATAGCCTCTAATGACGAGGAAAATGTGAACCTCATCCGTCGTCAGGAATTGGTCTTGGTTCTTATCCAAGCTTGCGAAATTTACGTAGGGATCGGCAGCATAAATGGCATCGCGCACGATTCTTGCACTGGAAGAACTGATAGAAATGCCTGGCTCTGAATCGGGATGAGGATGCTGTAATGTGACAGCAACAATACCGTTATTCAAAGACCCGTAGGACTCTGCTGCGGGTTCCAACGACATCGACTCATACGAAGCCTGCCGCCAATATTCATTTACGCTGCGAGGTGCATTCGGAAGTCCGCCGCTGTAGAAAAACTGTTCCCAATCTTGTTCGGTCGTTCCTAGGCTGATCGAGGGAGTAAAATCGACGACAATTACGAGGAGCTTGTGGTTGCCGGTCACCACTGGCATTTCCGCAGCAGATGTCAATGCCTGGCCGCTTCGGAGTTGTTGCATTGAAACAGAAGTTGGACTGTCTGCACGCAGGTAACGCGGAGTGGTCGAGGGAACGAGTTCTCCGACTCTGCGAGTGGAAGGAACCAGGTTACCCTGGCCGTCTCTCGCGGCAAAGGCCCACCAGCCGTTAGTCCGATCGTTTAGGATGGTGTAACCGTCAGTCGTCTCCGTCCCATTCTGCCACTCGTCTCCCCAAGAGCGTGCCCAAAAACGAATACCGTTTGGCTGCTGAAGTTCATAGGGCTCCGCATTTGCCCCCACGGCGTGAGCATGAATGGAAAACCAAGACAATCCAAGCATGGCCACAACTACGTACATGCCTGCTACGATTCGACGATTTGTTCTGATTAGCCTCTTTGATTCGTGGTGCTGTATTTGTGTTTTCATGCCCTATCTAAGGGCAATCGCAACACCACGATGACGCCGTTGCGACCTTCAACTTTCCCGTTGTTTTCTATGGATTAAAGCAGATCAGATGAGGTGTCTAAACAAGCATTTCAAACCGCTGTATTTCTGAACGACAAGTTGTTCGGCATTCAAACATCACGGAGTATCGAATTGTGAAGCGTCCGTTGCACCGTAGTTCAGAGTCAGTGAAATCTGCAGCTACAGGTCCCCGTTGGAAACTACATTGACGTGGTCATACAACCAGGGCGGAACTCCACTTGAGTAGACGCATGACGGCTAAAAACATGGAACTGCCTTCTCCGAAAAACAAGGAGTTTCAAAACTGCTCCCACGAGAGCGATCATGAAAAGAGAGAGCACTGATGGGCTGAATTTAGATTGATTTGCCTAAAGGTGTGGTGCTGCGTGGCCCGGTTCCTTCAAAAGTTCTCACAAGCAAGAAATCGTTTCTAACTCTGGAGCAATTGAAACTTGATTCCGCCCCTTGGCTTTAGAGCGATATAGAGCCTGGTCCGCCATCTCGAGCAACGACTCGGCGGTTTCTTCACTAAAGGCATCAGTAGATACAGCGCCGAGGCTAAGGCTTACAGCAATGGGACCCGCCGACGTGACGACCGGTTCGTTGGCAATGCAGGCGCGGAGACGTTCAGCATGGTTGCAGACGTCGATAGCATCGCATCCTGTAATCACCAGCAGGAATTCTTCTCCGCCAAAACGCCCGATGAAATCATACGGCCGAACGGCAGCGGACAGCCTCTGGGTTACCTCGCACAACACCGCATCTCCCGCGAGGTGGCCGAACCGGTCATTGATCTTTTTGAAGTGATCGAGATCTGCGAGAATCAAACCAACCGATGTTCCTTCGCGACGTGACCGGGCAAGTTCGCGCTCGGCGAGCGAGAGTATCTCATTGTGATTCCACAATCCCGTGAGGGAATCATGCGAGGCTTGTTGGTGATACGCCTCGCGAGAGGCAATTAACTGCTCATGCAATTGCAGAAGGCGGCAGCCTGTTCGGAGGCGGACTCGGAGCTCATCAAGATCGAAGGGCTTCTGAATGTAATCGTCGGCCCCGGCTTCCAGACCTTCGATGATATTGGCCTTCTGAGTTCTGGCGGTTAAGAGGAGAATATACGTGTACAAATCCCGCCGGTCTCGCCGGATCGCCTGGCACACCTCAGTGCCACTCACTTCAGGCATCATCCAGTCCAAAATGGCCAACGTAGGAGCATCCTCACTTTGAAGCACCTGGAGCGCTTCCTTCCCATTGCACACTGCGGTGACCTCATACCCTAACTTGTTCAAGAACACTTCCAGGATGCGGCGGGAAGTGGGATCATCCTCGGCAACCAATATCTTTATATGATGTTCCTCGTGTTTCATGGTTTCTTCCTCTCTAACATGTTTCTACAGTCACGATGCGGGTCAGGGCTGAATCGAATTGTTCGATCTCTCGCCGGAGCAATGCGTATGCCGAGTCGGCTTGGTCCAGCCTGCCCAGCTTACCCATCTCCTCAAGTTCCATCGCAGCCGCAAACGCCCGCCCCGTAGCGAAATTTCCGACGGCCCCACGCAGGGTATGCGCGGCACGCTCCAGCGCCTCGGTATCCCGTATTGCCAGAGCATCGCTCATCTCTGCCAGTCGCTTCGGATAATCCTGCAGGAATACGGTAACCGCTTCTCGTAGAAGGTCCTCGTCTCCGTTCATCCGCTCCAGCAATTGCTTGTGGTCCACCACCTGGTTGGATTCAGTTACCTCTGGCCGACGGACTTTAGTTTGCACTTGGACTCCACACAGGTTGTCAATTGCTTCGTAAAGCTTTGCTGTGTCCAAGGGTTTAGTGAGATAGCGGTCCATGCCGGCTTGCAGACAACGTTCTTCGTCTCCCTTCAGAGCATGGGCGGTCATAGCGAAGATCGGAATATGGCAACCTGACACTGCTTCCTTTTCCCGAATGGCCGCCGTCGCCTTGAGTCCATCGAGCACCGGCATTTGCACATCCATCAGGATCAAATCAAAGGGCTCGGTTTGCCAAGCAGACAGCGCTTCCTGGCCGTTCGCCGCGATCCGCACAGAATGGCCTCGTTTCTCCAGTATGCGCGAGACTACGATTTGATTGACCGGGTTGTCCTCTGCCAATAGAATTCTGAGCTGCTGCTGACCTTCGGTCCTCGTCGCTGTCATTCTGGCTCTGGGAAGAGTCTGCGAGGCGTTCCCAAGACATTGCCGGATGCGCTCCAGAAGTTCGTTTTGCCCAATGGGTTTGGTTATATAAGCCGCAATCCCCAGTTCCTGGCAACGAGTAGAGTCTCCCATGCGATCCTCTGAGGTCAGCATCATGATCGTGGGCGTGAGTAGGCCGCGTTGTTCCTTGATTCGCGCCGCCACCGCAAATCCATCCATCCCTGGCATGTTGCTGTCTAGCAATAGCAGCGTGAACGGATTCCCTGATTGCTGGGTTTGCTCCAGCGCGGCCAACGCGGCCGCCCCGCTTTCTGCCACCGTTGGGCACATCCCCGCATTGGCCAGCATCTCTTCCAAGATGCGGCGATTGGTGTCATTGTCGTCCACCACCAGCACCGGCAGTCCGCGCAAATCTCTCAGAGCCGGTAAAGTAGGTTGTGCAACCGGGGTTTCTTGTAACCGGCAACGGGCGGTGAAATAGAACACGGATCCTTTTCCTGGCTTACTCTCCAGCCAAATTCGTCCTCCCATTAAACCGATTAAATGAGAACAGATCGTCAGTCCGAGTCCGGTCCCGCCGTACTTGCGGGTAACGGAGCTGTCTGCCTGTGCAAAGGCATCGAAGATGTGAGCCTGCTGTTCCGGCGCAATTCCGATTCCAGTGTCAGTAACGGAGAAGCGCAGCTGGGTTTCACTTTCCGTCTTCACATCCGTCTCCACTTCCACAACGATCTCTCCCTGCTCTGTGAACTTGGTAGCATTACCCACGAGATTGACCAGAATCTGGCGCAACCGGGCTGGATCACCGACCAGAGCATCCGGCACGTCGGGAGAAATGCGAATAGCCAGCTCCAGGCCCTTCTTGTGCGCCTGCAAGGCCAGTGCCTTCATGATGTCTGTCAGAGATTCGCCCAGTCGGAATCCGATCGAATCCAGGCTAAGTTTTCTGGCTTCGATCTTAGAAAAATCGAGGATGTCATTGATGATCCGCAACAGGGAATTCGCGGAGGACTGGACCATGGAAAGGTATTCGCGCTGTTCGGAGGTCAAATCGGTAAGCAAGGTCAGCTCGGTCATGCCGAGGATACCGTTCATCGGGGTGCGAATTTCGTGGCTCATATTGGCGAGGAATTCGCTCTTGGCGCGGCTGGCTTCTTCAGCAATGTCTTTAGCCTTACGGAAATCTGCCTCGATACGTAGGCGGTCAGTAATGTCCTTAACGACAATCAGCTTGGCCTGTTTTCCATCGAAATTGATCCACTGTCCAAATACTTCGACGTCAATAGTCGTCCCATCTTTTTTTCGGTGCTTCGATAGGCTTTTGGAAATCCCGTCCAGGGAATCCTTGGCCAGCTTCTCCAGCAGGCGGGGTACTTCACTTTGTGGCCGGATGTCCTTGAGGGTCATGTTGCGGAATTCATCCCGCGTGTACCCATAGACGCGAATAGCCGATTCATTCACAGCCAGAAATTTCAGAGTTTCCCGGTCAAAAACGAAATTCGGGTCGGGAGTGGATTCAAACAATAGTTGGTAGCGTTCTTCGGTGATCCGCAACTTACAGTCCCATTTGAAAATTATGGGAATTATTATGGCCACAAGTAACGCTGCGTCTACGATGGGACTCCAAAAGCCGGCAGCAACCCCTAAAAATTCCAGAAGATAGTGCGCCATTACTTCTGCCACGGCAATCAGCAATACAAAGAGGACAAGATTTTTTTCCCGGCACAAACAAGAGATACAGTTCATTGGGCTGTTTTCCTTTTTCATTTTGATGTGGAACCTCCTGCAAATTTTACCGGGAGCGCTTGAAAAAAACCGGCGGTCTTGCCGGAATCAGCCCCGCGCTTCCATTCCCCGCAAGCAACCCTCCATTTCAGAAAGGCTGGAAACTTCTTCCGGATAAACGGTGGATCTTGTTTCAATCTCCAGATTGGAGATCTCAGCTGAGCTTTCAATTTGCCAAAGGAAGGACCGAACTTCAGCCAGCTTCATCTTGGGGAGAATGATGCCCAAGGAGTGGTCGGAAATTCGGAACATTTTTTCTCCTTGCCGGAGCGTAATACGGATCCGCCTCGTCATGGAGCCTATCGTTTCAGACGATGACTTAGGGGCAGTGAGCAAAACGCCAGCCAGATGCGCACCTAAAGTGGAAGCCCGCCGGTATTCCATGGCCAGCGTGTCATGGAACTGATCCGATCCTGGAAGATTGAGAAAGGCATCCGCAACGGCTACTCGCTCAGCGGTAGCCATGGCCACCCGCGCTTCATACAGCTGGCGTTTAAGCTTACGAACGGTTGATTGGCGCTGAAACAGGTAGATGAGCGTCAGACCCATCAAAGTGCAAAAGCCAATGAAGGCTCGCTGCGAAGAGTCCAAAGTAGAGTTAGAAGTCACCCAGAATACGCTGGGAAACATGAAGCTCAACAGACTAATTCCCAGCACAAAGATCAGCAGGATGCTCAGCGTCCACAAATGCCAATCCAGCCTTTCCACTGCATCCCAATTCAGCATTTCTTGCTTGGGCTGTGCATCGGGTTGAGATTCCTTTTGATTTACCATTGTTAGAACGCCTATTGCGGACATATTTACCTCCATGATATTCACGATTAACTATTGATCAATCTTTCAAACTCTTCCACCAACGAACCGTCCCACCAGCCCAGGTCAACCTCTCGCCACATTTCGATGAATGCACTATCTCGGGGCATTGCGCTTCGGTATGGCCGATCGGTAGTGAGTGCGTCGTATACATCCACCGTAGCCATGATCCGTGCAGTCAGCGGAATCTCGTCTCCCACCAAACCGTCCGGATAGCCGGACCCATCCAACTTTTCGTGGTGATAACGGATAATAGGCAACACCGCTCCAAACGACTTGAGGGGGGAGCAGATTTCTTCGCCCACCAAGGGGTGCTGCTCCATGATCCGCCGCTCTTCCGCCGTCAGCGGACCGGGCTTGAGCAGGATGTGTTCGGGCACGGCCACTTTCCCGATGTCGTGAACAATCCCTCCGCGACGCAAAGCCACTACCTGTTCATCCGGCAATCCAAGTCGCGTTCCTAGAGCAACCGCATACTCTGACAAATGGTCGCAGTGCTCTTTGGTGTAAACGTCTTTGGCCTCGATACTACGCGCCAAGCTGAACAGCACCGTTTCGGCCCGCTCGAGATCGTCAGTGAGCCGTTTAATGCGCATCAGTGAGCGAACCCGGGCTAGCAACTCCCGTCGGTTGATGGGCTTGGTCAGAAAGTCATCCGCTCCTCGCTCGATTCCGTCCACGCGGTCCTGCGCACCGCACCCGGTGATGAGCACAACCGGTATCAGGCAGGTAGCCGGGTCGGCCTTGATCTGGCTACATACCGCCAACCCCGACAGCTTAGGCATCATCACGTCGACCAACGCTAGATCGATAGGGTAGGTGCGAATTAATTCCAGGGCCTGGAAGCCATCCTCGGCTGTAAGCACTTGGTAACCGTCGTCTTCCAGTAAGTCGGAATAAAAAGCGCGGTTCTCATCCAAGTCGTCGGCGATTAGGACGATGGGCCTGTATCCTGTTGGCATGATCCCTGATCGGGTGGATTTCAATTTTTCGGCAATCAATTTTGGTTCCTCTTTCCTGCGGCTGTGATCTAATGAAAGCAAGGTGCGTACCATTTGCGTTACTGCTATCCAACTTAAAGACAACAAGCGCGTTAGAGAAACACGCACGGCCAATGAACAGCGCATTCTCATTGCTGAATTGTCTTCCTCAGAGACAACTGTACTCGATGAAGTCAGTATCAGAGGGAATGTTTGCCAAACCCGTTGCTCTGGATCACTGTGCGATGGGTGGATTCGTTGGGGGGTTTCAGACGATGTCAGGGGCTAGGAAAAACCTGGGGGCTGGGGAATAGCAAGCTAAGGATGCACCAATAATTTGGTACAGTTCTAAACTGGCTTCCTAAAGGCCATCTAGAGCGGCTCGTTCAAGTACCACATCCGGTCTAATGGGAAGGGTCAGAATCAAAGTCAAGAAATGCGGATTTGCCGACATCAAGGTTGTCCGGCTCCGCTTCTAAATCGCCCCCCGAAAGAAGGCTGTAGAGTCGGCTGCGGCTGATGCCGAGGGTCTCGGCTGTTTTCACCTTGTTGCCGGCGAGCCGCTCCAGGATACGGCGGGCGTGCCAGCGGGCGAGGTCTTCTAATTTTAGCGGTTGTGGATCCCTTGTGTCCCCAAAACTGGTTGGTTGCGCCACGGTTTGCAGCCGTTGGCTGGGGAGATCCCGCACATCAATCGTTTCGTTTGTCGCCTCAATACAAGCGTGGGTAAACACATTTTCAAGTTCCCGCACATTGCCGGGCCACGGGTAGGCCGCCAGCACCTCCTCCGCACGCCGAGTGATACCGGAGATGGGTTTGGTACCTTCTTGAGAAAAACGACGCAAGATATGCCGTACAAGCAGAGGAATATCTTCTTTTCGTTCCCGAAGGGGGGGCACGGCGAGTTCCGCAACGGTGAGCCGATAGTAAAGATCCTCACGAAACTGTTTGGCGGCGACCATGGTTCGTAAGTCTCGGTGGGTGGCCGCCACCACTCGAACATTCAGCTTAATGGTGGCGGGAGATCCCACACGCTGGATTTCCCGGTTCTGAAGCACCCGCAGCAGCTTAGCTTGTGCCGCCAGCGGCATATCGCCGATTTCATCCAGGAAGACCGTGCCCCCCTGAGCGTATTCAAATATCCCGACTTGAGCTTGAGCTGCGCCGGTAAAGGCTCCCTTAACATGACCGAACAACTGGCTTTCGATCAGCGATTCCGGAATGGCGGAACAATTGCAAACCGCAAAGGGTACAGAGGCTTTTGATCCCAGTCGATGTAGCGCCCGGGCGGCAAGCTCCTTACCCGTGCCTGACTCTCCAGTCACCAGAACCGTCTGAAAATGGGGGGCCAGCCGTCGGATCCGTGAAAATAGCCCCTGCATGGCTTGACTACGCCCAATCATACCCTCGAAAATCGACAGCTTGGCCAGATTTTCTTCGAGCGTACTCTCCTGCTGGCGTTGACGAACCGCTTCAATCATCTGTCCTATTCGCTTACGCAACTTTTGGGGGGAGATGGGTTTTTCCAGGTAGTCGCTAGCACCCATCTTGATCGCTTCCACAGCCGATTCAGTGGAGTAATTCCCCGTCAGGAGAGCGACCTCCGCATCCGGCACAGCCTCTTTGACCTTCTCCAGGATTTCCATGCCATTTAAATGCGGCATCATCAGATCAAGGAGGACCACCGCAGGACGATGACGTAAGATCAGTTCCAGCCCCTTCGAGGGATCGGTTTCCCCAAGAATTTCCACACCCTCTCCGGCCAGGGTATCGGTGATGAAGTCGATCATCTGTGGATCGTCATCAATAGTTACAAGAATAACGGGATCGTCGGTCATGATAACGCTCCGTCGCTGTTGTCGTGCGATGAATCGCTCCTAGGCATCGAGCACCTCGCGCACCTTCTTCGCTAAGGCGTCCCGCATAAACGGCTTCTGAAGGAAAGCCCTATTCGGTTCCAACAGGCCGTTACGAAGCACAATGTCATCGGTGTAGCCAGACACATACAGCACTTTTATATCTGGGCGATGGCCCTGTAGCAATTGTGCCAGCTCGCGGCCGCTCATCCCTGGCATTACCGCATCCGTCATCAGCAAGTGGATCGGTCCCTGGTGCCGTTTGGAAACCTCCATGGCTTCAGCACCGTTGGCGGCATCCAACACCGTGTAGCCACCGCTCTGCAAGAACTCGCAAGCCAATTCCCGAAGCATTCCTTCGTCCTCTACTACAAGCACGGTTTCCTCTCTCATCAGAGCTGAAGGTGAGGCTTTAGCCTCAGCCTCCCTGATGCCTCCTTCCAACCGTGGGAGGTAAATCTTGAAGGTTGTACCGTGTCCCACTTCGCTGTAGACCCAGATCCAGCCCCCGCTTTGCTTGACAATCCCATAGATCATCGCCAAGCCCAACCCCGTACCCTTACCCTTTTCCTTGGTGGTGAAGAACGGCTCGAACATGTGCAATTGCGTTTCCTTGTCCATCCCAATGCCGGTGTCACTCACTGCCAGCATTACAAACGGGCCCGCGTGGGCAGTTACGTGTGCTTTGGTGTACGCTTCATCTAGGTCGACATTGGTCGTCTCAATGGTGAGCTTGCCGCCTTGATGCATCGCATCGCGCGCGTTGACCGCCAGATTCATGATGACCTGTGCCATCTGAGTTGAATCGCCCCTCACTTTTCCTAGGACCGGGTCCAGCGAGGTAACCAATTCGATGTCTTCCCCGATCAGGGGCAGGAGCATCTTCTCCAACTCAGAGACGACCTCATTCAGGTCCAAGATTCTAAGCTCCAATATCTGCTTCCGGCTGAAGGCCAGCAACTGCCGGGTCAGTGAGGCGGATCGCAGCCCGGCTTCCTTGATCATTCCGGCATTCTTGCGCAGCGGGTCGTTGGGTCCCAAACGCTCCAGCAGCAGCTCGCTGTAGCCGATAATAACGCCCAAATGGTTATTGAAGTCATGGGCTACGCCACCGGCCAGTCGTCCGATGCTTTCCATCTTCTGTGCTTGGAAGAACTGCTCTTCGAGCCGTTTGCGCTCGGTGATGTCCTGTCCGATGCCATGAAGGCGCAACACCCGGCCCGTCTCGCCCCGGACTCCCGCCTCGCCCTGGGCAATGATCCAGCGGTGGTCTCCGTCCGGGCGGATTAGCTCCAGCTCCAGCTCGTAAGGCTCTCCGGTGGCAAGGGCCCGCTCCACGGCGTTCTGCAGCAGCGCCCAGCTTTCGGCAGTGTAGAGCGAAGGATGCTCCTTGTAAGTCGGCGCAGGCAAGTTCGGATCGCGGCCGAAAATCCGATAGAGCTCCTCAGACCAGGAGTCCGTATCGGTATCGACATCCCATTCCCAGTACCCGAGTTTCGCTATGTGCTGGGCTTCCTTCAGCTGTGCTTCACTTCGCCGCAGCATCTCCTCGCCGCGTTTGCGCTCGGTGATGTCACGGAAGATGCCTCGGGTAGCGACCGGCGTGCCACCGTCAAAGCAACAGTTGACATTCCCGGAAACGTAAATGGTTCGCCCGTCTTTGGCTACAAACATTGTTTCAATGTTGTTGATCGCATCTCCGCGGAGCAGACGGTTGAACAACACCCTGCAGGTTTCCCGGTGGTCGGGGTGGACGATGTCGAACAACGAAAGGCTGGATATCTCGCCTTCGCTGTATCCGAGGCTCTCCCGCCAGCAGCGGTTCACATAAAGAAAACGACCATCCGGCATGACGCTCTGGATGAGGTCGTTGGCGTTGTCAAGAAAATCTCGCAAACGCTCTTCGCTAGCTCGCAATGCCTCCTCAGCCCTCCCGCGCATGGCGATTTCCGCTGTCAGCGCGGCTGTTCTTTCTTCCACCTTTCTTCCGAGTTGTCCGAGAAGTTCCGCTCGTTCCAGCGCCACCACAATCTGACTTCCTATGCTGTAGAGAACTTTCAAGTCCTCCTCATGAAACAGACCCCGCTCAGATCCAACCAGGTTTATAACTCCTATCGTCC
>MEKX01000009.1:8282-8609 GCA_001767075.1 Acidobacteria bacterium RIFCSPLOWO2_12_FULL_54_10 | reverse complement strand
CCGTGTTTATATTCCAGGCGCTGCAGCCCGGCCCGACCGCGCTCGGGATCGTTCCCGGCGGAGTGCAAACTCCCGCGCGGCAGGTTCTTCCGTTGCAGGGAACGCAAGCCGTTCTGACGATCCAATAAGGCCGGCTGCGCGGAACGAAATGCAAGCAGGCAACGCCCCAGAGTTCGGAAATCAACCCCGTGGAACAGCCCCACCAGCCGCTCCCCGGAATCGTCCGAGCCGCGTTTCCCGGAAAGGGATTGTCGCGCAGCTTCGCCGAAAGCACGCGCTTCCCCCGAAAGGACTGACGCTGATCGAACTGATCGTGGCGGTGACGAT
>MEKX01000009.1:6859-8270 GCA_001767075.1 Acidobacteria bacterium RIFCSPLOWO2_12_FULL_54_10 | reverse complement strand
TTCGATGGTCGCGATTCCCCTGGCCCGCGTCCAGTTGATGCGGGAGCGGGAGCGGGAGCTGCGGCGCGCGCTCCGCGAAATCCGCACTGCCATTGACCGCTACAAGGACGCGGCCGACCGCGGCCTGATTCAAGTGGAACTCGGTACCGAAGGCTATCCCCCGAGCCTGGAGGTGCTGGTCGAGGGCGTCGAGATGGTGAACTCCCCGGAGGAGAAGAAATTGAAGTTCCTCCGCCGCATCCCCCGCGACCCGATGACCAACTCCACCGAGTGGGGTCTCCGTTCCTACCAGGACGAGCCGGATTCCCTCACGACCGGCGGGGAGAACGTCTTTGACGTTTATACCCGCAGCCTGGCGGCCGCCCTGGACAGCAGCATGTATTCGGAGTGGTGAGCGATGGGAGACCGTGTGCCGAGAGCTGGACCATTCATGAAACTCGGGAATCGGGGCGATCCATTCTTTTCTCTAGACCCGAGGCTGTTTCCGCGGGCGTTTCCCTTTTCTCTAGCCCCGGCCTTCAGGCCGGGGTTAAGGGGGAATTTTATTTTACAGGCCGTTTTAGCGGCCTTGGGTCTTTTCGGCTTCAGCCCTTGTGCTAGGCCGAGGGCTAAAGCCAATTCCCGGAAGCCCGCTGAAGCGGGCTGGGAGAAATCGGGTGGTTTCGCGGACCCAGGCGTAAACGCCTGGGCTAGAGAAAAATCCCGCTCGTTCATCAATAATCCAGGTAAACGCCTGGGCTACGGAAAAGCGCCGCCTCCGTTGTTCTCCGGTCGAAATCTCGTGAGTAATCCAGGTGCCGCCTCGCGGAAAACGGGCCGCTTTCGCGCGGCCGGCTTTACCTTGATCGAGTTGATCATTGTCATTTCGATCATGTTGATCTTGATCTCCATCGCCGCGCCCATCTACCGCACTTCGATCATTCGCTCCAGGGAAGCCGTGTTGCGCGACAACCTGTTCACCATGCGGGCGTTGATTGACCAGTACACCGTGGACAAGCAGGAAGCGCCGCAGTCTCTCCAAGACCTGGTCGCCGAAGGCTATCTGCGGGACGTCCCGGTGGACCCCTTCACGGGCGCGAACAACACCTGGGAAGAAGTGTATGAGAGCGACGTCGTGACCAATCCCGACCAGACCGTCTCCGGCATCACCGACGTGCACAGCGGCTCAAGCCTCCGCAGCCTCACCGGAGACCTGTATAGCTCGTGGTAGCTTCTCTTCCCTACCCTACCCGCCTGCCTGACATTTTGGGTTATCTACCCCTCCCTTGGCCCCCGCCGAATCGCTCTGCAACGCTGAGAAAGAAGCCCCAATTCAGGTCCTAGTAGTACTGCCCGTCCTATTCAAAAATTGAGACTTGCGAGGGATTGCCCTAGTTTGTAGAAGGGGTAAAGTAGCAATTTCAGCGTGAAG
>MEKX01000009.1:4058-6842 GCA_001767075.1 Acidobacteria bacterium RIFCSPLOWO2_12_FULL_54_10 | reverse complement strand
TCCGAGAGAAGTTTTTCCCCCGATTTTCAAATCTGTAAATGAGGAGAAAGAAAACCATGAAAAACTGTAGAACGTTACTTTCACTGCTGGGTGTGGTGGCTCTGTTCGCCAGCGCCGCGCTGGCCCAAAACGGCAACGGCGCCCCGAAGGGTGCACACTATAACCTGAATATCATTGGCGTGGAGAAGGCAAAGACCGCAGACATGACCGGCTCCAATCGCCACACGATCTTCGTCGCGCTTAACAACAGGGACGGCGTGGCTTCGAGAATCTATTTGATCCCGGCTGCGGATTTCCGGGTCTGCGATGGCAACGGATTCGATGCGGCCTTCGATTGCGACGGAAACCAGATCCAGAACACGGGCGCGGTGTTCGAGCTGCCTTGCAATACCAACCTATCCGACACGTGGGACCACGACGGGGATCCCGCAACTCCCGAGGTCCCACTCGATGGTGTGGTCCCCTGCGAGGAGGAGGACTTTCCGACGGCTTATGAGGTCTGGGCTCGAGCCCTCGGCAAGATCGGCGGCACGGCCACGATGACCACCTGCGCCACGGAAGTAGGTGACGTAGACGGGGATGGGATCGCCGACGAGGAAATCTGCTCGCTGGAGAACGTTGTGTTGCTCCGCACCCCAGGGAAGCAGATCTTCAAGAACGTGACAGATGAACTGACTTCGTTGGTGGTTTGCATTGACCAGGATCCCACTGCAGCAGTAGACTGCGACTACGTCCGCTATGCCCTCTTCACGGACGATTTCGAGGACTGGGTTTGGCAGTATTACAACACCGGTCTGAGGCTGGCACAGCTCCGGTTCTACCTGCTGTAGTACGGGCAAGGGACGCAACAACCCAAACGGGCCGCGCTCGCTGGGCGGCCCTTTCTTCATTCTTGCTTCCAGTTGGACGGGGGAGTTGGAGTCGGAGGTTCTGATGCGCGCAAGAAAGTTGCTTCTGGCATTTCTCTTCCTTTTGCTGCTCTGCGGTTGGTCTGCGGTCGGCAGCGCCGGATTCCCTCTGGCTCAGGGTGAATCGCCGCGCGCGGTCGTTCCCGAAACGAGTCACGATTTTGGGACGGTCAAGCAGGGCGAGAAGCTCGTTCATACCTTCCTCATTCGCAACGAGGGTACCGCCCCGCTCACCATCGCCCGGATTGACCTTTCCGTTCCGGGAACGAAGACGAGTTTCCGAAAGAACGTCCTTCCGGGGGAAACGGGGCAGATCACCATGGAGTGGGATACCTCGAATGTGCAAGGGGAATTCGAGGCAGGCGCGTTGGTGCGCCTCGATGACCCGAACCAGTCCCGCATTGCGCTCCGGCTCAGCGCTGTTGTAAAGCCACCCATCGAATTCGTTCCCTTCCAGCAGGTTTTCTTTAGCGCCTACCAAGACGAGGCCCCCGAAAAAAAAGTGCGAATCACCAACAATGAAGTTCGCCCGTTGGCGATTACGCGGGTGGAGTCATCCTCGAACCACTATGAAGCAAAGCTCGAAACAGTTCTGACAGGATACCTGTATGACCTTCGGGTCAAAGTCCGCCCCGGCTCTCCGTTCGGGCGTTATGCGGACGAACCCATTTATCTCTATACAGATCATCCCGAGCGTCCCAGGCTGCAAGTACTCGGCAATCTCTTTGTCAAACCGGACTTTTACGTCTTCCCGGAGGGGGTTAATTTCGGCGGGTTCCGTTCGGAAGCGCTGCTCAAACAGCCCCAGCTCCTTGCATTGTTGAAGCAGACTCTCGTTCTATCAAACCGCCAGGGTCCATTGGAGATCCAGCAAGTCGAAACCGACCTTCCGTTCATTGAGATTACCCGCGAACCGGCGAGCGGCAAGAGCGATAAATTCAAACTGGATATCACGCTGGTGCCGGAAAAGCTCCAGAAGGGCAAGATCGCAGGAAATATCCGGATCGTAACGAACGACCCCAAAGTTCCGGAATTCCTGATTCCCGTGCGGGGCGAGGTGCGATAGTGAACAAGATGCCACAGCCAGCCCATTCCCGTACGAGATCGCACTGGATGCTGGTTACTCCTATTCTATTTGTGGCGCTTGGATTGGCTGTCGCTCCAGCGGCGCTTGCCCAGGCTCCAGCCGCACCGAAGCGGATCTTGACCTTTCCTCTGCCCTCCGATAAAGAGTCTGCAGGGAAGGCAAAGGAGCCCTCGTCGGAGCCGTCTGGTCCCAGACGTCTGCATTTTCCGGGCTCCCCCACTCCACGAGTAGGGGACATGTTCGATCTTCGACTGGAATTTGAAAACGCTCAGAACCTTTCCGGCATTCCATTCGACCTCTCGTTCGATCCTTCGGCGTTGAAGCTGCTGGGAATGACGGATGGCCCGTTCTTGAGGCAGGACGGCCAGGCGGTAACCGTTGTACAGCGAACCGAAGGGGATGGGTCGAAAATAGCTGTCAGGTTGAATCGCCCGCCCGACACAACCGGGATCTCCGGCTCGGGAACGATACTGGTGTTTTCCTTCAAAGCCCTACGCGCAGGAGCCACCCAGGTGGGAGTGACTCGTGGCTTTGCCCCGATTTCCCTCGAAGGCATGGTCCCTTTCATCCCTTTCATGGGAGATCAGACAACCCTCACGATTCGCGGAGAATCCGAGGAGAAGCAGAAATGACGGGCGCGCGAGACGCTCTGGGCGAGATCGAAGACTAAAACACCATTCCCCGCAATTTGGCGCGTTACAGGCGCGCGATCTTGTCCATGCGGTGGTCGAAGAAAGCGGGGAGAAGGTCTGTATTTGTAGTAGCTCAGCCGTAAGAGAAACCTTATGA
>MEKX01000009.1:0-4042 GCA_001767075.1 Acidobacteria bacterium RIFCSPLOWO2_12_FULL_54_10 | reverse complement strand
AGAGTTTCTTATCTCATGCTGTTTTGCGCACTCCTGCTGGTGAGAAAAGACCTAGCATCCCTCGAGCAGTCTCTGGCCATTGTGCCCCTCGCTGGGAAGGCGAGAGAACTGGCAGCCGAGCTCGTCCACTGATCCCCGCCCCGTCCGACAATTTCCCGTTGACAATCGGACATTTTCGACCGAGACTTGGAATGGGAAAGCTGCCGACTTCTTGCGCAAGGTCAAGCGACTGGGGCAGGCGAGAGGCATCGAAGTTCGGTTTGTTGCCAAGCGCGGGAAGGGCAGCCACGGCACTCTGTATTACGGCTCGGCCCGCACGATGGTCCAGAGCTTGAAGCGAGAGTTGCCGATTGGAACGCTGCACGCGATGCTCGGACAACTGGGATTGACTCGGGAGGACCTTCGGTAGGACGAGGATTAGGAGGAGATAAATGCGCCGGTTTCAGTATCCCGCCACGCTCACTCCGGAGAAGGAAGGCGGTTTCATGGTCCGCTTCGCTGACCTGCCCGAAGCGATAACCAGCGGTGTGGATCGCCAGGACTCTCTGTTCCAAGGTGCTGACTGCTTAGAAGAAGCTATCGCAGGCCGCATCACCGACGGACTGGAAATCCCACGGCCCTCCTCTCCGCGACGAAATCAGGTTCTGGTTACTGTCCCTGCCCCGACCGCCGCGAAAGCGGCGCTCTACCTTGCCATGCGCGAAGCCCGGATCAAGAATACGGAACTGGCCCGCCGGTTGGGCTGCGATGAGAAAGAAGTGCGCCGCATGCTCGATCCCCGCCATCCTACCAAGCTCCCCCGGATTCAACAGGCCCTCGAAGCCCTCGGCAAACGCCTGGTGGTCTCCCTGGAAGAACAAGCCGCGTGAGCGAAGCTCTGTTCCCTATTCCCTGTTCCCTCTTCCCTAGCCCTTCCACCCGCCGTGCTATACTTTTCTCGATGATTCACGAGATCCTGCCTGTCGGAATCTTGCAGTGCAACTGCTCGATTTTGGGCGATGAAGCGAGCCGCACGGCCATCGTCGTGGACCCGGGCGACGAGATCGAGCAAATCCTGGATGTGCTCCGGCACCATCATTTGCGGGTCGAATACATCGTCATCACGCACGCGCACGTGGACCACATCGGCGGCGCGAAGAAGCTTAAGGACCTGACCGGCGCACCCGTCTATTTGAATGAACGGGACATGGAAATTTACGGCATGATCAGCGAGCAGGCCCGCTGGATCGGCATCGCGCCGCCGGAAAAAACTGCGATTGACGTTCTGCTGCGCGACGGCGACGTGATCGAGTGCGGCAAGATCAGGGCCACGGTAATCCACACGCCGGGCCACACGCAAGGGAGCGTTTGCCTGCACCTCCCGAACAGTGCCGATCCCTCGGCTCCGCCCCCCGCGACTTCGCTCCCTTCGGCATCGCTCAGGGCAGGCGGGACAGGGCAGAAGCTGATCGCGGGCGACACGCTGTTTCGCGGCAGCATCGGGCGGACGGACCTGCCCGGCGGCAATTTCACGCAGATTATCCGGTCCATTCACGAGAAGGTGCTGGCGCTCGACGACGCGACCATCGTCGTCCCCGGCCACGGCCCGCTCACCACCATCGGCCGCGAGCGCGAGCGCAACCCGTTCTTGCAAACTGTATGAAAGCGAGTCAGAGCCGCGCGCCTAAGCAAGCGGTCCATCCGAGCCGTCCCGCCTTGCGGGATGAGGGAGCGGGCAACTTGAGCAACTCCACGCGCACCATAAATTCTGACGGTGCACGCGGAAACTCCGCCGCCCCGCAGATCGCCCTCGAAATTCAGCGCCGCGCGCAAGCCAAGCGCCCGAAGAATTTCTGCTTTGGCTGTGGCAAGGACAACGCCGAGGGCATGAAGCTCCGGTTTGTGATTGATGACGAGAACCGCCTTGTCCACGGCTCGTTTCGCTTGCCGGGCCGCTACGAAGGCCCGCCCGCGCACGCGCACGGCGGGATCGTCGCGCTCCTCATGGATGAGGCGATGGGGAAACTCAGCCGGCCCGAAAACGTCGTCGCGCTGACAGCGGAAATGACGGTCGAGTACCTCCGCCCGGTGCCTCTCCGCAAGAAAATTACGGTCGAAGCCCGCGCCACCAACCACAATGGCCGGAACTATTGGCGCGAGTGCACCATCCGCGACGCGGACGGGAACTTGCTCGCGCGCGGCAAAGGAAGGTTCGTCAAGGTAGCGGATCGCGTCGTCCTCGGGCGACCATGACAAAGAAGAATGATATCCATGCGATTTTGATGTGTCTGGAGATTTTCCTTGATTTCAAAGGATTCGCCGCTGCGGAACCCGCCAGCATCGATGCTACCCGACCAAAGAGTGGCCATAGACGGGTTGCGGTACGCGGCTGAAATGACCGGTCTGAGCGCCGAGCGCCTATATGCCGATCTGCTATCAGTGACGTGGATTCCTGAATCTGGACCGCTGCCGCCCCGCCTATTTGCGATATGCTTCGCCGATGCGTGGTCGATCGTTGACAACCTCTGGCGGTTGAACTTGCTAGTCCGACGCATTCCAAAACTCAAGAGAACTCCTGAGCTTGAGGCGCATCTCAGAGTTTTAAGACAAGTGGAGGACTGCAGCCATGGGTTTCAACACTTGGATGAAAGAGTTAAAGTTTGTGCCCGCGACCGGCTGCCACTCTGGGGCACGCTTGGATGGGTCTTCTTTCCAAGCGGACCTACACAGCCCGGGAAGATATATCTCATGATTCCTGGTGGGCTTCGATCGGGTGAAGATCCGATTGTGAATCCGGCAGGGAAAATCTTTGAAAGTCCTGTCGACCTAGGCCCGTTCTCCCGTAGATGTAGTCAAAGTATCATCGGGAACGAAGCCGAACCCCTGGCATGACCAGCATCCTGAAAGCTCCAGCCGATCTACACCAACGGGAGAACGGGTCTAGTCACTCTGACGGCATTCGGCCAGCAGCTTCAATTATCAAACCTTCTCCGAACCGTTAGTTCGTTAGTTGCGGGACTGGAACGAGGATTAAGCTTGGCTAGCGCCGGTCAGCCCGGTGGAGGCGGGGATATTCTCATCTCGTTGGAGTACGTTCCACAAACTGAGAGTACATCTCAAGATTCGAACACTCCTTGAGGATAGCAGGTAGCCACAGCCCGTTCGTTGTGGCGTGGGTTGTTGCTTTCGTGGCGTTCTGTCAGGCGGATTTTTTCTGCGCGCGCGATTTCGCGTAGGCGGGGGAATGGGCCTCGATCTTGCGCATGGCGTCGCGGTCATAAATGTGTTCGCCGCAGTCCGGGCATTCGTAGAATTCGAGATTGGGGACTACGTAGGGCTTGCCTTGGAAATCGTCTCGCCAGTTTCGTCGAACCCACTGGATGCGCTTGCTGCCGCAGGTGGGACACCTAGTAATATTGAGAAGCGGTTTGCCCATGCGCTAGAAGGCCCTTTTCGAAGAAATCAGAAAGTAGTATGTGTCGAAACCAGCCTCGGAATCAAGCTTCCCTTTCGTGTAAATGGGCAGACCGGAGAGAGTGGTGCTTTGAATGACGTAGAGATATTCGCGTTTTCGTTCCCGATACGGACTTGTGGATCGGATTCGCTTATAGATCGCCACGGCATTGAGAATGGACTCCGCTACGTCCAGTTCGGATAGGCCGTCTATTTTCATTTCCATCCGTGCCTTCTTGCTGAAGCCGTAATGGCCCGCCAGGACCGCTCGCTTAATCCGAACCAGAACATCGCTCATAAGCTCACCACCTCTGTGCTTGCCTGAGATTGAATAGGGTACTACAGGATGATGAACAAGGAGAGGCCGAAGGCGTTCCCGGCGGGCCGCCGGGTCCAGGCACCACGCTTGGCCGTGCTATACTTTTTGTGAGGCTAGGGGAGGTTTTCACCATGGCAAGCCAAAACGGGGAGCAATCGTATCGGCTGAAAGTCGGGCTGGCGGAGATGCTCAAGGGCGGCGTCATCATGGATGTGACGACCGCGGAGCAGGCCAAGATCGCCGAGCAAGCCGGGGCGGTCGCCGTGATGGCCCTCGAGCGCGTTCCGGCGG
>MEKX01000008.1:12527-15127 GCA_001767075.1 Acidobacteria bacterium RIFCSPLOWO2_12_FULL_54_10 | reverse complement strand
CGCCAGAAAACGTCCGGGGTGGGGTGGTCGATAGCGCCTTCGTAACAGATGGTGGTGCAACCGGCGATCAGCGGGGCATAGACGATGTAGCTGTGGCCGACGATCCAGCCGATGTCGGAAGTGGACCACCAGATATCGCCTGGGCGGAGATCGAACAGCCACTTGGCCATGCTGCAAATGTGAACCTGATAGCCGCCGTGCGTGTGGATGGCGAGCTTGGGCTTGGCGGTGGTGCCGGAAGTGGCCAGGATGTACGCGGCTTCGTTGGACTCCATGACTTCATGGCCGGTGGGCTGGCCTTTGCCTCCGTCGAGGAATGTCGGCCAGTCGATGTCGCGGCCCTCTTTCATGGGGATCGGGTCGCTGGTGCGCTTCAAGACAACCACTCGCTCAATGGATGCGCCGCCCAGCGCGATGGCCTCATCGACAATTTCTTTGAGACGAATGTTTTTGCCTTTGCGCAAAGTGACGTCGGCGGTTAACAGCACCTTGGCTGAGCAGGCTTGGATGCGATCAGCCAGAGCTGGCGCGCCGAAGCCAGCGAAAACGACCAGGTGAATCGCGCCAATGCGCGTGATGGCCAGCAGAGAAATGATGGCCTCAGGCATAGTGGGCATGTAGACGGCGACGCGGTCGCCCTTCTTGACGCCCAGGGCGCGCAGGGCGGCGGCGACGCGCTTGACCTCCTCAAGCAACTGCGCGTAAGTGAAGACGCGGCGCTCGCCTGCTTCATTTTCATAAATGAGCGCAGCGTGCCCGCCCCGTCCATTCGCGACGTGGCGGTCCACGGCGTTGTAGGAGATGTTGGTCAGGCCGTTAATAAACCAGCGGAAGGATGGATAGTCGCGCTCAAATACCTTGTCCCACTTGCGGAACCAGGGAAGGTCTTCAGCGGCGCGGCCCCAGAAGCCGACAACATCGTCCTTAGTCTCGTCCAACATACGGCGGACCCAGGGGTGCATGATCTCCATCGGATCGGACATAGAGGAACCTCCTAGAACGGCAGTGAGAGAGCTTTTAGTTTAGCGACATGCGCTGTTTATGCAACAGACATTATAGTGCAGGCGGTGCAGGTGAAGCAGCGCAATCCACTGCTCAAGAAAATTATACGGGGAGGTTCGTTTTGCCCATCAGGTGCAGGTCGATGGCGCGGGCGGCCTTGCGGCCTCCGGCCAAAGCCCAGACCACCAGCGATTGGCCGCGCTGGGCATCGCCGGCAGCAAAGACATTCGGCACGCTGGTGGCGAAGTTTTCATTCACGGCGACGTTGCCGCGAGGGTCAAGCGCCACGCCGAGTTGCTCCACCAATCCGGTTTTTTGAGGATGCAGAAATCCCATGGCCAGCAAGACCAGATCGGCCTCAATTTCGAAATCGCTTCCGGGGATTTCCTTCATTACGGGGCGTCGATCAGCGTCGGCGGACCACTCCATGCGCACGACGTGTAGTTTTTTGAGGACACCGTTTTTGCCGATAAATTCCTTGGTGGAGATGGACCACTGACGCTTGCCGCCCTCTTCGTGCGAGCTTTCGGTGCGCAGGATCATGGGCCAGTTGGGCCAAGGCATGGAAGGGGTGCGCGCTTCGGGCGGCATGGGGAGAAGCTCGATCATATGAATTTCAGTGGCACCCTGCCGGATGGACGTGCCCAGGCAGTCGGTTCCGGTGTCGCCGCCGCCGATGATAACTATTTTTTTCCCCTTAGCAGTAATGCAGGTTTGAGGGTCCACCGGCAAGCCCGCGACACGGCGATTTTGCTGAGGCAGAAATTCCATGGCAAAGTGAACGCCGCTCAGCTCGCGGCCCGGTATGGGCAGGTCACGCGGAATGGTGGAGCCGATGGTGATGAGAACGGCGTCGAAGTCCTTTAATAAAGCCTGTCCAACGACATCCACGCCGACATTGACGCCGGTGCGAAAGAGGACGCCTTCCTGCTCCATCTGTTCCACGCGGCGGTCGATGAGGTGCTTCTCCATTTTGAAGTCGGGGATGCCGTAACGCAGCAAGCCGCCGATGCGGTCGGCGCGCTCGAAAAGCGTAACGGTGTGACCGGCGCGGTTCAATTGCTGGGCAGCGGCCATGCCGGCAGGTCCTGAGCCGATGACGGCAACTTTCTTTCCGGTGCGAACCTGCGGAGGTTGCGGCTTGATCCAACCCTCAAAAAATCCGCGGTCGGCGATGTTCTTTTCGATCTGCTTGATGGTGACCGGATCGTCGTTGATTCCCAGCACGCAAGCGGCTTCGCAAGGGGCGGGGCAGACCCGACCCGTGAATTCCGGGAAATTGTTGGTGGAGTGCAGGGATTGCAGCGCTTCCTTCCAGCGGTCTTTGTAGACCAGATCATTCCAGTCCGGGATGATGTTGTTGAGCGGGCAGCCAGTGTGGCAGAAAGGAATGCCGCAGTCCATGCAGCGCGCGCCCTGCGTGCGAAGTTCATCGGAGGGAAGCTTGATATAGACTTCGCGGTAATCCTTGACCCGCTCCTCTATGGGGCGCGTCAAAGCGGCCTTGCGCTGAAATTCAATGAAGCCGGTGACTTTACCCATGCGACACCGGAGTCTTTTCCTGAGCGGCCCACAACTGGAGGACGCGCTTGTAATCC
>MEKX01000008.1:0-12440 GCA_001767075.1 Acidobacteria bacterium RIFCSPLOWO2_12_FULL_54_10 | reverse complement strand
TGCCGCTGAATAGTGCGGCGCAGCAGTTGCTTGTCGGCCTCATCTACGACGGGTTCGAGATCGACCATCGCCTTGTTGCATCGCTTCTCGGCGAAATCACCGGTCTCATCCAGGACATAGGCGAACCCACCGCTCATGCCGGCGGCGAAATTGCGTCCCGTTTTGCCGAGCACAATCACCAGGCCGCGCGTCATGTACTCGCAACCATGATCGCCAACGCCTTCGACAACGGCGGTGGCGCCGCTATTGCGGACCGCAAAACGCTCGCCAGCCATGCCGTTCAAATAGGCCTCTCCGCTGGTGGCGCCGTACAAACAGACATTGCCGACGAGGATGTTTTCCTCAAAGACGAAATTAGAGCCTTTCGGAGGATGTACCACGATGCGGGCGCCGGACAACCCCTTGCCAAGATAGTCGTTGGCGTCGCCTGACAGCAGCAGAGTCAGGCCTTTGGCTCCGAACGCGCCAAAGCTTTGCCCGGCAGAACCGGTAAAGTGGCAGACGATGGAGTCTTCCGGCAATGCTGCCGACCCGTAACGCATGGCGATCTGCCCGCTCAACATGGTGCCAACCGTGCGATGAATATTGCGGATGGGGAGTTTGATTTCCACCGGGCCGCGCCCTTCGAGCGCATCCTTAGCTAGCTCGATCAGCTTGTAGTCGAGAGCTTTTTCCAGGCCATGATCCTGCGCCTGAACGCAGCGGCGCGCGATTGTTTCATCAACCGCAGGTTTGTAAAGGATGCTGGAAAGATCAACGGTGCGGGCCTTCCAGTGCGTGATGTCCTTGCGGACTTCCAGCAGGTCAACACGGCCCACTAAATCTACAAACTTCCGGAAGCCCAAGGAGGCCATGATTTCGCGGATTTCTTCAGCGATATAGAAAAAGAAGTTGACGACATTCTCCGGAAGCCCATGGAACTTGGCGCGCAGCAATGGGTCCTGCGTGGCGATGCCCACGGGACAAGTGTTCAGATGGCATTTGCGCATCATGATGCAACCCATGGTGATGAGCGGCATGGTGGAGAAGCCAAACTCCTCGGCGCCGAGCAGAGCAGCCACGGCAACGTCGCGGCCCGTGGCCAGCTTGCCGTCGGTTTGCACGACGATGCGGCCCCTGAGATCGTTCATGACCAGAACTTGCTGCGTTTCAGAAAGCCCCAGCTCCCAAGGAATGCCCGCGTGCTTGATGGAAGAAATTGGGGAAGCGCCGGTTCCGCCGGTGTCACCGCTGATCAAAACGACATCAGCATGGCCTTTGGAAACGCCCGCAGCAATCGTGCCCACGCCGACCTCGGCGACCAGCTTCACCGCGATGCGGGCCTTGGGATTGACGTTCTTCAGATCGTGAATGAGCTGGGCCAAATCCTCGATCGAGTAAATATCGTGGTGAGGTGGCGGAGAGATCAGGGCGACGCCTGGGGTCGAGTGACGAGTTTTCGCAATATCCTCGCTGACTTTCCAGCCGGGCAACTGCCCGCCTTCGCCGGGTTTGGCGCCCTGAGCCATCTTGATCTGCAATTCCTTGGCGCTGACAAGATATTCCGTGGTCACGCCGAAGCGCGCGGAAGCAACCTGCTTGATGGCGCTACAGCGGGAGTCTCCGTTCGGATCAGGCGTATATCGGTCCTCGTCTTCTCCGCCTTCGCCGGTGTTGCTCTTGCCGCCGATGCGGTTCATGGCGATAGCTAGAGTCTCGTGCGCTTCCTTGCTGATGGAGCCGAACGACATGGCGCCGGAGGCGAAGCGCTTGACGATTTCGCTGGCCGGTTCGACTTCATCGAGCGGGACAGGAGCATTAGAGGATTTGAAATCCAGCAAGCCGCGCAGATTGCAAAGCTGGCGCGACTGGTCATTCATGATCTTGGAGTATTCCTTGAACGAGGAATAGCTCTCCTGTTGAATGGCGTGCTGCAATTTGCTGACGGTGAGCGGATTCAGTAAGTGAAATTCGCCCCGAATGCGATATTGGTAATTGCCGCCAACGTCGAGTTCCAGATCGGCGTCCGTCAGAGGCACGAAGGCGTGCTCGTGGCGCATTGCCGATTCCTGCGCAATGACATTAATCCCGATACCCTCAATGCGCGAAGGCGTTCCAGCAAAGTAATGGTCGATCAATTCCCGGTTCAGGCCGATGGCTTCAAAGATTTGAGCGCCGCGATAACTGCGCAGCGTGGAAATGCCCATCTTCGAGAAAACTTTCAACAGACCTTTATTGATTGCCTTGATGTAATTGGCAACGGCTTTCTCGTAGGTGATTCCGGGGGGGAGTTCGCCATTCCGCGCGAGGTTGCTCAAGGATTCGAAGGCCACATAGGGATTGACTGCGCTGGCTCCGAAACCGATGAGCAGCGCAAAATGGTGAACTTCGCGAGGCTCGCCGGATTCCACGACCAGGGCGACTTGTGTGCGGGTTTCTTCCCGGACTAGATGATGGTGAACAGCAGAGAGCGCCAGGAGGCTGGGAATCGGAGCAAAGGCTCCGTCCATGCCGCGGTCGGAAAGAATGATGAGCTTGTTGCCGTCGCGGATTGCTTGAGACGCTTCCCTGCATAGACGATCCAAAGAGCGCTCCAGCCCCTTGCCGCCCTCGGCGATTGGAAACAGAGCGGGGAGAGTTGTTGCCCGGAGATCGCCTCTATGAACCGAGCGCAGCTTCTCAAGATCCCGGTTTGTCAGGAGCGGATGCGGAAGACGCAGCATGTGGCAGTGCGCGGGAGTCTCATCCAGGATGTTTCTGGCCTGGCCGATGAAACTGAGCAACGACATGACCAACTCTTCGCGGATGGAATCAATCGGCGGATTCGTAACCTGAGCGAAAAGCTGTTTGAAATAATTGAAGAGCAATTGTGGCCGGTCTGACAAGCAGGCCAGCGGCGTGTCGGTGCCCATGGAACCGACCGGTTCTTCGCCTTGAGCGCCCATCGGAATCAGGATCATCCGCAAGTCTTCCAGCGTGTAACCGAAAGCGCGCTGCCGGAGGAGCAAAGTTTCGTGATCGGGTTCATGGACCCAATCCGGTTCCGGCAAATCGGCAAGATGGATGTGGTTCTCATTGAGCCATTTCCGATAGGGGCGGCGCGAGCAGACCTGCTCCTTGATTTCTTCGTCGTCGATGATGCGACCCTCGACCGTATCGACCAGGAACATGCGACCGGGCTGGAGGCGGCCTTTCTGCTTGACGTCCTCCGGTTTCAGCGGCAGTACGCCCACTTCAGAGGCCATGATGACCATGTCATCGTGTGTAACGATGTAACGGCAGGGCCGCAGCCCGTTGCGGTCCAGCGTGCCGCCTACCAAGCGGCCATCGGTGAAGACCATGGCGGCGGGACCATCCCAAGGTTCCATCAGAGAGGCGTGATATTCGTAAAACGCCTTTTTGGTTTCCGGCATGTTGATTGTAGGGGACCATGCCTCGGGGATTAACATCATCATAGAGTGCGGCAAAGAGCGTCCGCCAAGATGCAAGAGTTCCACAGCATTGTCGAACATCGCTGAGTCGCTGCCGCCGGGTTCGATGATAGGAAACAGTTTCTTCACGTCATCGCCGAATAGCGGTGAGGCAAGCACGGACTCGCGGGCGTGCATCCAATTGACATTGCCCTTGAGCGTGTTGATTTCACCGTTGTGCGCGATGAAACGGAAAGGATGCGCCAGGGGCCACGTCGGAAACGTGTTGGTGGAAAACCGCTGGTGGATGAGCGCAATCGCGGTTTTCAAATCCGGATCTGTAAGGTCGCGGTAGAAAGGAGCAAGCTGGTTGGCCAGCAGCAATCCCTTATAAACGATTGTAGAGGTTGAAAGACTCGGAATATAAAAGTCGGCGATTCCCTTCGCGCGCATCATGGATTCGGCGCGTTTGCGAATGACGTACAGTTTGCGGTTCAGAGCATTCTCATCCAGACCAGGCGCAGCGCCGATGAAGATCTGCCGAATGACCGGCTGCGTATCTCTTGACAGACGGCCGAGGCTGGAGTTATCGAGTGGAACATCTCGCCAGCCAAGCAAAATTAGTTTTTCTTCAGAGACAATGTTCTCCAAAGCTTTTTCGCAAAAAGCTCGTTGGCTTTTATCGCGTGGAAGGAAAACCATGCCAACACCAAATAGGCCTGGAGAAGGCAATCCGAATCCAAGAAGGTTGGCTTCGCGCTGAAAAAACTCATGAGGCATCTGGAGCAGCAAGCCTGCTCCGTCACCGGTATTGTCGTCACATCCGCAAGCACCGCGGTGCATGAGATTCTCGAGCGCCTGGATGCCTTTTTCAACGATGGCATGCGATTTTTTTCCCTTGATGTTGGCGACAAAACCGATGCCGCAGGCATCGCGTTCCATGTCCGGGTCGTATAGCCCTTGGCGTTCCGGTAATCCGCTGCTAATCATTGGTGCGCAGACTTCCTTATAAATTTAATCGATGTGCTTCAGCGACCCCGCAGGCCGAAAAATCCACGATCGATGTATCGAATCGTATACCGACGGTTACTATAAGTCAATAACAATATAGAAAATAGGTAGTATAAGTTAATCTTATACTATAATTAAGCGTATGGACATTTTTACCATGAAGCTGTTCAGGGATTTGGCCGATTCAGCAAGCTTTTCCCGGGCAGCAGAAATGAATGCCATCAGCCAATCCGCTGCCAGCCAGCAAATCCGCCGCTTGGAGAAGGAGCTGGGCATATCCCTGGTGCAGCACAATAAAAGGCCATTGGTGCTGACACCCGCAGGGCAGGAGTTTGCCCTGGCTTGTCGGGATATAGTGCGGCGTTTTGAAAAGATGCAGGCGAGCCTGGAAGAGTTTCGGGAAGAGATCAGCGGCCCGGTGCGCGTGGCCAGCATTTATTCGGTTGGTCTATATGATTTGTCACGACATGCCGAGGAGTTTCACCGGCTCTATCCAAAGGCCGATGTGCATATCGAATACTTGCGGACGGATAAGGTTTACGATGCCGTGTTAGAGGACAGAGTCGATGTGGGATTGGTCAGTTATCCCACCCCAAGCAAAGAACTAAGAATTATTCCCTGGCGGCGGGAAAAGATGCTGGTGGTGACAAATCCTGCACACCACCTTGCAAAAGAAAAAAGCATATCTGCGGAGAAGCTGGAGGGGCAACCTTTTATCTGCTTCGATCAAGATCTTCAAATAAGGAAAGTCATCGACCGATTTCTGCGGGAACTGCGCGTTACTGTTCAGCCCGTGATGGTGTTTGACAACATTGCGAACATCAAAGAAGCCGTGGCGATGGGGGCCGGAATCAGCATCCTGCCGGAGCCAACCGTTCGCCATGATGTGAAGGAAGGAAGGTTGTGCGCGATCACCTTGGAGGGTTCGGAACTGGTCCGCACCATTGATATTATTTATCGCCGCAGCAAGGTTTTGACGCCAGCCACACTGCGCTTCGTGGATGTTTTGAGAAAGGAAGTTCGAGAGTAAGCCGCAATAATATCTATTAAGTGAAAGGGGAGCTACGCCGGACAACACGAAGTTCCCGCCAAGAGCGAATGTGAAGACGGCTATGGAATGACGGCACGAATGACGTCATAGATTACAGAGGTTTTCGTGTCCATCAGGATGACATTGCCGGCGATCACGACTCGCTTGTAGCCTGTGGGAACCTGGGACAACTGGCGTTCCAGCTCCGGTGGGAAGGGCTGAATTTTTTTCTGCAATCCGGGCGGCAAAGCGCCGTTTTTTTCCAGTTGCTTCTGCAGGCCTGGAGGCAGCGTTTCCCGCTTCGCCAATCCTGGCGGCAAGTTGCTCCGGTTTGTCTGGAACCAATTCCGAATCAACGTAACTTCCTGAGTTGCAAAAACCGGTTGGCTAGCTGGCAGAACTTCGCGCACCTTGTCGCCGATGGTGCTGTCATCTTGCGGCGGCACTTTCTCAGGGCCTTTGCCTTTCCCCTGACTCCATGCCGGTGCGGTCACGACGGCAAGCACTAACGTTGCATATGCCAAGCATCGTACGATTCTTATCATGGTGATATCTCCCTGAAGACTGGCGATTCTCTCTTCTATCATTGTAACTCCGCAGCGCAGCCGAAGTTGCTGAATTGCAATATCAGGGGTAACTGAATTCGTAACCTAACGTCCATCAGCTATAATTAATGGCGGGGCTTGCATTCGCAAAGCCACATGTAAACATTGGTAGAGGAATAGCACGACAAATGACAGCGCCATCGCCGTTTATATCCATTGAGGAAGCGATCGCAGAAATCCGCCAGGGCCGGATGATTGTGGTGGTGGATGACGAGGACCGCGAGAACGAAGGCGACCTGACGATGGCCGCGGAAAAGGTGACGCCGGAGGCCATCAACTTCATGGCTAAATACGGCCGCGGTCTGATCTGCCTGACGCTAACGGAGCAGCGCCTGGATCACTTGCAAATTCCCCTAATGGTTTCGGAAAACACGACGAATTACGGAACGGCCTTCTGCGAATCGATTGACGCAAAGTTCGGAACGACCACGGGCATTTCAGTGGCAGACCGGGCACGAACCATTCAGGTAGCGCTGGACCCAGCTACGCGGCCCGCTGATCTGCTTCGGCCAGGGCATATTTTCCCATTGCGATGCCGCAAGGGTGGCGTGCTGGTGCGCGCCGGGCAAACGGAAGCCTCGGTGGATTTGGCTCGTCTGGCAGGCATGAATCCGGCGGGCGTGATCTGCGAAATCATGAACGATGACGGCACCATGGCGCGCGTGCCTGAGCTGCAAGAATTTTGCCAGCTTCACGGACTGCGGATGATTACAGTAGCCGACCTCATCCGCTACCGCCTGCGCAAGGAAAGCACCGTGCGTCGCATGGGAGAAACGCAGATCGTATCCAGGTTCGGCACTTTCAAGATGATTGCGTATGAATCGGAGGTTAACCCGGAAACGCACATTGCGCTGGTCATAGGCGATGTAACAGGTGACAAGCCAGTGCTCGTGAGGGTACATTCACACTGCCTTGTTGGGGATGTGTTTGCCTCCGCAGAATGTGATTGCCGCGAGTTGATTCAGAAATCCATGGAAAGGATTGCCGAAGAAGGAAGAGGCGTGCTGCTGTATATGCACCAGACGGGAAAGGGCTTCAGTCTGGAAGCTGAACCTGGCGGCGAAGCGCATATCGTTTCCCATGGGCGCCAGTTCTTGCATAAGAACGAACCGGCCTACCAGCGGCGCCAGCAATACGAGTCTGGCATCGGGGCACAGATTCTCTGCGATCTTGGATTGCAAGCGGTGCGACTGCTGACCAATCGTCCAAGGAAAGTTGTGGCGCTGGAAGGATTCGGCATTGAGATTGTAGAACAAGTTCCCATCGGGACAACACGTTCTGCACCGAAGGTTGGTTCGTAAATTATTTGAAAGAGTGAGATGCCATTATGAAAAATTGGTTCTGGGGCTTGCTATCAGGAATGTTTCTAATGGTCTTGCTGGTCATCGGAGCAGGAATCCTGGGTTGGTACCTCCAAGATCAACCGCCAGAAATATCCGACAACAGCTTGCTGGAACTGAAACTGGAAGGAGATATTCCAGAGCAGGTTTCCCCGGACATTACGGCGCAAATTCTCGAGGGTGTGGAGCCGGTGACCTTCATTCCATTGCTCCGCGAAATCGAAAAGGCCGCGGCTGATACAAAAATCACCGGCATATTGCTGAAACCCTCCGGCTTGGGGCTTGGCTGGGCTAAATTGCAACAGCTTCGCCGCGCGCTTGAATTATTCCAAAGCAAAGGTAAGCGCGTGGTTGCCTGGATGGGCACGGGAGGTGCGAAGGAATATTACCTGGCGAGCGTGGCAGACAGGATTTATCTTTCTCCGGTTGGCGTTCTTGATCTAAAGGGCATGCGAGCCGAAGTCATGTTCTTTAAGGATGGACTGGAAAAGATAGGTGTCGATGCAGAGCTGGAACGGATCGGCGAATACAAGAACATGGCGGATCAGTTTACGGAAAACCGCATGACGGACGCTTTCCGGGAGGCGACCACGGCAATGCTCGATAGCGTGTATGGCAATTACCTCAATGGCATAGGAACCGCGAGAAAACGCCCCGTGGACGAAATGCGCGAACTGATTGAGCAAAGCGGCCCCTTTGAAGCGGAGCGCGCATTGTCGGCTGGACTCGTGGATCAACTTCTCTACGAGGACGAATTGGTCGAACAGATCGGCAAAGAAATGAAAATCGAAAAAGAGGATAAGGTGTCGCTCGGCAGCTACAGCAAGGTATCTCGGGAATCCGTGGGATTGGACGGCAAAGATCGGCTGGCTGTGATTTATGCCGTGGGCAGCATCACGTCGGGCGAGGATGGCATCGACCCCCTGTCCGGAAAAAGCATGGGGTCCGAGACGATGATCTCCGTGCTAGAAGAAGTGATGGATGACGAATCCATCAAAGGTGCTGTGCTGCGAATAGACAGCCCCGGCGGTGATGCCTTCGCATCGGAGGACATTTGGCGAGCGGTGATGAAATTGAGAGAGAAGAAACCCATGGTCATCTCCATGTCCGACGTGGCCGCCTCCGGCGGTTATTTAATCGCCATGACGGGTGATCCAGTGATTGCAGAGAGAACGACTCTGACCGGGTCCATCGGCATTATCTACGGCAAGCTAAATTTGAAGGGCCTCTACGACAAGCTTGGCATTCACAAAGAGATTATTTCGCGGGGGAAATTCGCGAATCTGGATTCCGATTACGGGCCTTACACTCCTGAGGAACGGAACAGAGTCCAGGCATTGATGGAGGATTTTTACGGAAAATTTATAAACAAAGTAGCCGCCGCGAGGAAAATGACTCCGGAAGATGTGGACAAAGTAGCGCAGGGAAGAGTCTGGACCGGCGAGCAAGCGCTGGAACATGGGCTGGTCGATGAACTCGGCGGAATGGAGCGGTCTCTGGAGATACTCAAAGAAAAAGTGGGCTTGCCGCTGGATGCTTCTGTCGAGCTTGTCGAATTTCCAAGGCATAAATCACTCATGGAATTAATTATCGAGCGCATGCAAGGTAATGAAACGGGGATGCCTGCCGCTGTTTCCCGCTGGCTGCTGGAAGGGAAATTTTGGGAAAAACTGTCGATCAACCCTTACTGGGCGAGAATCCCTTACGCAGTGGAATTTCATTGAAAATCCACTTGTAATACGGCCTTGTAATTCATCAATTCTTAGCGGGCCTTGACCAAAATCGTATAAACGGTCAAACTTTTTGTTTAATCCTTTATAAAGGTTGGTGGATATGCTCATTCGCAAAGATCGACTGTTTACTCCTGGACCGACTCCGTTACTGCCGCAAGCGCAAGCAGCTTTGGCATCGCCCGCGCTGCATCACCGAACGCCTGGATTTCGTGAAATCCTGGACAAGTTGCGGGAAAATCTGAAGTATTTTTACGGTACATCTAATGATGTGATCTTTTTCGCTTCATCCGGCACTGGCGCCATGGAAGCTTCCATAACCAATTTTTTCTCGCCTGGGGAGCGGATACTTGTCGCCACCGCGGGCAAATTTGGCGAGCGTTGGTTGCAGCTTGGGAAAGCTTTTGGATTGACGGTAGAAAAAGTGGAAGCGCCATACGGCCAAACCGTGCCGCTCAGCAAAATTCAGGAAGCGCTCGAGAAATTTGAGGACATCCGCGGCATTTTCTTTCAGGCGACGGAAAGTTCCACTGCCGTCCGTTTTGATACGGAGGGCATTGCCAACTTAAGGCGGAGAATACGACCGGATGCTTTGATGATTGTGGATGCGATCACCGGACTGGGCACTACGGAACTGGATATTGACGGATGGGGGCTGGACTTGGTGATTGGCGGATCGCAGAAAGCTCTTATGGTGCCTCCGGGATTATCGTTCATCAGCGTCAGCGAAAAAGCATGGGAGCGCTCAAAGACAGCCAAACTGCCTCGCTACTATTTTGACCTCCAGAAAGAAAGAGAAGCGTTGCAGAAGCATGACACCGCGTACACGCCGGCAACATCGCTGCTCGTGGGACTCACCGCTGCGCTAGATTATATACGAGAGCTAGGCCGCGATAACCTGATTCGCAACGCGCAAGTGCTGGCCGAATGCACGCGACAGGCAATGGAAGCTCTTGGTCTGAAAATGTTTGCGGAGGTTCCGGCAGATGCGCTGACGGCTGTGTCGGCGCCTGCAAATATTAGCTCGAACGATATCATCAAGAAGATGAAAGAATCCTTTTCCGCCGTGGTGGCCAATGGCCAAGGCTCAATGAAAGGGAAAATATTCCGAATCGCGCACCTGGGTTACTACGATTTTACAGACATGATCGGAGTAATTGGCGCGTTGGAGATTGTGCTCAGCAGCCTGGGTCATAATTGTCAATTAGGATCGGGCGTGCGAGCAGCACAGACGCGCTATATGGAATTGACTGCTGTGGAACCAGCCGCTGCTGTCCGGTAAGGAATGATCGGCGAGCAGGATTAAGAGGACGCTTTTCCTCCGCCTGCAAGCAGATTGTAAAGCCACGCCAACAAAAACCCTACGGCGCCTCCGTCGGCCATGCCGTACAATGTGCCCACAAGCAAGTCGCCCACAGTGCGGGAGGCATGGTAGCCCGGATATACGGAGGTAAACGTGAGCAAAAAGTGTTCTCCATACGACGGCACAACCATGTTGGCCAGCCCTGTCAGGAATATCCCGTAACCACCCCACACCAATGCGCCCGCAATCGTGAAGGCTTTGAGTGAAAGTTTCATTCCATCCTCCCATTGTTGATCATCCGTCAAGCGATGAGACCGCTTGATATCGGATGATTGTAACGGTTTAGCCGACAAGACGGAAAAGGTTATCCTGCGGAATTGTTTGCGGGATGCGCCAGAGGCAGGCGAAACATTGACACTGCGATGTCGCGCTCCTACAATCGGGGACTGGCATCTTTGCGGGGGAAAACCCTCGGTTGCCTCGGTTCTCACGGTTCCATCGGTTTAATCGTATGCTTCGTTTTCAAAACACACTGAGCGGCAAGGTCGAAGAATTCGTACCCCTGACCAAGGGCCAAGTGAGGATGTACACGTGCGGCCCGACGGTCTATGATTTCGCGCATATCGGGAATTTCCGCACATTCGTTTTCTGCGATATTCTGCGCCGACACCTGCGACTGTCCGGCTACCAACTGCTGCACGTGATGAATCTCACCGATGTGGATGACAAGACCATCAACAACTCCAGAGCCGCAGGGCTGCCGCTGGCCGAATACACGCAACGTTACAGCGAAGCTTTTTTAGAGGACTGCCAGCGGTTGCAGATCGAACGGCCTGAGAAGATCGTGCGGGCGACGGATCATATCCAGGACATGGCTCACACCATACGGCTACTGGAAGAGAAGGGCTTCACTTACCGACGGGACAACTCGATTTATTACAGTATCGAGAAATTTCCCGGCTATGGCAAGCTGTCCAAAATCGACTTGAGCGGCATCCGCTCCGGCGCGCGCGTCGATCAGGATGAATACGCCAAAGCAGACGCCAGGGATTTTGTTTTGTGGAAGGCGCCCAAGCCCGATGAGCCGTTTTGGGAAACCGAAGTGGGACCGGGGCGACCGGGCTGGCATATTGAGTGTTCCGTGATGGCCACCAAATATCTAGGCGACACGTTGGATATCCACGTGGGCGGGACCGATCTGGCGTTTCCGCATCATGAGAATGAAATCGCGCAGGCCGAAGCACTAACGGGCAAAACATTCTCGCGGTACTGGCTGCATTGCGAGCACCTGGTGGTGGAAGGCCAGAAGATGTCCAAGTCGCTGGGGAATTTTTATACCTTGCGCGATCTGCTCGGCAAAGGGTATTCAGCAGCAGCGATTCGATACTTGTTGGCGGCCGTTCCCTACCGCAAGCAACTCAACTTTACGATGGATGGTTTGCGACAGGCGGCAGCTTCCATCGAGCGGCTGGAAAATTTCCGCTTTCGCATGACAACGATGCCGTTCCCGGAAGGTGAAAATGTTGAGATCGCCGCGAAGGCGGCTGCATTTCCGGAAGCCTTCCAGAATGCGCTGGATGATGACTTGAACACTGCACAGGCAATGGGCGTGCTATTCGAGCTAGTGCGCGATGCGAACACTTCCATCGACGCCGGACAATTCCGCAAAGGAAATATCACTGCGATACTGAAATGCCTGGATCGTTGGAATGAAATCTTTCAAGTGCTGCCAGCTAGCGAAGCCGGAAATGAAACGGATAAAAAAACGGTCGAAGGCACATTGTCAGATACTGATGTAGAACAGAAATTGCAGGATCGACGGAATGCTCGCAAAGCTAGGGATTTCGCGCTCGCCGACCGCATTCGGGATGAGCTGATCGCTGCTGGAATTTTGGTCGAGGATACCGCTGAAGGAGCGCGCTGGCGGAGGAAGTCATGAAGAAGGACCGAAGGGCACATTCGAGCGATGGACCGTGTATCAAAACCAAGCTTCCAGGACCGGAAGCGAAAAAAGTTCTCGCGCAAGACGCCA
>MEKX01000007.1:45223-45362 GCA_001767075.1 Acidobacteria bacterium RIFCSPLOWO2_12_FULL_54_10 | reverse complement strand
CCCTCCCTCAAACGCAGGCATGGGCGTGCCGTCATTGCCTGTAATCACCGGCAGCGCGATGTCCGTCAGCGTATGCCCGCGCTTGAACTGCATCACGTTGTGGAAGTTCCTTGGTTTGATTGGCTGGCCGAAGGAATCC
>MEKX01000007.1:45058-45200 GCA_001767075.1 Acidobacteria bacterium RIFCSPLOWO2_12_FULL_54_10 | reverse complement strand
ATCGCCGAACCCCTCCGGCCCGTGGCATTCCACGCAGTTTTTCTTGAAAATCTCCTTACCGCTGGCCAGCCGCTCCTGTGTAATCATCGGAACTTTGCCCAATACTACCGGCGCGCCGGGTTCTTCCTCATCAAAATACGGA
>MEKX01000007.1:14760-45018 GCA_001767075.1 Acidobacteria bacterium RIFCSPLOWO2_12_FULL_54_10 | reverse complement strand
CCTCGGTCAAATTTAACTGCCACGGCGGCATCGCCGTTCCATTCAACCCCACTGACACCGTGCGGAACAGGTCCTCATCTGTCGGCAGCGTGCCGGAAGGTGTTGACTTGAATCGAAATATCCCTCGCGTGAAATTCCTCGGCTTCGGAAAAACCATATGCGCCCACCGCCCATCTCCTTTGCCGGTTACTCCGTGACACGTCGCGCAGTTCACCATGTAAATGTTCCTGCCCCAATCCACCATCGCTTTGTCCACTGCTGGTTTTCCTCCCACATCAATGGATGTCCATGAAAGATAAGGCCTTCTCAGGTGCATTCCCCCGCCCATCGGCATCCCCATCTGAGACTCAACCCCAGCTACCATCAGTAATATGAGCAGAAGGATCATAAGTATTATGAACAGAAGATGCTTTATGGCCGGATGTTCGTGGTGAGTGTGTGCTTTGGACCCAATTGCTTTCCTCATGGCCCACCTCCATACCTCATTCACTTTTCTATAAATTTATGGTGCAATTTACAGGCCAAAAAACCTTGTCAGTTCTTGTGCAATATATTGATAAATAATAAGATAAATTGGCTTATTTATTTCGATTAAATGATTCGTTGCGTAGTTTCACACACTCGCGCCAAAAAACCGTCTTGACCTGTGCAATTACGCAAAAATTTCCATGAAAAAGTGAAGAGTTTCAGGCCTCAATTTGCCGTGTTCTTTGAAGCAGATAGTATATCCATAAAGAACAGCCAACCGCTGCGCCGCCAAAAAGTCCCAGGATGGTCACCTGAATCGCGCCATCTGGCTGATTGATAGTGGAGACGAATTGTATCCCCATCCAGAAAATTACATAGAGCCATGCAGGAACACGCAGCCACCTCAGGAATGCAAAGTACCGGAACAGGAACCCCACCTTGGCTCGCGGAAATTGCAAGCCATAAAACCATAAAATTGCGCTGATCCCGCTATGAGCGCCGATGACCGGGATCATCGACCCAGAATCAAAAAATGCATGTAGCAGCCCGCCGACCGCGGTGGCCAGCAGAATCAATATCAGATACCGCAATCTGCCGAGCAAATCCTCCACGTCATCGCCGAACACCATCAGGAAGTAGACATTCACTGCCAGTTGCAACCACCCGGTCTGCAAAAAAAAGTTCGTCAGCAGCGTCAGTCCCCCGTAGCGCTGCCATTCCCGCGGGATCATTCCCAGCGCCTGCACCGTTTCCTCAAAATAGACGAATCCCAGCGCTCCCAGCACGACCATCGCCCCCGCGAGTCCGTAGGTGACCACTGGCGGTTTCTCTATCGTTCGCGCATCGTACTCCACCGGCAGGCCCAGGAAGCCGGGGATTGACTTCCACGCTTCGCTCGGCGGCTCAGGAGCCGTTTCAAACGGCATATGGTCATCGATCGCCTCAATCTCATACTTTGCGATCAGCAGTTGCGCTTCCAACGGCAATTTCTCTTCGCCGGTCTTATCCGTCCGTGCTTCCGGCAGCGCTCCGAAATCTTTCCCGTCAAACCACGCAAACTGGCACGGCACGCAGGCGTCCAGGGCTACCTGCCTATCCCCGGCAGCAAATCTTTCCTTGCTCATCGCGCGGTGGCATGCCGGGCATTTTGGCCCGTCGGAATTTTTCATCTCCCGGATCGCCCGCCACATGCCCATGCCGGCCTCTCGTTCCACCAGACGCCGCAAGTTGACGAAATTCACCGCGCGCCCGCCGCAACCGGCGCACGCCCAGTAGGACGCTTTCCTTTGATTGCCGCGCGTCAGCCGTTGCTCGCAGTGAGGGCAGATGAACATTGTGTGTTTTGGAATTAAATCTCAAGTACGGTAGCTTGCGTTCACGCGAATGTATTCTTCGGTGAAGTCGCAGGTCCAGAAGCGCGCCTGCGCTTTCCCTTCGCGGAACACGACGCGGATCAGGATTTCTTTGCCGCTCAATTCCCGCTGTCCGGCGGCCTCGTCGAACTCCGCCGCGCCGCCGTTGCGGCACACCAGCATGCGGTTCAGATAAATATTCACTTTGTTTGGATCAAACTCCGCACCCGCATTGCCCGCAGCAGCCAGGATGCGTCCCCAGTTCGGATCGGCCCCAGCGATCGCCGTTTTCACGAGCGACGACAGCGCAATCGACCGCGCCACGGCCTCGGCTTTTTTCTCGTTGGCCATGCCCTCCACGCGAATTTCCGCCAGCTTCTGCGCTCCTTCGCCGTCTTTCACCAGCGCGATCGCCAGCTCCTGCGCCACCGCCGTCAACGCCGCCAGCAACGGCTTCGCCCCTGCGCTTGATTTCGTCAGCGCGCGATTTCCCGCCATTCCGTTAGCCAGCAGAAATACCGTGTCATTGGTCGACGTGTCGCCGTCCACGGAGACGCGGTTGAAGCTCACCTCGCACATTTCCCTTATGGTGGCCTGCAAATATTTACCTTCCACCGCCGCGTCGGTAAAGAAAAACCCCAGCATGGTCGCCAGCCTCGGATAAATCATGCCGGCTCCTTTGGCGATTCCCAAAATGCTGATTTTCTTTCCCCCAATTACCAAACTTTCTGACGACACTTTTGGCCTGGTATCCGTGGTCAGTATGCTGCGCGAAAAATCCTCCACGCCCTCCGGATGCATACGTCGCGCCAGGGCGGGCAATTGTCCGGTAATGCGCTCGGCTTCCAGTTTCACGCCGATCACGCCCGTCGAGGCGATCAGAACGTTGTGCGCCGGTATATCCAGCAACCGCGCCACCGCTGCCACGGTTGTCTTGGCCGCTCTCTTGCCGTGTTCGCCGGTCGCGCAGTTGGCGTTGCCTGCGTTCACTACAATGGCCTGCGCCGATCCGCGGCTTTTGCGCAAATGCTCTTGCGATAACAGCACCGGTGCTGCCTTGACGCGGTTTGTCGTGAACATCGCCGCAGCTTTAGCTGGTACTGTGGAATACGCCAGCCCCACGTCCGGGCCGCTGCCGTGCGTTCGCAACCCCGCCTCGCCCGCCGCGAACAGATACCCCTTCGGAACGATCATTGCCTTTGCCTCAACCTTCGTCTCATTCGCTAACCAACTGGGCAGTGTATCGCAATCCCGCCCCAGCTTCGAGAATTTCCGTGCTGCTTTTCGATTTGTACAATTGAGTTGATGTCAGAACCGCGAACGTGAGGGAGCAGGCCGGATTTGTTTTAATCCGAGCCGCGCGCGTCAGCAAGCGGGCACGATTTCGTTTTGCTCCTGCCTGTCATTCCGAGCGAGCGTAGCGAGTCGAGGAATCTGCACTTGCCTTTCCTATTTGCTAAATCTGCTTGTCCTGAGCGCAGTCAAAGGGCGTCATCCGCGGATCGTCCTGTCATCCCAAGCTTGTCCTGCATGCCCTGGGCGTAGCCGAATTCTCTTCACCGTCACTAAACGCTTTGGAGATTATGCTGCTTCCGGTATTCGACTACTTTGTCATATAGCCAGTGGTAGCTGCCTGCCCAATCAGATGCCCTCGGTTTGGGATGGATCTGATCCTTATATTCATCGATGAGTGGCCATATTTTCGAGACGGAATGATGGAGCAATGCTAACATAGTGTTCCGCGCTGTTGCCGGAAAGATTTTCCAGCCGCCTTGGAGGAATGTTCCAAGACCCTCATAGTAGTCAGCGAGAGCTGATGTTTTGAGATGTAGGTTCGCGTCAATCACAAAAAGAGTCGTCCCCTGAGTGCGAGCAACCTCTGCTTTGACTGGCAGTTTATTCATAACTTCGCGCCTTAACTCGGTTAATTCTTCCTTGTGATGGTGGGCGATGATTTCATAGAACTGCATGTAGGTGGTCCGTCTCTGCTCTTGATAGGTCCAGCATACAAGTAACCCTACGAGCGCAGTCAGTATTAGGTCGATGCCGTTACTTAGGCTAATGCCGTTGATGACCATAAAACTTCTATTTTCTTGAAAGCTCCAGTATGCAAATAACCCCGAAAGCGCAGTCAATAGTAGGTTGATACCGTTGCTGATCTTCATAGAACCTCCTTCTCAAACCAAATGAGCGAATCATTCCTCTACCTTACGGCTCTGGTCTATAGTCGCGCCGATCTAGTAGCCACATCGAACTTTTCCCTCGCAATAGGCTTCTAATCCGAGCCGCGACCCTAAACGACATATTGATGTCGTTTAGGGAGCGGCCACCCCAATGACATAGTAACCCTCGACAGTTCTTTCTTGAGTTAGAATTATGTCCATTAAACGTGGCCAGTCGGGACGTTTGCCGCCGTTTTTCTCCTTGGGGAATCTTTTAGTTAGTTACTTCTTTGTCAGCAAGAGCGAAGCCAATGCGTTTTTTGGATTTTTCCGGCGGATGGACGATCTGTTTGACGATGGAATACACTGCGGCAATCTGCTCGCCGTGTTCTCCTTGTTTGCGTTCAAGGTCTTTCATCTTGCGGGCCAAATCCTCGTGAGTGGCCAGCATCCTGCGTAGTGCGATGAATGCCCGGACGATTAGAATGTTCATCTGCACTGCTCTGGCGCTATGCAACACCGATGAGAGCATGGCCACGCCGTGTTCAGTAAAAGCGTATGGCAACGTTCGACGGCCTCCCCGTCCGTGAATCTTTGACATTCCAATTTGGAATGTCAAAGATTTAGCTTCTTCGCTGTTGAGTTGAAACATGAAGTCTTCAGGAAATCGATCGATATTACGCTTGACTGCTTTGTTGAGGTTGAATGTTTCAACCTCGTAAAGCTCAGCAAGATCCGTGTCAAGCATGACCTTATGCCCGCGAATGATATATATTTTACGCTCGATGAATTCGATGGGTACGATGGATTCAGTTGGTGGAAAAAGTTTTTTAGTCACGGCGTAAACGGTTGATTATAAGAGACAGATTAGCATGTGATTGGTAATGGTCAAGTAGCTTGAAATTATAAATACATTCTTGAAACCAGGGGTTTGAAACCCGGCGACAAGAGAAACCCGGTGCCAGACGGCATGTTCCTCGCCACCCCCTTCGTAAGCGCCTCGATACACACACCCTTGCCCGCCTTGTACAACCATTTAAGATTGTTGTGAGTTTCTACCTCTCTGCCGAAGGCCGGAGCGTAGCGTAAGTGAAGCGGCGCTCATTTCCATTCCCTACTCCCCACTCCCTAATTCCCGCACTTCCCGTGTCCTTCTCATTTCCCCAACTCCAAAATCAGCCGCGCCAGCAGCGCCGCCCGGCGAGGTAATTCGCTGATCACCACGTGCTCGTAATTCGCGTGCGCGCCGTCGCCCACCGATCCCATGCCGTCCAGCGTAGGCACTCCCAGTGCGGAGGTAAAATTCCCATCCGACCCGCCCCCCACCGCGACTTCGCTAAGATTCAATCCCAACTCGCGTCCCAGCTTTTTAGCCTTGCCAAAAAGTTCCGCCGTCGCTTTCGTGCGCTCCAACGGCGGGCGGTTGATCCCTCCGCTCACCGTCAATTTCGTCCACTTGTCGAACGGTTTCAACCCCATGAACCGCCGATGCAATTTTGCGCCGTCCGCCAGACGCGTAATGCGCACATCCACTCGGGCCACGGCTTCTGCCGCCACTACGTTCGACCTCGTTCCCCCCTGTATGACGCCCGGATTGATGGTGATCCCACGTTTCTCATCGGCGAAATCCAATGTGCGCAGCAATTGCCGCGATAGCTCGACGATCGCGCTCGCGCCTTTTTCCGGCTCCAGCCCCGCGTGCGCCGCCCGGCCCTGCACGCGAATTTCATATTCGCCCACTCCCTTGCGCGCAGTTTTCAACGCGCCTTCGGGTCCATGCGCCGACTCCAGCACCAGCGCGCAATCGCTTTTCCACGCCTCTTTCTCAATCACGCCGCGCGAAGCCTTGCTGCCCGTTTCCTCATCCGCCGTCAGCAACAGCACAACGTTTTTTCGCATCCCTTCGCCCGCCGCACGCACCGCATCCAGCGCATAAAGCGCTATAACAATGCCCGCTTTCATGTCATAACTGCCCGGCCCGTAAGCCCGTCCTTTGGCTACGTGGAACGGCATTTTGGCAATCGTTCCCATTTCCCAAACCGTGTCCATATGCCCCAGCAGCAAAATCTGCCCCGCCGCACGCCCCGAAGTAAACTTAAATTCAGCTCTCAGGATGTCTCCAGCTTGCCGGGAAGGGAACACCCGCACTTTGCCCCCTCTTTGTGCAATGCAGTCCCCCAGGAGCCTGGCAACGCGGTCTACGGCCGCTTTTTCCGTGCTCGGCGACTCCAATTCCACCAACTGCCGCAACAGCGCCAGCATCTCATCTTTTTTCTGGTTCAACCCTTTTAGCAACGGATTCATGAGCAGCGCTCTCTATTTATAATAAAGACCCATGGACTTATCTCGTTCATGATGCCATCACCTGACCTGAATGCATATTTATGAATTTCTGGCTATTCATAGATCACTTCTGGATGACAGGTGAAAAATAAAAAGGGCTGCGCACAGCAGCCCCTTTTAAAAATGTTTCGAATACTATTTAGCTTTACGTTTAGTTGTTGGTTTGGGATTTACTTTAGCAGCATCAATTGCGATATTACTTTCCTTCTCGAACTTTTGGAGTCCGATTTCAAGGATTGGAATAATAGCTGAGGGCCTGATATCATTTTCATCTGGTCCGATGTTAGCCGCCTTTATGCCAAATTTGATGTAGAGGCCCCAAATACCTTCGTGGATTCCTTGCTGCTTCAAAAGGGCTTCGACTACCTCTTTGAATGTGAAAAGGTATTGACCTGTTTCTGCCATGATTTTATGTCTCCTCACGGTTTATCAATGTACGACTGTGTAGACGAAGCCTCATTCCAATCGTTGCCGGGAAGTACGCTTTTACCAGTGACTACACCTATCAGCGTAAATGGCTCATGCATTTTCCATGCGCTGAAAATATTGCTTCTCAAGATCATATTTTCCGCATGTGTTTGCTTGAAATCTTCAATATCAAAAGCGGTCTTTGGGCATCCCAACTTCTGCCAACTCATAATAAAGATTTCTGAATTTACAGGTCCAAGAATGTTTAATTGATCACCATCTTCATAGGCAATTACAGCCGCTTTCAAGCCCAATGCACGTGCGTAATCTACTATGCTCTTCAAATTCAGCCTGCCAGGTTTGTTAATAACCTGTGAGACCCGACTTACAGACACCCCCAACCTTCGCGCCAGTTCCTGCTGAGTAATCCCTTCCGCGTCCATCTTTTTCTCTAGCTGTACTACAAAATCCATGGCAACGCGGTACTGAAAATCCTCATTGCTTTTGGCTGTCCAATGGATAGTATCTTTGTTCATTTACTTTTTCCCCTCTTCGCGGTATTCAGGAAACAATTTGACAATCGCTTGGATTACAGTAGGTACCTTTATTAATCTTCTCACCCCGTTAAGGTCTGTTGGGTCTGTTTCCCAAGTTGTTTTTATTACATGCATTGCTAATACGCATAATTCTAGTCTAGGATTCGTTTTGGGCTTGGGATGACATATGAAGCCGTAAAATCTGTGACATTTCTGCTTATCATTCCACTTAATTACGTATAGTGATCTATTTGGTTCGTTATCCCATCCATGATGATATTTCTTGTGATGAAGTCCATCCAGCCAGTGATCAAACCTTCCTTGCAAAGTTCTTTTCACATTAGGAACCAAGTCATCAAATACCTTCCGAGCTACAATATCGGCATCTGTGTTGGATTCTAAAAATACAATCTTCCGTCTTTCATTTTGCCGAACGTTCGGTACAAATGTGATCGCATATTCATCGGGGGGCATAACGCTCGCGACGGCTCACTTTCTTAGTTTAGTTATTACTAAATAATAAATCAATATATATTTAGATATAAGTAAACTATTTGGTACGCGTTTCACATAGGTAATTACTGAATGTTCGCTCGCTGCTTTCCTCAGGGTTTCTCATTTCCCTGCAAATTGCATATAATCAATCGAATTCATCAAAGAGTAGCATGGGAAGCGGGCTCAGGGTACGGCCATCCCCCAATCGAGTAACCGTTCGCTTGAGCGTTGCTTTTAAATCCAAATTCGGCGCACTCGGCATGAGCAGGCGATGAACCATATGATATTAGACATCAATGAGATAAAGAAGATTCTCCCGCACCGCCCGCCGTTCCTTCTGGTGGACCGGATATTGGAACTCGATCCTGGCAAGCGCATCGTCGGAATCAAAAACGTCACCATCGACGAACCGTTTTTTATCGGTCATTTTCCTGACTTTCCGATCATGCCGGGGGTATTAATAATTGAGGCGCTGGCTCAAACCGGCGGCGTTCTGGTCCTTCGCGACGGGCAGGGAGCCGACGGCAAGCTAGTTTTCTTCGCCGCCATCGAAGAGGCCAAGTTCCGCAAGCCTGTCGTGCCCGGCGACCAATTGCGCCTGGAAATTGAGGTCTTGTCGATGCGCACTTCCTTCTGCCGCATGAAGGGTCGAGCCTTAGTCGACGGCCAGATCGCTGCCGAAGCCACCATTCTCTGCAAAATTGGAGAGCGGCCTAAATGACCAGCACGAGCGCATCCCTGATTCATCCCACTGCGGTCATTCACGCTGGAGCGCGGATCGGCCCGGATGTTCGCATAGGCCCCTATTGCGTCATCGGCGATGAAGTCGAAATCGGGGATGGCTGCGACCTGATGGGGCACATCTTTATGGAAGGGCCGCTCCATGTGGGTCCTCGCAACCGCTTCTTCCCTTACTCCTCCATCGGTGTCGCGCCGCAGGATTTGAAGTATCGCGGCGAGTGCAGCGAAACCGTGATCGGGAAAGATAATACGTTTCGCGAGTTCATCACCATTCATCGTGGCACTGAAGGCGGCGGCATGGTCACGCGCATCGGCGATGGCAATCTGCTGATGGCCTATACGCACATCGCGCACGACTGCCAGGTGGGCAATCAGACGATTCTCGCCAACGGCGCCACGCTCGCCGGGCATGTTGCCATCGAGGACTTTGCCGTCGTCGGCGCGTTTAGCGGTGTCCATCAATTCTGCCGCATCGGTCGGCACGCCATTATCGGCGGCTACAGCGTCATCACGCAGGATGTTTTGCCCTTTTCCAAAACCGTTTCCGAGCGTGAAGTGCGCGTCTTTGGCATCAATGTGGAAGGGCTCAAGCGCCGGGGCTTTTCGCTCGACCGCCGCAAGGCCCTCAACCACGCCTTCCTCTTGCTGCGTGAGAAAAGTCTCAATACTTCCCAGGCCGTAGAAAAACTGCGCGCCGAATGCTCTGCTTCCGAAGATGTTCTGGAACTGATTCGCTTTATCGAAGGCTCGCAGCGCGGAGTCATCAAATGAGCCGGTCCATCCCCCATCCGCCGCGATACGGATTGATCGCCGGCAACGGCCAATTCCCCTTGCTGGTGCTTGAAGCCGCCCGCAGTCGCGGCATTGAAATGGTGGTTGCGGCTATTCGCGAGGAAGCCGGGCCGGAGGTCGAAGCTCGCGCCAGCACGGTTCACTGGCTTGGGTTAGGTGAGCTGTCTCGCTTAATCAAAATCTTCAAGCAGGAAGGCGTCAGTCGCGCGGTGATGGCCGGTCAGGTGAAGCACACGCAAATATTTTCAGCAATTCGTCCTGACTGGAAGCTCATGCAACTGCTCCTGACGCTGCCCAAGAAAAACACCGATTCGCTGATTGGAGGCGTTGCCAAAATTTTGCAGCAGGAAGGTATTTTCCTGGAGGACTCGACGCTGTTCCTGCAACCGCTTCTCGCCACCGAAGGCAACCTGTCAGGCCGCGAATTGACACCCGATGAACAGGCGGATTTGGATTACGGCCTTCAGGTCGCACGCGGCCTGGCTCGCTGGGATATCGGGCAAACCGTGATCGTGGCGGACAAAGCGTGTGTCGCGGTGGAAGCCATGGAAGGCACTGACGCCACCATCCTCCGCGCCGCTGCGCTGGCCCAGGGCAAACCGCTGTGCGTCGTCAAAGTTTCCAAGCCCGGCCAGGACATGCGGTTCGATGTTCCCGTGGTTGGTTTGCCCACCATTTCGGTGATGAATCAAAGCGGCGCGACAGTTTTAAGCGTGGATGCCGGCAAAACTTTGCTGTTTGATCGCGACGAAATGATGCGGCAAGCTTCCGCCGCCGGGATCGCCATCGTCGGCACTCAGCCCGGCGAGTAAACAGCGCGCAACGGCGGCCAGTTCCAAAACGGGAAAATTCAGAGCAATTGATGGAACCGAGAGAACCGAGGGAACCGATGAATTCCGGGAGGGTAAAAGTCGCGGTAGTCGGCGTCGGACGCTTCGGCAGTCACCATGCCCGCGTCTATCACGAACTACCTAATGCCGACCTGATAGGCGTTTATGACTCGGACCCTCAGCGAGCCATCGCTGCAGCCTCCTTGTACGGTTGCAAGCATTTTGAAAGGCTCGAAGATTTGTTCGGCCAAGTCGATGCCGCCAGCGTTGCAGTCCCCACTGAATCGCACGCATCTATTGGAGTTCAGCTATTGAATGCGGGCATTGATGTTCTCGTAGAAAAACCCATAGCCCGAACTCTTGAGGAAGCAGATCAATTGATCGATGCAGCAGAGCGAGGCAATCGCATTCTTCAGGTCGGACACTTGGAGCAATATAACCCCGGTGTGCGCGCAGCCCGCGAGATTGTTCACTCACCGCTGTTTTTTGAAGCTCACCGCATGAGTATTTTTACCCCGCGAAGCCTGGACGTGGACGTTGTTCTGGACCTGATGATCCATGATCTGGATATTGTGCTTTCACTTGTAGATTCCGAACCGGCGGAAGTGCGCGCCGTTGGTTTGCCTGTGCTTTCTCCCAAGGTGGATATCGCCAATGTTCGATTGGAATTTCAGAACGGATGTATTGCAAATTTTACGGCGAGCCGCGTGAGCACCGAGACAATCAGGAAACTTCGATGGTTCCAGCCGAAGGAGTATATCTCGGTTGATTACACGCGCCAGGACGCTACGGTAACCAGTGTGGAATTTGCCGGGTCTCAGCCTGTGCTATCGCATCGCCGCTTGGAATCTCAGCATGGCGAACCCCTGATGCGGCAATTAATGGCATTTCTAAACAATGTCCGGGAACGGCAGACGCCAGAAATAAGCGGAAAAGAAGGGAAACGGGCGCTGCGCCTCGCGCATCAAATAAGAGAGCAGATCATGCTGCATTCCGCCCGGCTCATTCGGAACAATGCAACCGAGTCATTTGCTCCGGTGTTGGGCGTTAAAAAGTAATTAAAATTATCGTATATGATTCCGTGCGTTACGCGTTGGGAGCTGCCTTTTGGACGATACAAATAATCCACTTCAACATATGTTTCTTGAAGTTGGAGATGAGCGAGTTTCTTCTCGCCGGCGGGAGACGTTTCTCCTGTCGGTCATCGTTCACTTGCTGGGAATTCTCGTGGTGATTACGAATCCGGAGCTGTTTCAGCGCAAGGTCACTATACCCGTTGAAGTCAAACCGGAGCAGGTCACGATGCTGTATGAACCACCACCGGAACGAAAGAAACTGGTAGCGCCACCTGTGCCCGATTCGCCTCGGGAGAGGCCCAGGCGACAGCCACAACAGCAACAACCAATGCCGCAATTTGGCGCCCGGCCTTTTGTTCCACCGCCGCAAGGCGATCCGGAATCCAAAGAGTTAATGTTGTCCCGTGAACGGGGGGAAGCTGAGAAGGAAATTATTTCGCAGGCTCCAGAAATTGGATTGCCCAATTTCCCTGATCCATCGGATCAGCCCGGCAGAGCCAGACCTTCCACGGAGCAGGAGCGAGCGAGCAAGCCCAAACCAGAGACTGAACAAGCGCAACTGAACCTACCAGCAATCGCTTCCTCTCGTGGAACCGATGCCATATTGCGCGGACTAGCCAGAGACCGTGCAGCCGGAGCGGCTACAGGTTTCGGGACGGAATTTCCGGAATTCGATTCTAGCCACCCCGATCTCAGCATTCCCGGCCCGCAAATAATTTCTGATACGATGGGCGTAGACTTCCAGCCTTACCTGTTGCGAGTCTATCTGCTTGTGCGAAGGAATTGGTACTCAGTGATACCGGAGCTGGCTCGTCTGGGCAAGCAGGGCAGAGTGGCGCTGGAGTTTTCCATTCTACGTGATGGTTCGGTGCCGGATTTGGATTTGGTCGTCGGTTCCGGAACGACGTCTTTTGACAGCGCAGCGATGGCCAGTATCCGATTGTCCAATCCTTTTCCTGCATTACCATCGGAATTCCCGGGTGAGTCAATCCGGCTGCGGTTTATCTATCTTTACAACATTCGTCCAACTTACCAATAAACATGAAGATAACGCGGCAGGAATTATTGGCAACGCTGCTATTGTTGCTTCTGCTTACGTTGGCAGCTTGGTGGAAGTATCTACGAATGACAATCACTGGATGATGACCAATAGCACTCTGCTTATTGCCATTGTTGGACCCACTGCCAGCGGGAAGTCCGATTTAGCTGTCCGTTTGGCGCGTCAGCTCCGGGGAGAAATTGTCAATTGCGATTCCTTGCAGATGTACCGTTATTTGGATATCGGGACAGCCAAGCCATCGCAGGAAGTACGTAAAGAGATTCCCCATCACCTATTCGACTTTCTTGAGCCGGATGCTGTGTTTTCCGCCGGGGAATATTCCAGGCGAGCAAGAATCATTTTGGGTGAAATTAGCACGCGCTCAAACCTTCCCATTGTGGTTGGAGGCACGGGTTTTTATTTGCGGGCGCTCATTGACGGGCTTTTCACCACCCCGGGCCGCGACTATGAATTGCGACGAAGACTGCAAGGACGCGAGAAAGCAAAAGGTTCCGGATATATCCATCGCATATTGAATCATCTTGATCCAGTTGCTGCTGCGAATATCCACGCCAATGATCTGCCGAAAGTGATCCGCGCTATTGAAGTCTGCATGCTTGCTGGGAAACCTATATCGAAAATGTATGAACAGGGCCGCAATAAACTGGAGGGGTTTAAGATCGTAAAGATTGGATTGAACCCAAATCGAGAAAAGCTTCGAGATAAAATTGACCAGCGAACAGTACAGATGTTTGGAAATGGATTGATCGAGGAAACCAGTGACATCCTAGACCGCGGATTTCCATCAACGTGTGCGCCATTTCAATCCATTGGATACCGGCAAGCATTGGATTATCTTCTGGGAAGAATCAGCCGAAAGGATGCTATTCGATACGCGCAAGCAGCAACCAGACAATACGCTAAACGCCAGATGACTTGGTTTCGCAAGGATACAACCGTCAAATGGTTTCATGGCTTCGGGTCTGATCCCCAATTGCAAGCCGATGTTCTGGATACGTTAAAATTACTATGCACGTCAATATAGGATTGCGTTAACATTTGCGGTCTAAATTAAACGCTATGAATGAAGCAAGCAATTTAGCGGTATTATATGGGATTAGGAAATATGAAGGAGGATAAGATATGGCAGAGGCTATTCGAGTCGTCGAATACTATTACACGATTGTTCCCAATAAAACCGGGGAAGCCGCCCGCGCTCTTACGATGCTGAAGGAAGCTGGCGTGAACTTGCTGGCGTTTTCTGGTTTTCCAAAGGGACGGCAAGCTCAACTGGATTTTGTACCATTGGACCCACAAGGCTTCGTGAAGGCTGCCCGCAGGGCAGGCATGAAGCTGAGTTCAAAAAAGGTTGGATTCTTGATCCAAGGGCCTGATCGGGTTGGAGCGATTGGCGATTTATTATCGAAGCTGTCAGAAGCTAAAATCAATGTGGTCGCTATCGATGCTGTGAATTCCGGGGAAGGGAATTTTGGCGCAATTTTGTGGGTGAAAACCGAGGATCGACGACGGGCTATAAAAGCATTGGGCGCTGTATAAACTCGCGTGCCAGAAAATCAAAACGAGATTTTCCGCATTTCCTTCGCGAAATCAGGATACAGCGCTATTCACTGATCCAACGTTGCCGTCATCTTTACCTGCGATTTCGACTCGGTTGCGCCCACTCCGTTTCGCACAATAAAGGGCTGCGTCTGCCGCGCGCAGGATTTGCTCAGCTTCGCAAAGTTCTGTTGAACTCCCTGCCAGGCCGATGCTGACAGTCACTGTAATATCGCCTTCGTCTGCATAGACCGGTTCAGCGCATACCGTGGCTCTGGCGCGTTCTGCATTCTTAACCGGCAGTTCAGTGCAGGAGGAGAGCACGATGAGAAATTCCTCGCCGCCATATCGGCCGACGGCATCGTATTCCCGGACGCAAGACTGCAGCCGCTGCGCCGCTTCCCGTAAAACAGTATCTCCCGCCAAATGGCCGTAGGTATCGTTGATTTTCTTGAAATGATCCAGGTCGGCAAGAATGACACCCACCATCGTGTTTTCCCGGCGAGCCCTGAGCAATTCTTTCTTAAGGAATTCCATAATTGCGCCGCGGTTCAGCAAACCCGTTAGTACGTCGTGAGTCGCTTGGAAGCGCATTTCCTCGCCTTCAGCCGCCTTGATTTGAAGTGATTCGCGTTGCGTTTCAAGATCTGAAATATAGGTGGATAATTGCATTTTGGCCAATTGCAATTCAGCCAGTTGCCTTTTGATATGGGCTTCATCCGCGGCCATGCGATCTCGTTGATCTATAATTCGGTCGTGGACCGCCTTGAGTTCCGTTAATTCCTCAGCCATTCTGACTGATTCATCCGTAACCGCGGAATGTCCGGGTGTAGGCCCTTCAGTTAGTGTAGGAGGAAGATAAGAGGTATCCCGATTCTCCGCAGTCTCTAGAACAATGTGATTGCTGCGCCGATCCTCTTTGGAAACTTCGAACTTTCTACGAGCTTCCTCTGCTGCCTCGCCCAGTGCCAAGGCGACTTCGCGCTTGCCCTCAATTGGCTGGCCGACGCGGACGACGAATCCATCTTGCTCAATATCGCTGTATCCCGTATAGGGGAATGCAACATGCATTTCCATTCCGACGCGGTATTCTCGTTCCGAAGAAAACAGCACACCATTCCTGCTGGCGTTGATAACCGGACATACATCGGGTCCGCCTACAGCCCATTTTTTTCTGCGGACACGGACATTACCTTTCACTGTAATCCGCCGGTGGCGGCGCCGCGTGTCATCTTCCTTTCGTGGTTTCTCTTCTTTCTTTTTCTGTGCTTCTACCAGGCGGTCACCGACAACATCCGTCAATCGGCGGCGAAGCTCAGGTCTGCTGAATGGTTTTAGAATATAGGGCACATGGCGTTCGTCGATAAAGTCCCAAGTGCTCTCTGAGACAAGATCGCCAGTGACAAAAATGAGTTTTTTCAAATATTGAGGAAAATCTTGGCGAATGCGCTCATAAAAATCCTTGCCGGTGGATTCTCCCATCCACATGTCGCAAAGGATGACGTCAAATCGCTCCTGTTCCAATCGTGGAAATACCTTAGCTGGCGAAGAAAATACCTCCACTTGGCAGCTTTCCGCTTCCACCAGCTTGCGCATCACACGCAGAGCCAGTTCATCATCATCAACAATTAAGACTTTGATAGCAGCCGGGCTATCCGTGGTCATGCCGTTTCCGGTATCTGGCGATACCCACGACTTGTCAGATGTGATTTTACTCACGACCAGCTCCAATCAAGGACTCTGCTCGAGGCAGGAAAATGCTGAATGTGTTTCCTCTGCCGGGAGTGCTTTCCACTCCCACATATCCACCGCTTTGCTTCACTATTCCATATACGGCAGCAAGGCTCAATCCATTTCCTCTTCTGTCTTTTCCTGTGCGATAAAAAGGTTCGAAAATATGCGCCATTGTTTCTTCATTCATTCCACAGCTGGAGTCGCATATTTGCAGGCAAACGTAGGAGCCGGGACGGGAACCCGGATGCCATTGTATAAAAGCTTCATCCAACTCAGCATTCTCGGTTTGCACAACCACGCGGCCACCCTCCGGCATGAACTCACGAGCATTCGCAGCCAGGTTGATGACCACTTGATCGATCTGGTTTCGGGAAGTTTTTACCATGCCCAGGTCTTTTCCAGGCTGGATTACCAATTGAATGTCAGGTCCCAGAACTCGCTCCAATGTGCCGCGTAGGTCAGATAAAGCGGAATTCAAATTCATTTCCACGGGCATGGGTCCATCCGTATGCGTGAATGCGAGCAATTGGCGGGTGAGAGTATTCGCCATTTCGTTCGCGCGGTGGATTTCCTCCAGATACTCTCTCACAGGGTCAGACTTTCCCAAGCAATCGAGCGCTAATTCACTATATCCCTTTACCAATGACAAGAGGTTGTTAAAATCATGCGCCACTTTACCCGCCAGACGTCCGAGAGCTTCAGCATTCTCACGCTGACGAATATCCGCCTGTGCTTGCCGGATCGCCTCCTCGGCTTTGCCCGTGCGTAAATCTTCAGCAAGTTGCTCATCCAGCCGCGTTAAGAATTGATCGGGGAGTTCCCGAGGACGATAAGAAGTCCAACCGGAAGCAAAGGTAAGAGGCGTTTTCACACCTTGCGATTCCAGTTCTGAACCGCTGAGCCTAGCCAGAATGTGCGGTGCTCGCGACAGATCAGCATCCGTAAACAATACCAAAAACCTATTATCTTCCAACCGGATCGCTATATCTGAACTGCGTATGGAATTTCTAAGATGGCCGCTGAATTCCTTCATCATTCCATCACGTATCGCCGTAGAGAGTTGGCCACGCAGGCGATCTAGATCCTGGATTTCGATGACTAATGCATTTAATGGATGGCCTTGTCGTTGTGCACGTGCCATTTCTGTTCCCAGATGCTGATTCAAAAAACCGCGCGTATAAAAACCGGTCAGGGGATCGACCATCAACATCTGCTGCAATTGCTGCGTTGCCGTCAGAAGCCGTTCACCCGCTTCTCGTTGTTCCGCGAGTTGTACATGCAGTTTCTGAATGCGTTTTTGCTGATAGATATATTGGATTCCGAAAACAATAATGAGTGCTAAGAAGCCAAATAAGGAAACAAAGACGAGCGACAGAGAAGATGTCTCTTCCGGTCTGCCCCACGCTTGGAAATAAAAATAAATCACCGCAGCAAAGAGAAGTGCGATGCCGGCGAGAATAGCGTCAGATTGCGATTGAGTCCGTTTCAATGATTGAGGCGATTTATTTTGCGTGTTTTCCATTCCCTGCACTTTGCCGCTCTCGATTGCATGTCGAATTATATTTTGCGCATTTTATCCCGAATCATTGCTCGAAAATCATTGAATAAATGTGCGTCCCACCATCCTTTGTGAACTTCCTGCTCCATGATGATGAGGGCTTTTTCTGCTGACATTCCCTGCTTATAGGGCCGGTCGGTGACCAGAGCATCAAAGACATCCGCAAGTTGCAGTACGCGAGCAACCAAAGGTATTTCCTCACCGCGAAGCCCGTCTGGATAACCTGTTCCGTCACATCTTTCATGGTGATGCCGGATAATCGGCAGCACTTGGCGGAATGAGCGCAATGGAGCGCAGATTTTTTCTCCTACGGTCGGGTGCTTGCGCATAACTTCCCATTCCGAAGCAGACAGCGGCCCGGGTTTCAGCAGGATCGATTCAGGGACTGAAACCTTTCCAATATCATGCACGATTCCGCCCCATCGCAGTGCGATGATTTGATCATCCGAAAGTCCAATGCGCTGGCCCAGTTCACTGGAATAGTTCGACAAACGTTCGCAGTGACCTTCCGTTGACGGATCTTTCCCTTCGATGCTTTTGGCTAGCGCAAAAAGCACCGACTCCGCCCTCTCCAATTCATCTGTGTAAGCTTTTAAGTTGATCAGCGACCGGACTCTCGCCAGCAACTCGTTGCGGTCCACGGGTTTGCTCAGGAAATCATCTGCTCCGGCTTCCAAGCCAAGAATTCGATCATCCGTAGCCGATAGCCCTGTGACCAGCACGACTGGGGTAAGCCGGGTTTCAGGGTCTTTTTTCAAATGACGGCAAACTTCAAATCCGCTCATGCGAGGCATTTCGACATCAAGCAACACCAAGTCCACTCGATGCCGGGCGGATGCTTCTAAAGCTGCAACCCCATCTGGAGCTATGACAATGTCGTACCCTTCACGTCGCAGGATCGTTTCTAATAATTTGCGGAATGCGGGATCATCGTCAACGACCAGAATTCTACCTGTAGCTTTGATCATTGATTCGTCCGATCGCCTGTGGGCATAACTCGCTGTGGCCACCGGGATCCCTCCCTTTTCCATTCACCATTTTCCTGAGATAATTCTCTACTTTGCTACCCCGGCGAGCAATAGTTCAGTAGTCCCAATCTTTATCTATTTTAAATAGGTCCAATGACCTGTCAAAATGCTGCGTAAAGAAATTTGAGCCAGCCATTTTCATAATAATTATAGATATCAAGTGTTATATCGGTTATTGAATAATCCAGAATCATTAAAAATTAACAGGTTAACTCATTTGTCAATATGCATTGGAGAGGTAGTATCACGCTCTGTTTTGAATGATTTGGAGCTGGAGACTAACCCGTAGCTTGCCATTAACGGCTGAGAGACGATTTCCTGAACTCGATCTTGGAGAGTATTCAGTTCATTCGAGCTAAGGTTTTGAGTGTGGATAGGATCGTGAATGTAAACAACAATCTCGCTTAGGTGCAACATCCAGCTTCCCTTGTGGTAAAACTCGAACGATCCAACAATGCTAACGGGAACAATCGGATAACCTAGATCACGCACCATTCGAAAAATGCCCTGCCGGAACGGTTGAACATGTCCAGTTCTGGTTCGCCCTCCTTCAGGGAATACAATGAGGCTGATTCCTTGCTCCAGCGCCTGGCGAGTTAGTCGAAACAACTTTTTTAAGTTACCCGGTGTTTTTACATCGGCAACCGGAATATTGCCAAACCGCTTCATCATTCTGCCGTAAATCGGTATGCGGAAATGCGATTCCAACTCCCAACCACGAACAAATTGTGGGATAGCCGAGTAGAGGACGAACGGGTCAAAAAGATTTACGTGGTTTGAAACGAATATACAGGTCTGGTTAGGATCAAACTGATTTGAAACGACAACCCTAAATTTAGCTCCTGCCATGCGCAGTATGTTTCTAGCAAAGAACCTCTGAGGCCGGTCGTTTTTGCGGGGATCAATGAATACTGCCATGAGCAGCAGCAATGGGACTCCAATTAAGAAGTGAATGGCGCTGATGACCCATAAAAATATGCAACGCAGTTTCCTATACATGGTAACTACACCATAACGTTGATCGCGCCGGGGAGCACTTCCAATTTCCGGCATTGCAGGGTTAACACTTCGCCATCCACCATTACATCCACCGGCGAGTCTAACTGAAATTCCACCGCTCGCACGGCTTGGCGAGATGCCAGGGGATGGTTGATATGGGATCCATCGTATAACCGGTGAAGATTCTGCAAAAGGCCCAGCCGGCCGATCGGCCCCCACCGCACAAATTCCACCATGCCATCCGTAGGGTCTGCCTGTGGGGCGATCATCATTTTTCCGCCGGTGAACTTGCTGTTGTTAAATGTGAGAAATAGGCACCGTCTGCTGTCGTACTCTTTCTGATTGTCCGTACGCAACGGAAATGATCGCCTCCGGAGTCGTATTAAGCAAACCAGCACTCCGAGCAAGTAACCAAATTCCCCCAGCGATTTGAATTTGCGGTTCGTGATCGTCGCCACGTCAGCAGTGAATCCGATGCTCAACAAGTTGAAGTAATAGATGGTGCCCGTCCCGTGTATCAGACGGATCACATCACAACTTCGACATCGTCCTGCAAACAGAGCATTCATGGCATGTGCTGCTCCCTGATCGGAGAAATCTCGCAGAAAAGAATTGCCCGTTCCTAAAGGAAGCAGCGCGAGCGTTGGAGGTTCGCCGGAAGCTGCTTCTGGAAACAAACCGTTGATAATCTCGTAAGAAGTTCCGTCGCCGCCCACAGCCAGAAATTTCCGGAATCCATCACGGTACGCCGAGCGAGTTAATTCTATCCCTTGCCCGGGAAACTGTGTTCTGACCACCTGAACTTCGATGCCGTGCTGGCGTATTTTAGCCATGGCGTCATCCGCAAGCCTGCCGCATTGACCTCCGCCTGCTGCCGGATTCACAACGGCAAAGAATGCTTGCTTCACAGTTCCGTTACCGCGCTTTCCGAACCGGGAATTGCCCGAATCTGCTCCGCAAGAACATTTCGTTTTACTTTGAGCGATGCAGTACGCGGGAAATCCTGATTCCAGACTATGTAATTGGAGATTCGCTTGTAATCGGGCAATTTGCGATTGCGAGCCACTAATTCATTGCGCAGGCCTTCCGTGAAAGTTTGTCCATCCTCCAAGCGCAAGAATGCTACCAGGCGCTCTCTCATCCTGGAAGTCTGGTTTCTATCCGGCCAAATATAGCCCGAAGCCAATATGCAAAATTCCTTCACTGGAAGTCCCTCAAAAACGGATTCAATATTCTCAGGGTAAATATTTTCCCCACCTTCGGTGACAATCATGTTCTTCTTGCGACCGAAAAGTTGCAAGTGCCCGGCCTTATCCAATCGTCCCAAGTCGCCCGTTAAAAGCCATCCATCCACGATTGATTCAGCGGTCAATTCGGGATCGTCCAAATAGTGGGACATGACCGTCCTGCCGCGGACAGCGATTTCGCCGATGCCGTCTTGGTCTGGCAGGAGAATCTTCATTTCAACGCCGGGCAGCGGTTTGCCAACAGTTTCTGCGCGAAAGGGTTTTAAATCGTTCAGCGTGAGAGCGGTGCCGGCTTCAGTCAACCCATAACCGTTGGCCACAGGTATACCAATATCGTAGAAAAACTGTAGCGTGGCAGGTTCAGTAAAGGCTCCGCCGACAAAAATGGCTCGCAGTTCCCCGCCGAATGCGTTGTGGATGGACCGGAGCAGGAACCTGCTGGTTTCTAAAGCTGGTTTGTCGCGGGTTAGATGCCGATTCATCCAGATCAGCAGATCGAGAACTTTTTTTCGAAATGGAGGCAGCGCTGCAAATCGATCTCGCAATCCTTTTTCCAGATTCTTGAGCACCATCGGAACCAAGCTTACATAGGTAATCTTGAATCGAGTGAAAGCCTCGCGGACAAATTCCGGTCTCAATGTGCGCAGGTGGATCACGGTTGCGCCGCTAAGAAAAGGGCCGATGAAACCTACCATGAAATCGATCGCATGATTGGTCGGAAGAATACTCAGATATCGGACTCCTGGCGAAAATGGGAAAATGGAAGTTAGAACCTGACACTGTTCCAGGTAATTGTCATGGGTGAGAACACAACCTTTTGGCCGCCCGCCTGTTCCTGAGGAATACACAATGCAGGCCCAATCGGTGCGCTGTCGGGGAAGGAAGTCGGGAACGCGGGAATCATTGCAATCCTCCCAGCGACGCGCAGAACCAATGTCTGCGTCCGGGGGAGCCTCTGTAACGAAAACGGTATCTGCTTTTAATGCGTTGAAAGTGGGGCAGGTTAAAATGGCTCGCCAGAGGTAATATTCGACAAGGAGCACACGGGCATTGGAATGAGCCAGCAATTGCAACTGCTCGGCTGCGCTCAGTTTGTAATCGAGCGGAACCAAGACGCCGCCACGGTAAAAGATAGCGTGCGCAGAGATTAACCACCTCGATTGGTTGGTCATCAATATGGCGGCCCGGTCGCCAGCTCCAAAACCATTGTTCTGCAGATCCCGGGCGATGAGCATTGCCGTTAACCGGAATTGACGGTATGTCAGGCGACAGTTTTCCCGATCACGGTTTGCTTCTATGAGGCACGTATGGTCTGCCCAGCGCTCCAGTGCATCTTGAAGGGCAGCGCCAAGGCTAGGGTAAGGGCTAAGGTCCAGCATTAGAGTCGTGTTTGGATACGCTCGGCGAGCGTGCGGAAATCACTAACGCCCTGTAGTTCATAGTCTGGCAATTCCACCTGGAAATGATTTTCCAGCCGTGTCAGCAAATCCAGCGCCTGAAGGCTATTGATGCCTAGTTTCTTGAAAAAGTCGTCTTCCGCAGAGAGTTGCTCTCGCGGCACGTGAAAGTGCTTCGCCGCTAAAATCAGGATTTCCTCCGTCGTTTGTTCAATCGTCTTCATGTGGACTGTTTTTTATTAATCCATGCATCATTTTACGGCAAGTACGGCATGGCTTCTGTGCTCTCTACGAATTTACGCAATCCGTTTTGCACCGCAGGTTCTGCAAATAGCCGGCAAAAAATATCAATCTCTTCGCGTAGCTCGTCGTATGGAATGGGTTTAATAAAGCGTTTGGCGACGGCGCTGGTATGACGATCAAATTTCTTTATCTGAGACGCTGTGGATCGGGCCACTCGCAGCGCTTCTCCTTCGGAAGCAATTTGGCTAACCAGTCCCGCGGCCTGCGCCTTGGCTGCATTGATGCTACGGCCTGTCAGCAGAATATCGCGCACAACAGCGTTTCCAAGGTCGCGCTTCAGGCGGGGTATGCCACCGAAACCAGGTATCAGCCCCAGGCGCAATTCAGGAAAACAGAATCGCGCAATCTTGTCGGCGATGATTAAATCGCAGGCCAGAGCCAATTCGAAACCACCGCCGAAGGTGACTCCTTGCACCGCCGCTATGGTTGTCAGCGGAGACGAATCCAACGCATTCAATACTGCGTGAATGCGCTCCAGGAAATTCCTAACGCCAGCACGGCTTTCCTCCTGCGGCAGCTCGTGCGAACGAAAATAAAGCTCCCGCAAGTCGGCTCCGGTGCAGAAACCTGTTTTAAGGGTACTGTGAATAATAACAGTGCTGGCCGTACCTTTGGCATCCTCCAATGCTTCCGCGAATCTTTCCAACTCTACAAGAGTCTTTGAGCCGATCTCGTTGCAAGGATCGCGGTGCAAAGCCAATTCCAGCCTGCCGTCGATCAGTTCCCAGGATAATGTTTCTCCGTGAAATGTCTTCATGCTTTTGCCTGACTATAGATAGCGTCCACTTCTTGTTTGTAACGCTTCAGAATCGCGTCGCGCTTTAATTTCCCATTGGCAGTGAGCAAACCATTATCCATTGTGAACGGCTCCGGCGAAATGTAAAACCCGCGAATCCGTTTATAGTGTGGCATTTTTTCGTTTAACGCAGAAATAACAGATTCGATTTCAGATGGAGTTACACAGCCGGTCACTATCACTGTCATATAGCTGCGTCCATTGCCGACGAGCACGACTTGCTTTGCGGCAGGCAATTCGCGCGAGATCATCTCTTCAATCGGCTCTGGAGCAATATTATGTCCTGAATTAAGGATAATCAGATTTTTGATGCGGCCAGAAATTATCCAATTGCCAGACTTGTCGTGTTCGCCCACGTCTCCGGTATGAAACCACCCATCGTGCAAAACTTCGGCGGTCGCCGCAGGTTTATTCCAGTAGCCAGCGAAAATATTCGGTCCTCGGACTAGAATTTCTCCACTCTCGTCTACTTTCATTTCGATGCCATCAATAGCAGGTCCCACACGCCCGGGTTCGATGCGGCGAGGGTCATCCATGGTGCAAATCGCCGTGGTTTCTGTTAAGCCGTACACTTGAAGAACCGGTAATCCAAGCATTAGAAAAAATAGCTGCGTCTCCTTGGACAGCGGTGCGGAGCCACAAATCAGAGCCTTGAGGTTTTGTCCCAAACTCCTTCGGATCAAGGGGAACAAGAATGCGCGTCCTAATGCGAGCCAGAGCAGATCAAGCAGCGTCTCCTGATGATCCGCTCTGCGATACCAGGCATTCTTGGCATTCACAAATAGACGCAGAGAAAGACCGCCTTTCTCCTTCATTTTATTTTCAATTCCTGTACGAACCCTCTCTAACAAAACCGGAACGTTCAAGAAGTACTCTGGAGCTGCCAGGCGCATTTCCTCCATAAGCTTGGTCAAATCCGTCGAGAGTGTAAGGACACTGTCACGCGACAAGCAACTTAACATTAATATCCACGAGCCTGCAAAATTGCAGGGCAGATAATGGAATACTTTTTCCGGTCCTGCATGGTTTCCCATCAATAAATCAAGTCGGGCGGTTGTGCACTTCAGCATGTGGTTCAGATTGCCAGCGGTAAGAATCACGCCTTTGGTCTCCCCTGAAGTCCCAGAAGTGTAAATGATTGCGACGGGATCGCTCGTAGCTAATTGAATAGGACTTGGTATATCTGTTGCAGATTCCGCCGGGCTTGAGTTCTGGAAAATCTCATCCAGAAGTGCTGAACGAGGCGCGGAGGACCACTGCTTGCTAATTTCATCTCGAAGTTCCTTGTTTCCGTAAATGATGAGCGAAGGCTCAGAATCTTTTATCATCCCCACAAGTTCGGCAGGTGCTTGGCGCAAATACAGAGGAACCACAACAATCCCCTCGGCCATCAACGCCAGATCCATCGCGGTCCAATAAATGCTATTGGAAGCCAGCAGCACGCAGCGGTCGCTTTTCCGTAACCCAGACCGTTGCAGGAAATTTCTTGCTGTCGCACAGAGGCCGAGAAAATCGCTTCCGCTGACGGAATAGAGTTCACCGTTACGTACCTCTTGCAGCACTGGCCGCATTGAAGCTTGCTTCAAAGTCGAAAAAATGTTCTCTAAATAATTCATTAGCTATATTGATCGACAAGCTTGCGGAGGTTGGCGCTTAGCGGAGGCAAATATTCCTCCCAACTTCTGAGTCCTTTGCGGAACGGGAATTCCGGGTACCGGTGTTCGACGTGCTCTTCCAGGTAGACTCCCATGCGAGCCATAGACCGAAGATTGCTGACCACCGTTTTTGCAATGCCAATGCGAATTTCATCCGCATCCCGCTTTAAGCGCCGCATCAGCTCCAATAATTTTTGCTCCAGGTTGGGATCGTCGACTTCCAAGTACAAATGATTATGACCCCGCTCACGCATCAGATTTCGAATGCGCTCGTCCATCGTAACGCCCGCAGACGGCACCAGGCCTGGCATGGAAGTCACAATGCCGTGGTAGCGAGATGAAACCATCAAGTGGCAACTCCGCAGTATGCTGACTAGTTGATACATATCATATTCGTCGGAGGTGAAAACGGGCGCTCCGCCGATCTGCTTAGCAATTTTGTTGCAAGAATCGGCGTCCAATCTTTCCATGGCGACAAAAATGGGGAATACATTTGCCTCTTTGCGAAATGCCTGGGTTGCATTGGTGAAAGCTGAAATATATTTCTCATAAGATTGCCTGACTCGCGGACCTGATTTATGAAAGTAGATGCTTCGATAGTGGCTATCAGCGAATGCTCCGGTCAATCCATATGCCAATCCTTTGGCCAGAGACGCTTTCACTGGCCACCAAAAGGGGTTGATCGGGCACAAAACCAACACGCTAGCTTTTCCGTCCCAGCCATTCGCGCGCAATGCGCTTTCTCCATAATCATTGCCGTGCGGCTCGAACGTCCACGCAGTGTCGGTGCCCAGTTCAGTATGGACACCGAGTTTGCGGAGCACAGTGCGCGATTCCTCATTGCGCGTAACCACCAGAGATTTATTACAGAAACGGCTGCACATTTTGGCTAGCATCGCGTCCATTGCGCCAGCTTCTGCTCCGTAACCTACGGAGACTTTGTTCTGTGCGGAAGCAATGCCGAGGGTGCCAATCATCATGGCGGTCAGCGCATTCGCAAACTTGCTTTTGAACATCGAACCTTCGCAGGCAAGTACAGCGTGGTACTTTGGGACCTCGCGATAGAGAAAGGGCGGGAAGACATCCGGCAGCCGTACTTGCGTGGCGTTTCCGAAATAGCCGCGCGAACGGTCGAAATTTTGCGTCATGATCGAAAGATGGAGATTTTCATCGCCGAAAATCCGCCTGACTTGCCTGAGCATTTCTTCCACCCGGACATCGGAGCCGGTATTTCTGGTTCCATTGTAGCCAGCAAACAGAAACTTGAGCTTTGTGCCAGGAGCCCAGGATTCGCCCTTCCCAAGCACCCATTGCAGTTTGGATAGCTCGATCAATCCGCTGACCCACATTTGCAAGACTTGATCCATCATCGAGCAGCTTCCTGTGCGGAATTTGGCCAGTCCTGGTATGGATATTTGAAATTGTGTTCTTTGCTGAATTTGAGCAGAGGCAAGCAGTAGTCTGTGAAAAGAGAAGGAGATTTGCCCAGTTCGGAAACTACTCGTGAATTATCAAACACGGTATTCCAGATGAGGTAAGGCCAGAAAACCTTGAGCAAAGTTGCGCCTTGGCCGAGCTTGCCACCGGCGCTGGCCAGGCGTTGTGACAACCATGAAAATGATCCTTCCAGGGCGGGAATATACACGGGCCCGGATTTCCCCCGATCCTTGGAGAGAAAGTCTGTTATCTGTCCGTAGGTCTGCGACCCGATTCCAGATGACAAGTGATAAATCATCTGCATCGGGCGTTCCTTTTGGTGCAGGGCGACGACAGAGTCAGCCACAAAATCTACGGGTACGATGTCCACCCTGTCGCCGGGACGAAAGGGGAGCATCGGCAAATCCGCGAGCATGACAAAAGCTCTTACCATGTCGAACTGCGTGGTAGCTGCGCGTCGGCTATGCCCTAAGACAATGCTGGGACGAAAGAATGTGAGAGGAACATCGGCCAACAACTCGCGAATCATGTGTTCACAGAATTTTTTTGTCCGGGCATAAGGATCGTAATCCGAGCGGTTCCAATCGATGGCTTGATCTTCCTGCACAATTTCATGGCTTCGGTGACCCGCTACGGCAACAGTGCTGACGTGGCTGAAGCGGCGCAGGCCGTGGTTATCGCGTGCTCGCGAAGCAAGTTGGATCACTTCCAGAGTGCCGCGCAGATTGACGTTGAGGCAGGTTTTCTCTGACTTCCGGTTTAAGGACGCTGCGCAATGAATGACCGAATCGGTTGATTGGACCAGCCGATGATAGTCTTCTGGAGATAATCCAAAACGAGATTCGGTGAGATCGCCCCTGAAGATATGGATGCGCGAGCGCAGATGCTCCATCAAGCGGGGAAAGCTGAAATGCAATTGGAAGCTATGCCAAAGGCGGTGTTCCGCTTCTGACGCGTCCTTGGCCCGCACGAGCAGATTGAGCGAGACGGAGTGGTTCTCCAGCAAGCTGGCAGCGACATGGCCACCGATATAGCCTGTGGAACCTGTTATGAGGATGGCCATGTTGCCACGGATGCGCGCGACGGGTCCTCGGCAGGCTCGGTTCTCTCGGTTCCAACGGTTAATAGAGAAAACGGCCTTTCAGGACGCGCTTCCAAGGGACGTCCTTCAATGAGGGGGTAAGACCAGCGGCGCTGTGCAGGGATGTGAATGTTGATCCAATATTCCCACCAGTCGATGGAAACGGCGTCGTACCCAAACCGTTCCCTTTCTTCCGGGGGAAGCGCGATAGATAGGAATTCCACGTTGTCAGCTTCAAACACGTGATCGTTGTAAAGGATGAATGGCTCGTACAACTCAATGATCTTCTCAACGCGATCCAGGTTCCGCTCGGTGCGCGCCAGCGAGGATTGCAAAAACGGCAAGGGTTGCATGGTTCGATGCAGGGCGCGGACAATGGCCTTCTGCGTGGGAGCGGAAAACATCTGGTAGCGTCCTTTAGAAACCGGGATGGTATCGAACCGCAGCCGCAAGCGGTGGCCGATGCCGGCTTGCGAGCGATAAAATTTGCGATGCGCAAGGCCCGTCAGCTCAATGGAGCGGCGCATATCGCAAGGGTTCACGGCGGAAGTCGCCAGTTGATAAACCTTATGGTGGCAGCGGCGGACCAGTGCCGCGGCGATCAGCGTCATGCCGCGGCAGACAACATCCACCGGAATCACATCCAACCGTTTTCTTTCATTGGTCGGCAGCAGCCGGAAATAGGTGCCGAGAAGATAGGATAGCGGCGCGGAAGTGTTCACCCCTTCATTCCAGCCCTTGAAGGGAAGCTCCAAGGAAGTTTCCACAATAGAAGGGCGAACGACGGCGATGGGAAGATCAGCGCCACGACTGGCGATCAAAGATTCCGCCAGACTTTTTGAGAATGTATACGTGTTGGGCCAGCCGAACTGCAAGGCTCGCTGAGTACCCGCGTGAATCAATTCCGTGCGCAACCACCGGCTGCGATATCGTGCGAGGTGTTTGTCGAGAGCAGTTCCAGAGAGCTTGCGAGCTGGCGAGTCTTTCTTGTTCGCTAGAAGGAGCAATTTTTCGGTGGTGGCAGGGCTTTCTGAACGCTCTTCAATTTCCTGGACCAGCCGGTGGAGATTTTTGTATTCCTGCTCTATGCTGAAAGCCGTTGTACGCAAGGGCGTGTAGTCGGGAACCAATTCTTCGCTCACTCGGCCATCCCTTGCTCCGGCCGCGTAACAGGTGGAGAGGTGCAAGTAAGCGGCGTGATCGCACTTACGCTGGAAATCCAGCAAGTGCAAAACACCATCGACGTTTGTCGCCAAAGCGTCCCGCAGGTCTGGATTAAAATCGACCAATCCTGAACTATTGACGATCACATCCAACTTGCGTGCAATGCGTTCCTGAATCTTCGGGTCGATGCCCAGCCCCTCTTTGGTCACATCACCTTCGATGATCTCAATTCTTTCGCGAAGAAAGGCAGCCAGCGAGCTGCCGTAACGAGCGAAGAGCGGATCGAAGGCAGGGGATTCGGAAACAATTTTTTCGAAGCGCCGGAGCGCGGAGTTTTTCGCCTGGCGACGAATGAGCAAATAGATTCGCCCCACTTCCGGCAAGTCCGTGAGCAACTGTAAAAGCCAAACTTTGCCGATGAACCCGGTGACGCCGATCAAGAGGATGTGCTTACCAGCCAGAGATTCGCGAACAGACAGGCGCTCAATGAATTTTCGAGAATCGAATATGGCAAGCGAAAGGGTATTTTGGGAAGCTGGCCGCTGAGCGGAAACAGCCGAGTCGCGCAATACTTCCGGCTTGGAGCGAAGTTTTATTTCGCGGCAGAGCCAATCCTCGGAAACACGCCCGTCCGGACGCCTGCCGATGATCCTGGCCAGCGCACCCCGCGGCGGGATGATCGGTTCCAGCAGCCTTCCCGTTGCTCTGCCATCCTGGAATTCCAGGCGATTAGCGATGATCCGTTCAACACCCAAGTGGTTTGCCAATGGCCGCATGATCTGTTCCAGCCCCTGGCTGACCAGCACGACCTGCCCGTGGGCGGACATCCATTGCCGGAGTTTTTCAACCCCGCGTTGTCGCAAGCGGGGCTTGAGCACGTATTGGAAATACTCTTCACCCAGCAAATCCAGGCGATCCTGGCTAACGCCGCGCAGCGAAGCATGCAAAATGCGGGTTGCGAATTTTCGGCTGGCTACATAAAGGAACGGGCGGAAGAATGCCATTAACGCCAAACCGGTGCGGCGAGACCAGCGATCCGCAAAGCTTTGAGCATTGGAGGTGAAGAAGGCTATTGGCCGGAATGCGCTGAGATGAAGCAGGCTTCCTTCCACGCGCCAGTAGACGGGCGCTTCCATCCCCGCCTTCATCGACACGTATGCATTGCGTTCACTCATGTCACTCATGTCAGGCCGGTCGCTCAATGACAACCCCAGTACACGGTTCGTGCGATTTAATGGCTGCTCACCCGCATACATTCTATTCGACAGGGATTAGCGATTTCAACTTTGCATCCTTGTCTAGGCTTAGACCATTTTTATGGTTGGTGCATAGAGCCAGGTCAATCATGAACTATCCCCGCAGGGGATACCCGTGCATAGCCGGGGGCAACGCCCCCGGTAGCGAAAGCTCCCACAGTTCAGGTTCGACCCTGAAAGGGTCGTACCAATGCAGGTTGCAGGGAGAGTGCGACCCCTGCAGGGTCGGTGTTTTGGGGTACGGTTTCCGGGGGCGCTGCCCCCGGCTATGCATATTCATCCCCTCCGGGGATGTTTTTCCTTGGCGCTATACATCATCTGTGAAAATGGTCTTGCAGCTTTGAATCTGCAGCATGGGAAACGGTTCGTGATGCAGAAAGCAATCTACTGCCAGCGCTTGGCAAAATCCGCGATTCTGCCGATTGCTTTTTGCAGAACTTCCGGCGGCGGCAGGAACACCAGCCGGAAATGCTTGGTGCCGGGCGGTTGTCCGAAACCGGCGCCGGGCACCACAACGACGCCTGTCTCGCGGATTAATTGGAATACGAATTCTTTATCCGATTGAGGAATGTCGAGGCGCGGAAAAGCATAAAATGCAGCACGCGGACTGACGCAATGAATCCCCGGTATGGAATTCAGCATGGAAACAGTTAAATCCCTGCGGACGCGCAGTTTCTCGATAGCCGTTGCGATATGAGCCTGGCTGCCTTCCAGCGCTGGCCGGATGGCATATTGAGAAGGATGATTGGCACAGAGCCGCACGCGAAGCATTTTCCCGATGGCTTCAGCGTATTCTGAAACCCC
>MEKX01000007.1:10865-14729 GCA_001767075.1 Acidobacteria bacterium RIFCSPLOWO2_12_FULL_54_10 | reverse complement strand
ATGCGGAACCCTGGGGCGAGATAGGCTTTGGAAATTCCATTCAAGGTCACAATCGGAATTTCCGGGGCAAGCGATGCTACAGAAACATAATCCACGGGGTCGAGAATCAATTTGTTGTAAATTTCATCCGTGAAAACAACCAAGCCATGCCGCGACGCCAGGTTCAGGATGCCGTGCAATACCTCGCGGTTGCAGATGGAGCCGGTGGGATTGTTCGGATGAATCAGAACAATGCCCCGCGTATTGCGATTGATGCGGCGAGCGATATCATCGACATCCGGCTGCCAATCATTTTGCTCATCGAGAAAATAATGATTCACCTCTAAACCCAGCTTGGACAGCGTAGCTTCATAGAGGGGATAACCGGGGGCAGGAATCAAAACATTCTCCCCGGTATCGACCAGGGAAGCGATGGCGATGTCGATGGCTTCACTCACACCGGAGGTGATGAAGATTTCCTGAATGTTGCGAATCCCCTGCCGGTGAGCATCGGCCCGAATTGCCTCGATCGCCTCGGGGATTCCGAGAGAAGGGGCGTAGGAAGTGTGGCCAGCCCGCATGGCTTGGTAGGTGGCTTCAATCAAATGCGGCGGCGTGGGGAAGTCATAAAGCGGCGGATCGCCGATGTTCAGGTAAAGCATATCCTTGCCGGCGTTTTTTGCCTGCTGGCTGACTTCCAGGATGTCGCGAATGGCGTAGCGAACACCCTGGGATCTTTCCGAGGGACGCACTTCGGGTATGACCAGAGCGCTTGTTTGTATTTCCGTTGATTCTTTACCCAATCGACTCTCGCTCACCAACATCTCCTTCCAGTCATTACTTAATCCATTGATTCAATTGTACAAGGGAATCAGAATATTTTGCTGCCGTTAAGCGAGCGTAGCCGCGCGCCGCATTTTCAAGTGGCCGTCCTGGTATGCTGCTTGTAAAGCTCTGCTTACATCGCCGTCAAACTTCTTGTCAGAAAGAGAAATGATGTAATCAATGGCAACCGGGGGTTCCATGGCGGATTGGTAAGGGCGGTGAGTGGTCATGGCATCAAAGGTATCCGCGACGGCAATGATACGGGCCATTAATGGAATTTCATCGCCTTTCAGACCATGGGGATAGCCGCGGCCATCCAGGGATTCGTGGTGTAACTCTATGCCCGGAACCATCTCGGAGAGTTGCGCCACGCGGCGTGCAATCGCACCGCCCTTCACCGTATGCTGTTTCATAATAGCGAACTCTTCAGGGGTCAGAACGCCTGGCTTTTTCAGGATTTTATCCTCGATGCCAATTTTCCCGACGTCGTGGAGCAAAGCAGAAATTCTAATTCTCTCAACTTCCTCTTGAGGCAACGCGAGGGATTCCGCGATCAAGACCGAGTATTTAGAGACGCGCTCGGAATGCCCATGCGTATAGGGGTCCTTTTCGTCGACCGCGGCAGCAATCATACGGATAGACTCGAAGAACAACTGATGATTTTTTTCGGCGGCGTCCTTGAGCTGCTGGACGTAAAGCTCAAGCTCGGAACTCATTCGGTTGAAGGTAGTGGCCAACTCGCCCAGCTCCGTGCGGCTTTCCAACTGAATTCTGCCGGAGAAATCGCCGTTGGCGATGGCATGGCTGGCTTCAGTTAAAGTGCGAATGGGATGAACGATGCGCAGAGATAAAAAGTAAGAAAGAACCAGACAAACCAGCAGCGCTCCTACGCCCCAAATTGTAGTAGCAGAAATCACTTCCTGGACGGCGTAGTAAGCGTCCGCGCGCTTTCTTTGGGCGATGACCGCCCATCCTAAAGAAGAAACCGGCCAGTAGGTGCCAACCATGGGAACCAATTGACCATCGACGGGCAAATCAAATGAGCTTGTCTCGGCGCCTTTGACGACCCCTTTCCAGCTCATGTATTGCTGAACGATTGGGGAATCCGTCATATCTTCGCCGGGGGATTTGGCTTTCAAGTCATGGGTCAGAACTAAGCGCCCTTCGCCATTCACAACAAATGCTTCCAAGCCTGCGGTGCTGCTGGAGCGGAGCCGGTCGGAAAGAAACTGAAGATTCACCACCATCGCTAACATGCCGCCGAATTCGTCCCCATTCAACACCGGCTGGGAAAAAATCATCACCGGAAACTGGTTGGGCTGTTGCGAGATCAGCACGGGATCGCTTTGATACTCCAGCCTGCGCTGGGCTGCGGCAAAAGAACGGCCCAGAGCTTTGACGAGAAACGGGTCATTCTGCGCTTCGAAATTCCCCGCTTGCAAACCCTTTCCCTGGGAATCCAAAAGAGTCGCGTACAAAATGAAATCGGAGGTCGAGACAAAGCGTTCGAGCATGACGCGTGTCTGCGGATCGCGGTAGACGTTGGAACTGGCTTTCTCAGTAATATTTAATTGAATAGACTGATTCAAATTGATCAGGAGCTGGTGAAAGGTGACGTTGTAAATGGAAATTTCTTCAGCGATAGAATGCGTGATGGTATTTTGCAGTAAATTTTCATTGGTTTCCAAAGCGTTTCGGTTGATCTCAATCATCTTTAGCGCATACATGAGCAAAGGGATAACGCTGGCGACGAGCAGCACGCCTAAAATGACGTATAGAAACGGGATGCGCTTTATCTTTTTGAGAAACATGTCAATTTAGATACTAGAAAAATAATGCACACGGTCGCAAGGAAAATCAATATTGGGATAAGTCCACAATAGATTACCATTAGCGCGGCAATGGATGACGCCCTGGCACGGGTCTTGTCAGTGAAGGTGATGATAAGGTATCTTGTATATTGTTCCTGGCACAGAGCGAGCGGGAGTAGCTCAGTGGTAGAGTGCGACCTTGCCAAGGTCGATGTCGCGGGTTCAAATCCCGTCTCCCGCTCCAAATTTCCTCGCACTCAACGAGGGGCGTGCAGCGCCAGAATATCGGCGGGGCTGGCAGTAGGGGCGCGGTACCCAAGCGGTAAGGGAGAGGTCTGCAAAACCTTTATGCGCCGGTTCGAATCCGGCCCGCGCCTCCAATTATTTGTTTCACCAAACCAATTACATAAATTTAATTTCATGAATTATTAAAAATAGTCCGCATGCCAGGTGGCTCGAAATCGAATCGGAAAAAACCAATTGCCGAGGTGCATTATGAAGATCAATGAATCGTTTTTGCCGGAATTTGATCAGGAAATGGCGCAAGTACGACGAACGCTGGAACGCGTGCCAGCAGACAAGATGGCATGGCAGCCGCACGAAAAGTCTATGACCATGGGGCGACTGGCGATGCATTTAGCGGAAATGCATTACTGGGCTGAATCGATTTTGAAGATGGACACCTTTGACGTGGCGCCTCCGGGACAGCCGCCTTACCAAACACCCAAAGCCGACACTCCGCAGGAGATTCTGAAGATGTTTGATGCTGGAGTGGCCGCGACAAGGGCTGCGCTGGCAGGAACGAGCGATGCAGATTTCATGCGGCCATGGACATTGTTAAATGGCGGGAAAGAGATGATGAAAATGCCGAAAGTGGCAGTATTCCGCTCTTTTGTCATGAACCACATGATTCACCACCGGGCGCAGTTGGGAGTATTCCTGCGGCTGAACAACATCCCCGTGCCAGCGATCTATGGGCCGTCGGCGGATGAAAGCGGCGGGATGTAAACGCATTTTAGAAACTGAACAGGTGCGTGTACTTCACGCTGATGGCGCGGTCCGCCAAGTGGCGATTGGTATTGCGCTGCTCGTTGTAGACGATGTAGAGGTCGCTCAGCGGGTGATGGATGAAACGGAAGCGGATGTTGGAGCTGACTTCGTTCGAGTTGCTGTTGTATTGAAATAAAGCGCTTAAGAACATTTTAGGGCTGAAGGAGTAGTTGAATTTCCAGTTCACTAAATCCGTGGA
>MEKX01000007.1:0-10741 GCA_001767075.1 Acidobacteria bacterium RIFCSPLOWO2_12_FULL_54_10 | reverse complement strand
ATAATCGCCTGCGGGCACGGTGATGCCTTTGCCCGCAGGAATTGGAAACTTCGCCGTGAGCCGCTCGAAATTGCGGGTGTCCCGGAACTCCAAACTGCTTCCATCCTGGAATTCCAGCCGAAGCTGCGAGCGCAGCAACTTTGTATCGGTGATGCCGCCGGGCAAAATAGCGTAGTCCGAAATGACCAGCGGGAAAATCTCCCGCACGTATTTCCCCAGGCCCACCCCGCGGGTTAGGCGGGGGCGGAGAGCTGCTTCATTATGCAGAATTTTTCGTCCGGGACGGCGCACAAAGCCAACGTCCGGAAGGAAGTTTTTCTGTGTATCCATGTAGGAACCGAGCGCGCGGACGAGATTGGTTTGCCATATCCCTTCCAATTTCGTGAAACGAGCATCGCCTTTCCGTCCCGGGGTAGTCGTTTTAGCCAGGACTGTGTTGACCTTAAAATCCCGCGTAAAGCGAAGGTTCAAGTCGCCGCCGATCATGCGGTTGTAATCGTTGATGCGGGCGGACTGGCGGTTGGTGAACAGCAAGCCAGCGTCCGAGTTTCCGAAGAAATCGCTGCGAATGCGGCCGACGGCGAAATTATTAGCTGGAACAGACCCGTGCGACCGCGTTTGCATGTCGAGAAGGCCGACGTAGAATTTTCCAGCGCGGCCCGTCAAGCGCCCTCCGCCGAGGATAGGAATCGGATCGGGCGAAGCAGCGGAAAGGCCGATTCTGCGGCTGAAGAACGGCAGGACTTCTTCGGAGCGGGAGACGCCGGAGGTGTAGGTTTCCCCGAGTTGAAAGATGCCGCCGTTTTCCAGGAAGAATTCACGTTTTTCAGGAAAAAACAGCGGGAAGCGCGTTAGGTTGACCTGCTGCGTGTCCACCTCCACCTGCGAGAAATCGGTGTTCGCGGTGAGGTCCAGGGTGAGGCCCGGAGTGACCCCGTATTTGATGTCGAGGCCGCCTTGGAAATCTCCTTCGGCGGTTTTATTCTGCGACTCGAATTTTTTTGCGCCAGTTAATACATAAGGCTTGATCTTTAAATTTCTACCTTGGCGGATATCCTCCAAGCCGCGCAACTCGCCAGCCGGAGAAACGTACCAGCCCACATAGCGCCGCGCGACTTTTGTCCACCAGCTCAACTCGTTCCGGCGGCGGATTCTGCGGAAAAACTGAATCCCCCACACCTGCGATTTTTCTTTGCTGAAGCGCAGGGTCTTGAAAGGAATGGCAAATTCAGCGGTCCAGCCGTTCTCGTCGATGTGAGATTTCACGTGCCAGACGCCGTCCCAGTTGTGGTTGGTGTCGCGAGTCTCGTCGAGAATCTGCAAATCCTGCTGGCCGCCCCGGGCGTTGGTGCCCATGGAAAAGCCGCTGCGGTCGTCGTTGAAGGTGTCGAGAATGACGCCGAAAAAATCCTGCTGGTTCACGACGAAATCCCAATTGATATCGCGGACGGCGATTTCTTTCGGGTCTCGCTCGAAACAGTAAATGGCGATGTAGAGGTTTTCCTTGTCGAATAAGACTCGTGCTTCGGTGCGCTGGCTAACCGGCACACCTTCGGTCGGGTCTCGCTGGATAAAATCCGTGGCCGGCTCCACGGTCTGCCAGGCGGTCTCGTCGGGTATGCCATCCAAAGTGATCTTGTCGGCGGTGAACTTGGTATAGAGGATTTTGGATGGGGTCACGCGATCTTGTGCCTTCAGAAATAGCGGGAGAATGAGTACAAGGGTAAGTAATAGTATTCCGCGTGCGTATCGCATGGAGTGGTTCAAATTATACCCGTTGTGAACAAAGCTGCTGATTCAATGAAACACTAACATTTTGAATGAAGGAAGTTTATTTTTTGTTGTCGCAGATGTCAAATTCCGATTGCAACGATCAAGAGCAGTAAAGAATGTAGACATTCTATGAATGCTGCCGGTGTGGGGGCATCAAGCTGAGAGATGGGAGCGTGACTTTTCGGCCACGAGCTGGTAGTAGACCTGTTCCAGTCGCTGTCCAACCGCGCTGGAGTCGTAATCGCGTTCCACGAGGCTGCGTGCCCGCGCCGCCATGGCCGCCGCTCGCTCAGGCTCGTCTAAAAGCTGCACGCAGGCAGCGGCAAAATCGGCAGGGGAATCGGCGATGAGAATCTCGTTGCCTTTGGCAGCCGACAGACCTTCGGCTCCCAATGATGTAGAGACAACCGGAATGCCGCTGGAAAAGGCCTCCAGCAGCTTCACGCGAATACCCGCGCCGCTCAGAATGGGGCAGATGAAGACGGAGTATTTGCGCAAAGAGTCCCGGATATCTTCGACTTGTCCAAGATAATCGATGCCGTTACCTTTTAATATTTCCTGAAGTTCTTCCGATGGATGCGCACCGGCCACAACCAGCCTGGTGTCAGGCCGCTGCTTGCGAATGGCAGGAAAGATATCGCGGCAGAAGAACTGCAATCCTTCCGCATTGGGACGGTGCTGATAGTTCCCTACGAAGAAAAGCGTGCCGGGCTGACGCGGGCCGCCGGGGAACTCGTAGCGGGATACGTCAATGGCCGAGCGCAGGCCGGAGATGATTTTCGGGCGACGGCCATTCAGGAAGGATTCCAGGAAAACTTTCTCGTTCTGGTGACAGGTAAAAACGGCATCGAATCTGCTGACATGGCGAATTTCATAGCGTATAATTCGCAACCATTCCATGAACTCCTGCATGGCGGCTTTCGAACTTTGGCGGCTAGTTACGAGGTGCCGCTGAAGAGAGCGGAAGCTGATGTCGTGCTCGAACAAGCATTGCGGGGTATGCCGCAAGGGGAGCCGATACTGGGCCAACTGCGTGTACTCGACCTGGATCAAGTCGATATCATGGAAATAGATCATCTTTTCGATGCACTCTGCAAAATGAGCATCCACGAAAGACCACTCGGCGTTGGGCCGCAGGCTGAATGGGGCACCCGGTTGCGGCCGGCGTAAAACGGTTTTTACTAGCTTGGCCCATTGTTCCAGGCTCCGGTTCGATTCCATTTCCTCCGGCCTGTCCACAAAGGTTAGAACGTAGACGTTGTGACGCTTGGAAAGCTCCTGAATCGTTTGGAACATGAAAACGCCGCCTCCGTGAACCGGAGGATAGATGGAGTAAGGCGAAAGAAACAGGATGTTGAGCGGGCGAGAAGAAATCCCCGGTGCAGCGGATGGAGGATCCATCGGCGGTTGGCCAGTGGTTGGAGATTGCTGCGGCTGGGGTCGCGAGAACAGATCGCGAAACACCGCAGGCCGCAAACGCTCGAAAACACCCGCATCGTCCACCGTGCTGCGCAATAGGGCAGAGCGGCGCGCCCGGAGCGCTTGCGGGAACTGGCGCAGAGCCGCCAGGAAAGCTCCGATGGGAATGGATGAGTCTTCCTCCTGGCCTAGAAAACAGGACCACTGATGAGTGTAAAGAACGGAGAGATGCTTGATGAGCCATCGCCAGCGGTGGATGTTCTTCCATACCATGAGGACGTAATTTTTACGCAGATAACTACGGATGGCTTGCGGAGAATAATTTTTCGCGATGGTAGCGCGATGCTCGTGGAAAAGATGGCTTGCAGGTTGGTAGAGAACTTTCCATCCCCGGCGCCAGGCGCAGTAGGAAAGATCCGTGTCCTCCAGGTAAAACGGCTCGAACAAAGGATCGAACCCGCCTAGCGACAGAAATTTATCCCGGTCGTAGGCGGTTGACCCTCCGCCCGCGTAGAGAATGGGGTAGAGACAATGGACCTCGTCGTCGATCTTGTGCCCAACGCGCAGGAAGCCGCGCTGAAAGCTGCCGATGGTCAGGCCTGTTTCTTCCCGGCGGCGAGAAGAGTCGCTGAAAAATATCTGCGCCGAGACAGCGAAAACATCATCGTCGGTGAACCCCGCCAGCAAAGGCTCCAGGAAACCGGGCGTCGCGCGCATGTCATTGTTCAGGAGCACCACAATCGGATGCCGGGCGGCCTGAATGCCGGCGTTGGAACCTCCGCCGAAGCCGAGGTTGCGAGGCATTACCAGCAACCTGACCTGCGGGAATCGCTGGCGCACGAATTTCGCGGTGCCGTCCGTGCTGGCATTGTCCACCACGATGATTTCGTCGTCAGGATGGCATCCGGCCAACACGGTGGGAAGATATTTTCCGAGCAGGTCTTTGCCGTTCCACGTGGGAATCACGATGCTGGCGTTGCGTGGAATTGGACGGGCAACAGGATGCGGCGAATTCTTGCTGGCAGAAGGAATCGTTTTTTGGCCGCGAACCCAGCGCAGCAGATGGCAGAGGAAGTCACTAGCAATGAATACTGCTCCAAGAGCAGCAAGCAGTAAAGGAGCGAGCAACAGGAAAATGATTTTCAGGAGCGTCTTGAGCATAGTGGCGGCACGGATCAATCAGTCTCGCAAATTGTTGCGCAACACAATGACCACCCCACGGGATAGGTTTACTTAACTATGACCACTTTCCGGGGGGACTTTTACAGGTTCCGGCAGCGGCGCAAGCCCCAGCTTTTTCCCTGCGCGATACCAGTTGGAAGTGCAAATACGGCGCATTTCTTTATGCAGATGGTCGTTCTCCTGAGCTAGATGGTTGTTTTCCTGAGCTAACTGCAACGCCCAGGCGGTCCGCTCGTCGAGTTCCTTCTGCACTTGCTGGAGAACAGCGCGCGCTTTCTCCAGGTCCTTTTCGAGACTCAATGCCCACTGAATCTTTTGATCGTAATCGGCCTGCAACTGAAGGATGTAGGCGCTTTTCTGATTTACTTGTTCATCGAGTACTTTCCCCCAACGGACCATTTCCTCCAATTCCGATTGCAATTCTCGAATGACCTTGTCTTTAACGAAAGCTTCCAATGCGGTGGTTTTCAAGTCCTCCTCAAGCAGCCGGATGTGTTTTTCGCGTTCTCGCAATACGTTGCCAGTGGAAGGAAGATAGAGGAAGGTCAGGGATTCCTCCATGGATTGCTGCGAGCAAAGAGCCACAAAGAAATAGGCGTCCCGGCCTGGGTCTTTGATTAGCTTGCGACCCTCGGTCTCGACCTCGATGGAGCCAGCCAGCGCTGCGTCATGCCCTATGACCAGACCGTCTGCATGGTTTTCAAACAGAATCGAATAATTAGGGAAGTAAGGTTTCAATAAAGAGTTGAGTTCGGAAAAGGAGTATTCGCGCAAGTGGAAGGGGTTCACCTCGCCGCGGTCTTTGGTGTAATACAGGCGATTCGGGGTGGAGAGAATCAGCAAGCCGTCCGGACGTAGAACGCGGCGCAACTCCTCGATGAATCCCTCGCCATCTTTTAAGTGCTCCAGAATCTCAAAGGCAACAACCAAGTCAAGCTCACCATCGGAGAAGGGAAGCTTCAAACAATCGGAGCGCAGGAAACAAAGGTTCGCGCTGCGATACTGCTCGCGTGCGTAGAGCAAAGATTCCTGGTCGATATCCAGGCCCGCAGCAAACTTCGCACCGCCTGCAAGAATGGCGGTTCCGTAGCCCGCGCCGCAGGCTACATCCAGGACTTTTTTACCCTGCGCATACCGGCGGGCAAAATAATAGCGCGCCAAATGCTCATTGAGCAGATCGGCGTTGCATTTCCCCGGGATGACTCGTTCCCCCGTGAACTCCAAATCAGTTTCCTCCTCAGCGTCAGGCTTTTTGCGCGACGCTCACTTGAGTTTTCGCAACTGCGTTTACCCGCACTTTGCAGGGGAAATGCAGATATCCATAAACCACTCTGCCTTTTTCCGCTTGCAGCGTAATGGCGTTTTCGATCAGGTCGCAGACCTCGAAGGCTTCCAGCGTGCCGTTGGAGATCGCCGGAGTAAACGAGAAATGAGCAGGGTAAAGCTCCGGAAGCTCGAGGTGGAAATCTACGGTGTAGACATCGCCTGCGTTAAAAGAGGGAAGCTGAATGTCTTCCAGAGCCGTGTTGGTTCCGGCCAGCTCCAGCCCCAGGTGATTGCGCATCATAAAGCCGACAATGGGCATGGAGACCGGCGCCAAGGCCCGCACGCTGATGCGAACCGTCACGGGAGCTTTCTGCGGAAGCATTCCAATTTCTTCGCCGGATTCGTTCAGGATGGCGATACCGAGTATTTCCGCCTCCCGTGTTCCATAGCGGAAATCGATGTTGGGAATTCTGTCGGCAATCTCCGGCGCTGTGACTCGCGGCGAAGATGTCCCTGTTTCTATCGCGGCAGCGGCGCTCGATTGCTTCCGGTATTGGGAATCCTTGTTCACCATGAACGCCAGGTAATGCGCGATGACGTCGTCGGGATCGCCGCACTCCAGCAGCCGCCCTTGATCCAACCAAGCCACGGTTTGGGCCAGGCTCTTGACGTCGGAGGCGCTATGCGAGACGAAAATAATGGTGATGCCCTTGCGGTGCAGCTCGTGAATCTTCCTCATGCAGCGCTGGCGAAAATAAATGTCGCCGACGGCCAGCGCTTCGTCGACGAGCAGTATGTCGGGCTCGACGGTGATGGCCACGGCGAAGGCCAGGCGCACGACCATGCCGCTGGAATAAGTTTTTACAGGCTGGTTGATGAACTCGCCGATTTCCGCGAAGCTCGCGATGGCTGGGTAAAGCCTTTCGATCTCCCGGTTGCTCAGTCCCAGGATCGCTCCGTTGAGGAAGACATTGTCGCGGCCTGAAAATTCCGGGTTGAAGCCGGAACCCAGTTCGAGCAAGGCAGAAACGCGGCCTTCCACTGCCACAGTGCCTTGCGTCGGCGGCAAAATTCCAGCGATGAGCTGCAACAACGTGCTTTTGCCCGACCCGTTTTCTCCCACCAAACCGAACGTAGTGCCTTTGGGGATCTCGATGGAAACATCGCGCAATGCCCAGTAATCGCGATGATAGGAGCGGCGGTTGCCCGTCAGCAGTTCTTTCAAGCGGTCCGAGGGGCGGTCGTAGATCGGATAACTTTTCGAAACTCCCCGAATGTGGACGGCACCCATTACAGAACGTCTCCGAAGGCTCGCTTGCTGTGCCGGAAAAACAGGCCGCCAGCGATGAACGTCGCGATGGAAATCAGTGCCAGCCTTGCCAAATCCGCGCCCGAAGGCCAGCGGCCCAGCAGGATGCAGTCGCGATAGGCGGTGACGATGCCGGCCAGGGGATTCCAGTCTGCCAGGAAACGAAGCCGCTCCGGCAGGCGGTCGGCGGTGAAAAAAATGGGAGTGAACCAAAACCAGAATGTGAGCACGATGGCGAGAAGTTGCGCGGTGTCGCGCAGGAAAACATTCAGGCTGGAGACCAGCCAACTGATGCCCAGCGTGAATAGGCCGAGCAGAACAATATAGACCGGCAGCAGGGCGATCATGGCGCTGAGCGTTCCGGTGAAGCTCGCCGCAACCACAAGCAGGATCAACATGCCCAGTACATGGTTCAGAATGTTTGAAAGAAAAATGGATATGGGGATCAGTTCCGAAGGGAAAACGGATTTCGTGATGAGGTTGGAATAATCCACCATGGAGTTTGCCGAGCGCTGCACGGTTTCCTGGAACAGCAGCCAGGGGAGCATCCCGGCGAACAAGAAGATGGCGTAATTGGATGTGCCCGCTTCCGGTCCCAGGCGCACTTTGAAAACCACGGAGAAGACAAACGTGTAACTGACCAGCAGCACGACGGGATGCACAAAGGCCCACAGCCATCCCATGGTGGACCCCACATAGCGCTGCTTAAAATCGCGCGCGACCAAATTCAGAATCAGGCCTCGCCGCTTGACGAGGTTACCCAGGAAGTTGCCCGCGATTTGCACCGGAGCGGATGCTGCCTGCATAGTCTATTCTCCCGTGTACTCAGCCGAGCCGGTCTTAACGGCTGGCATGTAGGACCGTGCGCTGAAAAGGAAATCCTGATGGGCGCAACACGCCTTGATTGCAGCCCGCTTCTGCGACTTTGCGGAATCCGAGCTTCTTCAACATTTGGATAAAACACAGCCGGTTGGGCGACCACCAGAACACATCATCCTGCGCAGGGTCCTCGCCGCCCATGTAGATCATAGCAGGCTGGTCCGTGGGTTTTTCCGGCATCATCACCTGCGAAAGGATCAAAGTGCCTTTGCAGAGCGGTGCCACTGCCGCCAGCGCCATCAGGGGATTCAGCGTGTGTACCAGAATGTCGCCGAGAAAGATCAAGTCGAACGCAGATACCCCAACGGATTTTTCCAGGCTCGTAGCGGAAAGATTGTAGACCGTGGAGTAATGCCGCTTCACATTGGAATCCAGGCGCTTTTGGCAAAAGCTGAACGCACCTTCCAGCAAATAGAAATACAACTCCTCGGTCGTATAGGTTCCCGGCTGACCGTTGGGCGACATGGGAGGCAGCATTTGTCGGATTTTGTCCACCACCTGCTCGGTGGTTTGGCCCGGGAAGCGGTCGATCTCATTGAGCGATGGCAACTCGACGGAGACAACCTGCGCTCCCCGTCGCTCAAATTCAAACGCAAAAAAGCCGGTGGCCGAGCCGACATCCAGCACATTCATGCCGCGCATGTCGCCGGGCAATTGGAAACTATCGAGCGTGTCCCGGTAGTCGTACAAGCCGGGCGTAACAAGTCCCTGGCCAAGATTGATGGTGTGGTACCAATAATAGCGGCTGAGGTCGCCAGCCCCGAGTTCCCGCGACCGGAGGGAAAAATCCGCTGCCATCCGGTAAAAGTCCTCAGAGGCGGTGGCGCAGGTAATGCTTGGATTCACGGCGCACATAGTTAATTCCGACCTTCATCTTACTGCACCATCCGGCAGCATGGAAAGGCGAATGCAACGGGAGCGTGGGTTACCTAGGCTGGTCCGCTTCCGAGATGCAGCCTACGCGGGCGTTGACAATAGCAATTTGGTAAAGCAAATGGCGTTATAGGGAATCTATCCAGCATTTTTGGCGACAGGCGGAATTCGCCAGAGCCTAAAGGGCGCAATCTGGCCAACGAGATGCTGTATCATTAGCTGAGGTAGCCAAGCGATCCGCGCGCCGGTCGCGAACTCGACAGTCGGCGTAAAATGGAGTAAGGCCCTGCTACAGAACGGTGGGCGTGAAAACCGTCCCGGATGTTAAGATGCTTCCGTGGCATATGAAATCCGGTTCGCCTCTTCGGCCAAACGGCACCTTCAGGAGTTTACAGTCAGTGAACGCGCCGCGATTCTAGCCGCGGTTGAGACACAGCTTTCACACCAACCGCTGACGCAGACGCGCAACCGCAAGCGTCTCCGGCCAAATCCCATCGCACCTTGGGAACTGCGTGTGCGGACCGTGCGGGTGTTCTATGAAGTGGACCAACCCGGAGTGGTGACTGTCCTGGCAATTGGAGCGAAACGCGGAAACAGGCTTACCATCGGAGACGAGGAAATTGAATTATGAAAACCCTGGAACTGAAGAAGGCATCGAAAGCACTAGCCGATTATGCAACCCATTTGGGCTCGGAATCCATCGTGATTACCTCGAATAAGAGGCCGGTTGCTGTTCTTGTGTCGCTCCAAGGGACGGAACGGGAGGCGCTGCCACTCAGCCTCAATCCAGCGTTTATGAAAATCATCCGTCGTGCGCGCGCAGAAGTTAAACGCGGGGAGGTCTATTCGCTGAAACAGGTAAAGCAAGAGATGCTTGCCGCGACCGGCGGACCTAACAAGCCGTTGCGCCGGTCTGCCCGAAAGGCGGGTCGCCCTTGAGCGGTGCGACTTCGCTCACCGTCCTGAGCTTGTCCTGAGCAACGTCGAAGGGCGGTTTCGTCTTAGGCTCACGAGGTCCGGTTCTGTTCCAGTTAGCCTGAAACATGAGTTAGCCCGCAGATAGGGAGGGAAAATCAAGGGTCATGGGACCGATTCTTCGGTGGGATTCGGTGAAGGCTCGCGCGAATCTGCGGAAGCACGGTGTCACCTTCGAAGAGGGGGCGTCGGGGAGGCGATTCGAATCATTAACGCGAGACTCGCAACCCGACGTGAAAGGAAAGTGTATGAGGAAGGTACGCTCTAAGCCCGAACCAGACGAGATGCTGCCAGAGTACGACTTTTCCGGTGGCGTCCGCGGGAAATACGCGAGTCGGTTTGCAAAGGACACGATCATGGTAGTCCTTGACCCCGATGTCGCCGAAGTATTTCCCGATCCGAACTCGGCAAACAAAGCTCTTCGGGCGCTCGGTAACATTATACGCGACCGCACTCGGAAGATTGGCGGACGGCGTTCCGCTGGCTGAGGGCTAGCACGGCGTTGCCAGCAACGGCGCAAAAAGGCGCGCCGCGCCTGAGCGCCTGGGCCGTAAGCAGTCGTCACCAAGAAAGTCGTTGCCGTCCTGAGCCTGCCGAAGGGCGGTATTGTGATAGGCCGACCATGACCGGTTTTATCGAAGTCAGCCAAGACATGAGCTAGGTGGACGATGAAACCGGTAGCTCGTTCGGACGTCGGCAATCTGAGGGGACGATGGCGATACTGAACGACGAGGCCCTTAAGGCCCTTGCTGAGATCATCTACAAGACGATCGGCTGCGAGACGGGCAATGTCGTGACGTTTCTTCCGTACGACAATATTCGGAAGTTCTTAATTGAGACCCATCTGCCAGTCTGGAAAGCCGACGCCGACTCCCTCGGTCTACCATGTTGGGAAGGAATGTCCGCATCCCTCATTTCCAAAAAGCCCGACGAGCGGCAAACAAAGGAGTGGCTCACGCGCTACCTGAGGGATCTAGACCATTTATACAGTTAGTGTATAGCATATCCACAATGGCGGAACCAGCCGCGGGCATCCTGTGAGGTGACATTCGCCAGTGCCTGAGT
>MEKX01000006.1:10116-14377 GCA_001767075.1 Acidobacteria bacterium RIFCSPLOWO2_12_FULL_54_10 | reverse complement strand
AAGAGTTCCGCAATTTCGCGGCTGGTTTTGCCCTCGGCGATCAGTTGCAGGATTTCCCGCTCCCGTTCCGTCAGTAATTCGTAACGATCTGAAATTCCTTTTTCCTGGAGTTGCCGTACGTACTCGTCCAAAAGAATCCGGGAAATCAGCGGGCTAAAAAAAGACTTCCCGTTGTGGACGGCCAGAACCGCCTGCATTAAGTCCGTATCGGCGGAGTCCTTCAGCAAATACCCGGTCGCTCCCGCCTCCAGCACCTGCACCACGTAGCTTTCGTCCGAATACATGCTCAGCACCAGCACCTTGGCGGAAGGAAGGCGCTTGGAAAGCTGGCGAATGGCTTCCATTCCATTCAACTGCGGCATGGAAAGGTCCATCACAATCACCTGGGGCTTGGATTCCAGAGCCATCTGCACTGCCTGGCGGCCGTCACTGGCCTCCCCGACAACTTCCATCTCGGGATTCTCCTCCAGAATGCGACGAAGCCCCTGGCGCACGATCTGGTGGTCATCGGCCAGCAGAATTCGGATCGAAGCGCTCATAAACTCACCTCCGAAGGAGTCTCTTCCGGCACGGCGGCCACGGGCGGCAACGGCAAGGTAATCCGAACTCGCGTGCCAGCCTGCTGTTTGGACTCCACCGATAAGCCCCCCCCCAACTGGCGGGCCCGCTCGCTCATTCCAATCAAGCCCAATCCACCCTTGGGGGAACTTAACTCAAAACCTTGTCCGTTGTCTTCCACCGTCAGAATCAGATTTTCCAAGGACTGTTCCAGGTGGATGAAAACCTTGGTGGCCTCGGAATGCCGGATGGTGTTGGTCAGCGCTTCCTGGACGCTCCGATAAATGCTCGTTTCCCACTGTTCTGGAAGCCGCCGCAGCGTCCGGTCAATCTGCAAACTGACCGGAATGCCGAAACGCCGGGAGAAACTCCGCACATACCACTCCAGCGCCGGGACCAGTCCCAAATCATCCAGCATCGTGGGCCTCAGAAGGCGGGAAAGATCCCGGATTTCCTGCATGGTCTGTTCCGCTAAAAGCTTCGACTCGCGAATGCGCTCCCGCAACTCCGGCGACACCGCTGCTATCTTCTGCTCCACCATTCCCAAATTGACTTTGATGGCCGTCAAGGCCTGTCCGATCTGGTCGTGCAACTCGCGCGAGATGGCCCGGCGTTCCTCCTCCTGGGCATCCACCACCTTGGCGGAGAGACGCTCCAGATTGTTTTTCGCCGTCATGCTTTCCTGGTACTGCTCCTGGAGCCGTACCTCCAGCCGCCGGGCATAGCGCATTGTCCACAGCGCCACCACCGCCCCCACCAGCGTGGACAACACCACATGCAAGAGCATCCGTATGCGAAACTGGCGGGCCGCCTTGGTAATCTCCGCGTTTTGGTTCTCGAGCACCAGGCGATTCAACCGCGTAAACTCATCGGTGAGCTGCAGAATCGCGGTCCGGCGAGGGATCACCACTTCGCGGAGAAAACGGCCCGCTTGGCGAGCCTTCTCCTGCGGGGTCCATCCCAAAACCGGTTCCAGCATTCCCCAGAACTCTTCCACCTTGGTCCGCAGGCGGTTCCAGGTCTCGACTTGCTCTGGGGTCAGCGGCAACATCGCCTGCTGGGTGCGGGCGATCTGCAACTCCTGCCGGATTCCCCAAAGCTGCCGGCGATAGAAATCGTCCGTGCTTTCTGAGCGGCTTTGCAAAAAGTCCCCGATCCAAATGGAAGCCCACAGCAGATTGGTGCGGATATCGGACAGAACCCGCTCGCCTTCCAGGAAGCGGGTGTGGCTCTCGGTCTCCTGCTGGCGAATCTCCTCGGTGATCCGAACGGACTCCAATCCGGAAATGAGGATCAACAGCAGCATGGCCCCGAACCCCGCAATCAGCAACATGCGAATGTCCGGTTGCCTGAGCAGGAGTCTAGAGCCCAGCTTGCGCAGAAAACCGTCCGCCCCCTCTTTCTGATCCTGCTGCGCATTTGGCTGTTGGTGATCCGTCATGGGGAAACCCAAATTCCCGGAGAATCTTGCCAGACTGCACGAGCCCTCCCTATTCTATGCCGTCTAAAAGCATTTGTAGAAATTAAAAATAGGAGGACTTCCCCATCCCCAAGCCTTGTGAAAACAGCTTCGCATTTCCTGATGACCGATCCCCTTTCGTCCTCGTTGGGTTCCGCGTGCCGCTACGCTATACTGTCTTTGGCAACCCATGACAAAGTATCGCCTGCAACATCGAATCGGGGCGCTCGGGATCATCCTGATCCTGCTGAGCAGTGGTTGTGCGAAACGAATCCGCTTTGACTCCTTACCGCAGGCGCAGGGCGGGAAAGCGACCGCCCGGGTGGAGCTAACCTATGATCGGAACAACACGCTGGAAATTAAGCTGGAGAATGTGCCGGACCCTGCCACGTTGAACCCGCAATATACACGGTACGTACTTTGGGTGGCGACGCCGGACCGGCAACATACGGTGAATATAGGCCAGCTTCGGGTGGACGAGAAAAGGAACGCTGCTATCAAAACATTAACTCCGCTGCGGGACTTTATCCTTTTCATCACCGCCGAACCCCAGGGAGACGCCATAACACCCAGCCCCGACGTTATTTTCCAAACCGCAGAAATCCGCTGGTAGCAAAATCTAAGTAACTTAAGTAACTAGAAATAATGCCCATTTCCTAAACTAACCTATTGACAGTCCCCCCAATTGACGCTACGGTAGTATGTTTATAGTTTGTAACTCATCTAGTTTGTTCGTGGCATATTGCCGGTTAGTCAAAACAACAAGGTAACGGGGAAGCAATACACATTAAGGAGAAACTAATGCAACTTTCTGGGGTAGAAGCTGCGATTCGCGAGCTCATGCAGGACGTAAAGAGGGTTCAAGAAGCGATTTCCGTACTGAAAAAAATCCAGGCGCAACGCACGGACAAGGGGCCGGGGAGCAGACGCGGGGGCAAGCGGCTTTCCGCTCAAGCCCGACGCCGCATCTCGGAGGCCGCTAAAAAGCGCTGGGCGGCCCTGCGGGCAGTCAAAAAGGAAACCGGCAAAGCTGCCAAGGGATAGCTTCCTCTCGGCGCAGGAATTGTTGAGCGGGCGAACATGAGACCGAAAGCGTTCCCAGGATTTCCGCCCCAGGCACTTCCGTTCCTGCGCAACCTCAAGAAGCACAACAATCGCGCCTGGTTTCAATCGCACAAACTGATCTATGAGCAGTCGGTCAAGGCGCCGATGAGGGAGCTTGTCTTGACCCTCGGAGAGGCTTTCCGCCACTTCGCCCCGGAGATGGTGGCCGATCCGCGGCTGTCTCTTTACCGGATTTACCGCGACACCCGTTTTAGCCGGGACAAGTCCCCTTACAAAACACAGGTAGCGGCTGTTTTTCCCGTGCGGGGCCTGCCGAAGAACTCCGGCCCCGGACTCTATTTTCACATCTCTCCCGAAGAAGTCTTGATGGGCGGCGGCATCTATATGCCCGATCCACTGCTCCTGCGCGCCGTGCGAGAGCGCATTGCCGCCTTCCCCCGCGAATTCTCCTCCATCGTGGAGGGAAAGCGCTTCCGGAAGGCTTTTGGCGTGTTAGAAGGAGAACAACTCCAGGGAATGCCGAAAGGATTCCCGGCAGATCTTAAGGCCGCAGAATATCTTCGCTACAAGCAATTTCTATTTGGCAAAGTGTTCCCCGCCTCGCTCGCCACCAGCCGCCGCCTGCTGCCAGAAATTTTGAATTGCTTTCAAGAAGGGATGCCGCTGATCCGCTTCTTGAAGGAGGCGGCTTTACCGACTTCTCCCGCGCAACGCAAACTCGAACCACAAGCCCTCCCGGTTCTGTTTGACTAACACCAGCCGTCGGGTCCCGTTACTTTTCTTGTCTGCTAGAGCGGAATGGATCCTCGCCTCAAGCGGTCGCCGGATTGGCCTTTTCCGGATCGAGGTCGAAATCGCGGATCGCTTGAGCCACTTGTGCGGTTGGGATCTTCCCCCGCAAGGAAAGCTGGTGGAGAGCCGCCACGGCCATGAACTCCGCATCCACCTCAAAGAACCGCCGTAAATGAGAGCGGTTGTCGCTGCGGCCAAAGCCATCGGTTCCCAGCGAGACCAACCGCCCCGGAAGCCAGGGAGCGATCTGGTCAGGGACGATCTTCATGTAGTCGGTGGCCGCCACAATCGGCCCTTCTGCCGGGTCGAGGACCGTGTTCAGGTAAGGGCGGCGCGGCGCTTCCAGCGGGTGCAGGCGGTTCCAGCGGTCCACATCGAGCGCTTCCC
>MEKX01000006.1:0-10064 GCA_001767075.1 Acidobacteria bacterium RIFCSPLOWO2_12_FULL_54_10 | reverse complement strand
GCCACCCCGAACTGCTCGGAAAGAATTTGTTGTGCCCGCAAGGCTTCCCGAACCAGGGGGCCGCTACCGAGCAGTTGCGCCCGCGGACGCCCCTGGGTCGAATCCGCTGCCCGAAGCCGGTAAATCCCTTTGAGAATGCCCTCCAGAATCCCCTCCGGCGCGGGAGGCATGACATAGTTTTCGTTGTACATCGTGATGTAGTAGAAAAGGTCTTCCTGCTTTTCATACATTCGCCAAATGCCATCCTGGATAATCACCGCCATCTCGTACGCGAAGGCAGGATCGTAGGCAGCCAGGGTAGGAACGGCGCTGGCCAAGACATGGCTATGGCCGTCCTGATGTTGTAACCCTTCTCCGGCCAGGGTGGTCCGGCCCGCTGTGCCGCCCATCAGGAAACCCTTGCCCCGAGCATCAGCACAAGCCCAAATCAGGTCGCCGATTCGCTGCATGCCAAACATGGAATAAAAGGAGAAAAAGGGAATCACATTGATTCCGTGCGTGGCGTAGGCCGTGCCAGCATTGATGAAGGACGCCATGGAACCGGCCTCCGTAATTCCTTCTTCCAGAATCTGGCCGTCCTTGGCTTCCCGGTAGTAAAGGAACACGTCGGAATCCACCGGCACATAGAGTTGCCCCTGGCTGGCGTAAATCCCAAACTGGCGGAACAAGGAGTCCATTCCAAAAGTTCGCGCTTCGTCCGGTATGATCGGAACGGCCAGCTTGCCCACTCCCGGATTCCGCAGCAGCAAAGTCAGCATCCGGACAAAAGCCATGGTGGTAGAAACTTCCCGGTTTCCGGAACCTTGCAGCAGCTCGGCGAATTCCTCCAGCTTCGGCGCTGGGAGCGGCTGGGCGCGAGCCAGGCGCTGGGGGAGGAAGCCCCCCAGGGCTTTCCTGCACTCCCGCAGGTAGCGAATCTCTTCGCTGTCTTCCGGCGGGCGGTAGAACGGCGTTTCCTCGATGTGCTCTTCCGAAATGGGAATCTGGAATCGTTGCCGGAATTGCAACAGTTCTGTCTCGTTCAGTTTTTTCTGTTGATGGGTGACATTGCGGCCTTCCCCGGATTCCCCCATCCCGTACCCCTTGATGGTCTTGGCCAGGATTACAGTAGGCGTCCCTTTGTGCTCCACCGCCTCCTTATATGCGGCATAAACCTTTTCCGGATCGTGCCCACCGCGACGCAGCTTATGAATCTGGTCATCGCTCAAATGCTCGACCCTCTTCAACAGCTCGGGATACTTGCCGAAGAAGTGTTGCCGGGTCCACCCGCCCGGCCGCACCGCATAGTTCTGGTAGTCGCCGTCCACCGCCTCTTCCATGCGTCGAACCAACAAGCCATCTTGGTCCTGAGCCAGCAACGGATCCCAGTCTTTGCCCCAGATCACTTTGATGACGTTCCACCCAGCGCCGCGGAAGGCTGCCTCCAACTCCTGAATAATTTTCCCATTGCCCCGCACCGGACCATCCAGACGTTGCAGATTGCAGTTGATGACGAAAATCAAGTTGTCCAACTTCTCACGGGAGGCCAGCGTCAAAGCTCCCAATGCTTCCGGTTCGTCGGTCTCCCCATCCCCGAGGAAAGCCCACACCTTGCCTTGCCCGCAGGAGTGCAAACCTCTATTATCCAGATACCGATTAAAACGGGCCTGATAAATGGCCGTGATCGCCGCCAATCCCATCGAAACCGTGGGAAATTCCCAGAAATTGGGCATCAACCAAGGGTGGGGATAGGAACTCAGCCCCGGCTGCCCCCGCAGTTCCCGTCGGAACCGCTCCAGATGCCCGTCGTCCAGCCTGCCTTCCATAAAAGCCCGCGCGTAGACCCCCGGAGAAGCGTGTCCCTGAAAGTACACCATGTCCCCACAGTGGCTCTCCGTTTTGGCGTGGAAGAAATGATTGAAACCCACTTCCAACAACGTAGCCAGTGAAGCATAGGTGGAGATGTGCCCCCCAATGCCAGGGTCTTCGCGATTGGCCCGGATCACCATCGCCAGGGCATTCCACCGAATCAGGCTTTTAATGCGCCACTCCATCTCCCGATTACCCGGAAACTTGGATTGTTGCTCCGCTGGAATGGTATTGACGTAAGGAGTGTTGGCAGCGAATTGCAGGGGTACTCCCCGGCGATGCAGCGCACCCAAAAGCCGCTGGAGAAGATACTGCGCCTTCCCTGGCCCTTCTGTTTCGAGCACCTCCTCCAGGGATTCCACCCACTCCCGGACTTCTTTTTCGTCCATTCGCTCTAAACCATCTGGCCTGACGGGTTCTTGCGGCTGCTGGACCGTCGAATCTGGGTTCATGGCTTTTCGCTGCCTCCTGACCATTGTTCCGAGAAAAGTATGCACTCAAAGGCGGGTTCTGGGCAACCGTTTGGGTTCATCGAAATGATCGGATCACGGACTGGGGATTTGGGTATGATGAGGCGATGTTTCCGCCGGATCAGGTGCTGGCAAAGAATCTTGCGGAGGAATAGAATCCCACACGTGCCTCGCACGTGTGGGATTCAATGTGTGGAATTCAAACAGCCAATGCAGCCCCGCACTGGCCGCAAAAGCGGTGCCGGGTTGGATTTTCCGCGCCCCCTCGCTGATCAAAACGACAACCGCAAAGCAAACTGAATCTGGCGAGGAGTGGTCGCGGTGTGGATATTGAGTGCCGCCGTGGAATTGCGACTGCCGGATTTCCCGCGGAAGACGGTGGCCGAACTCGCGGTCAGAGGACTGAAATTGGTATGGTTCGGCAGGTTAAAAACCTCCGCCCGGAATTGCAACCGTCGCTTGGAATCAATCACAAAATCCCGCTGCAGAGAGACGTCCATGCTAACCACGCTGGGGCCAATCACCGTATTGCGGCCAGCATTGCCCAGGGTACCGGCGGGAGTCACCTCATAGACGCAGGGGTCAAAGTATAACTCCCGTGTTCCCAACTTCTGGCCCGCCGGAATTTCCAGCGTTCCATCCTTGCGCATTTCCCCGCAACCCGCGGTGGAACCGCTGATGGGGTTCTTGTCCTGGCCAAGAAGTAGATTGGGGCGTTTGGCGGCCAGGAGGAACCCGGGAGTAATGACCTTCAATCCCGGACTGAAGGGAGTTCCCTTACGCAGGGATACAATCCCGCCGACCCGCCACCCTCCCACCAGGTGGGAAAGGACCCCGGAGTTCCCCCACCGTTGCCCGCTTCCAAAAGGGAGGCTGTAAAAATAGTTTACGACCAAGCGCTGGCGGATGTCGAAATTCGACAGGCCCCGTTCCAGCGTCCTCGCCCATCCATATTGTTCCGTACTACCAGAACTGGCAGAGGCGTCGTCTACGGACTTGCTATAGGTGTAGCTGGCCTGCAAGGAGAGACCCTGGCCGATTCGTTTGTTGGCGGAAATCCGCAGGGAATTATAGAAGGACTGTGCGTCACTGCTGGTGATGCTAATGGTTTCAAAGGCAGGGTTCATCGGACCGGCCCCGGATCGGCAGAAGGAAGGGTTACGGTACTTGGCCTCCAGGTCCTTGGCATTGCAGTCCGCGGGGAAAAACAACGACCCATCCGCTCGCACTTCAGGAATGGGAAACAAGTTTCCTTCAAAACTGCGGAACAGGTGGTTGCCCCGGGTGCCCACATAGGATATGTCGGTTCTCCAGCCTCCGGGGAGCTCCTGTTGCACAGAAAAGTTGTAGCGCAGCACCATCGGGGTGGTCGTGTTTCGATAATCGAAAACGTCCACATGGAAGCGGTCGTTTTCAAACCCAGTTTCCTCAGGGATTCCCGCAACTGCCCTTATCGGGTTGGGGAAGAGGTCCTGGGAGGCGGCATTGAAGTTGGTCCGTACCGCCCTTTTGTAAAACGGGGCCGAGTTTTTCCGTTTGTCCACGAGATATTCGATGAACGGATCGTAATAAATGCCAAAACCGGCTCTGACGGCCAGACTCCGGTTGCCAAACGGCGACCAGGAAAGCCCCAGCCGGGGCGAGAGATTCCGCAGCGAAGGGTTCTTCTCCATAAAACTTCCCTCCTGTACCGTGGTGTCACGCAGCGGGTCGGGAAGGTAGGCATCCCTCCCCTCTTTGTCATGGAGGAGCGTGGTAAATTCATGGCGAAGGCCGAGGTCCAGTTGCAAATCCCGCCGGACGCTATAGGTATACTGGAGGTAGAAGCCCAACAAAGTCTGGCGGTAAGCTTTGCTGCTATCGGATTCTGGCAAAGCAACCTCCACCGTAGTCCCCTCGAGTCCTCCTTGCAGGAAACTCTCGAGACTGTTGAATGTCCACACCGCTCCTTTTTGCCAGTCGGAGAAAACGTCCCAGCGGTAGCGTTGGGCCTCGAACCCAAACTTCAAGCCGTGTCTCCCCTTTTGGATCAGAAAGTCGTCCGCGAATTGGAACGTATTCATGACGTTGGCTTGCGGCAGAGTGACTTGAGGCCCCAGGGTAGTCAAGCCAGAAACGGAAATTTGCCCAAACTGCGGCGCCTCCGGGACAAAGAACAAAGAGCGGGGTATGGTGATGGCCGAAACGGACTCGGCCCGATCTACAGGACGGGTATAACCAAACCGGAACGAATTCACCGTTCTGGTACTGAAAATATGGCTGTACACCAAAGTTACATATTGTTGGCGGGTCTGATTGAGTATGGAAAAAAGGAAGCTGGTTCCCGAGGCCACGCTGTTTGCATCATCAAAAGTGTAGCGGGCAAACAAACTGTCCCGCTGGGAAATTTGATGGTCAATTCGGATCGTGAAAAAATTTTCATTCGTAGGCAAGTTAAAGACATCGCGATTTTCCCCCGCCCCTCCTCCAAGCCGTTGTCCGTTCGCAATGGGATACAGTTTCAGGTACGGTTGCACCTTCGGGTTTATGGTAACCTCCCGCAGTCTATTCCCGTCTTTATCCGCAATAATTCCCAAGCGGGTCAGGTCGTCCGGAAAGAAGCTGGCGTCGGTCCCGCTCAGCCGGTCCCGCAGCCCCTCAAAGCTGCCCATGAAAAACGTCCGGCCCTTCACGACCGGCCCCATCAGCGTAAATCCAAACTGGTTTCGCTTGAACGGAGTCGGCTCCGGCCCGGGATCGAAAAAGTCCCTCGCATCCAGCTTGCTGTTGCGCAGGAACTCAAAAAACGTGGCGTGAAACTCCGGCGTCCCCGACCGGGTAATCGAATTCAGCACTCCTCCGCTGCCTCGTCCGTATTCGGCGGGGGAGCTGGTCCCAAACACCTGCACCTGCAACGCAGCATCGGAGCCCAGTTGCACGCCCGCTGCGCTCTGTGGCACCCGATTGTCCGTGTTCATGATGTTTGTGCCGTCGAGCAAGAACACGTTGGAAGTGGAACGGCCGCCGGAGACGGTCAAGCCGCCGCCGCTCGTCCCGCGCGAGGTGTTCGCGGTCGTCGGATCGCTGACCCCGGCTTGCAAGGTGGCCAGTTGGCTGTAACTGCGGCCGTTCAGCGGCAACCCCACCAGTTGGCTCGCATCAATTTGTCCGCTGGAACTGGTTTCGGTAGTCCCGCTCTGCGTATCCTTCGTATCCTTGGAAGGCGTCGGGTTTCCTTGCGCCAGCATCTCTGCCGCAGCTGCCAACAGCAGCCCCACCAGCATGGGAGCTCGAGAGACTGGACCTTGCGCCCCGCATCGGTTCCGCAGCCAAAACGCAACTCCCTTCCCTGGGAGCCTCTTCTTCTTCACCTTAGGAAACTCCTTAGGCCATTTTTACCGTTGGTGTAGAGCATTTTGGGTAGCCACGGCAAGCGTTTTATCTCGCCGTGGGCTTTTCCCTGTAATCGCTTCTAACCAGTTAGGAAGACGTGCACGGTAATGTTGCCGTTTCAAAAAGATGATCGGGACAACGTTAAGTCGCCTTCCGCCCCGGAAAAGGAATTCCACAGACCCCTTCGACCAAGATGGCCCAATTATTCTGCCAATGATTCCGAAAGTGCGGCCCCGCACTGGCCGCAAAAACGGTGCTGCCCTGGATTTTCCGCGCCGCAGGCAGAACAAATCACAGAGCCGCCGGGACCTTTCGACGCAGGCCCCTGTGGGGCAACCGGCTCTCTCGCAGCCGCTTCTTTTCCCGCCATTTCTTTCCCGGACAGCAACTGCTCGATGGAAGCCATTACGCCTGCCAAATCGTTGAGGAACCCCGACTTCACCGACTGGTAATCCGCCTCGGAGAGCTTTCCCTGGAGGTATTCAAACTGGAGGTCTTTCAAATTCTCATAGAGCACCTGCCGCCGCGTCTCCAGATGCTTTAATTCGGGATTCTCTACGGGCGCCGGCGGAATATCGCGCTCCCGCACCAGCAAAGTAAAACCAATCGCCCCCACCGCCAATAGTGCGCAAATAATGACAATCACCTTCGCTCTCCGTCATCCGAAAGGATTCGCGCGATTGCTTTGTTCTTCCATTCTAGTCACTCGTCACTGATCACTCATCACCGCGCTTATCAGTTTACACATTTTTGCCTCCATTTTCCGAAACTATCCTGTTCCGCTTTGCTCTCTGTGCCATGTTTTTTCTTCCTCACTGCCGTAGGCCGGAGCGGCCTGCTCCGCCTGCCCTGGCTTAGCCGGGTAGTCACGGCACCTTTCTCAGTGCCGTGGGTTTGTTCCGGAACGTCCCGGCAAGCCGGGATAAAAGACATGCCGTGGCTACCACGCTAGTTGCGGGGTGGCGCAGTTTCCAGGTAGGGCGATATCAGGGAGTTGCACTCCTGCGCCATCATTCTCGTACCCAGCCAGGCGACTGTAGGCCGATTGCCGCAGCAGGTCCCCAAAGGAGAACCTCGCATTGTTTGCCCGAGAGTCCGTCAGGTGCTGTTCAATAAGTTCGCCGAAGCCCAAACGTTCGTCCAACTTGCGCGCCAGAATCAGACCGCCGTTCGCGGCGACCCGCGATCCCTGGAAAGCAATCCGCAGAAACTTGTTGAACGACAGTTACCACGGCTGTTTTTGGCTCTCACCCGCTGGGTGTATACCTCCGGAAGGCAATGATGATGCTGGAACCCGCATCATTTTTGGCGTTGGGGGTCAGCAGAAGGTTGCCGCTGCGTTTTCAAAATGGAAATGAGGGCTTCATCAGTTCTGCCATGCGTCAGAGTAATACCCACTTGTCATTCCCGTACAGATTATCTACAATGTGCCTTCATTAGTAGGTACTCGAGCGGGAAGCTCAACCCGTCGCCTTGCGGAGCAATCCCTGCTGGCGGCACACAAACTGTTCGCGGAGGGTACACTCGTGGCGGAAAAGCGGAGAAGCCAGCGGATTCAACAGCGCATCACCATTCAACTAGTGGGAATGCTGCCAGGGTCATCCGCAGCAGCAGCTCAGCCTGCCCACACCATCGAGGTGAGCGACCACGGCGCACTCATTCAGGCGCGGTCCAGGTACGAGCCAGGGGCCGAACTCATGATTCACAACCCCCAGAATCTGCAAAACGCCCTGTTTAAGGTGATCTGGTCGAAGCCCTCCTCCGCTGCAACGGCTTGGAACGTCGCAGTACAATGTGAAGACCAATCTGCAATTGATTTATGGGGATTGCCCTAAGACGGATTCGCTGGAACCAGCATCATTATTGATGTTGGAGATTAACCGAAGGTGGAATAATTCGGAATGAATTGAAACCCTGTTCGTTGAGGCGATCTGCGCAGTCGCTACAGTGGACTTGTAGTCGGCATATCGGAAGATCAGCCACTACCAACCCCATCCGAAACGTTCACCTGCACCTGCACCACCACGGGCCGCACCGAACTTCATATAACATGTCTTCTCGCCGCCCTCCGATCCGGGTCCGTTCAGGCACACTGCGAAAGCATCGAGAACACCGCGCCTGTATGTCAACACGACGTCGCCGGTGCGCTGCGCAAGTACGGCCCGGATCTCACCAGCGAGATCGAGTCTCTTATCGATCTTGTGGGTGAGTTTCCCGCATGCCTGGATGGCCTGTTCGCGCTGGCTTTGGTGAAAGCCGATAGCAACGCTGGCGCATCCGGAAACAATCCCGATGGACTGTGGTGGTCATCCTGGCCGATTTGCGCGATCAGTACTCCTTCGCGAATTGCAATTGCAGTCTACTTTCCGTAGTGCTTCGCAGCCTCGCCGATTGATGGACCGGCCTTGGCAAGATCTTGCGGGTTCATGATCGGCCGCAACGAAACTTTTGCGTTGAACGCGAGGAACCAGGGCTCAGCCACCGCCGGAATCTGCGATGTGTCTATCATGTCAAACACGATGGAGCCCGACCGTTGGCCACTGTCGTCCGCAAAGAAATACGCCGCTTCCGGTTTGAGATCGGCCAGAATTCGCTCGATCGTAGGACCCAGGGTTTCATCCTTGGCTGCAGCATTTCCTGCCTCCACGGGTATCGATACTCTCAGCAACATTCGCATATTGGTTTCCCTCCTCTAAGGAAAAGGCTCGGAACGATTATATCCGACATATCCGACCGGTTTGTGGAAGGGCATTCCGGGCGGTTTACGGCGAATCCGGAAGTTGACCGGATTTTGGATAGACCCTCCCTGACGGCGTAGTGTTGACCGAAACTGCCCCAGCGGCCGATAGGTCGGCTTACCGGAAACAGAGCCACTACCGCCTCAGGAAAAACTGACGTGCTGATCTTCGGTGCTCCTTTGCTGCTGGCGCAGCGCTTCCGGGGCCTTGGCGGGCTGCTGGCAATTCACGGCGAGCACTTTTTTCCCTCGACCTCGCCCTTCGACCAGGTTCAGGACAGGCTAGGGGCAAGAGAATACTCTTGCATTCTTTGGGCGGCCACTACGGAAAATTTCCGGTGTGGGACTACTTCCCCCAGGCAGGACTTGACAAACTGGGCAGGGAGATTTAGGCTCTTTACATTGATCCCCCCCAGTTGAAAGTGTGCTGGTGGTCTTTCAGCGCCCTTGCCGGATGCAGTACCTTCAGTAGGAGGATTTATGGCGGAAGCGATGTTGGAATGCGCCGTGTGCAGCACACGGAAATGGCAGTCGTTCGGAGCCGCCAACGCGGAGGAGTTACGTCTTGCCGGCGCTACACGGCTTTCTTGCCCTCTCTGCAACGTTGATACCTACTGGACTTTCGCGGAGAACGATCGCCGGGCAAACAATGACCGCAGGAAACAACCCGAACTGCTCAAGCCGCAACAAGTTGATCTGCAGCCCGGGACAGAAAAGGTGGCGTTTCAGCCGCCTCCTAACCGGGAACACTTTCAACAAGAAGCGGCCCGGATGTTTCAACCGGAACACCGCGCCAGCGTGGATCGTCGCCAAACACCACAAAGAGGACACTACCGCGTCCCTCTGCGACTTCCCATCCGGATTCGGGTCAGCAGCTTCAACGTGCAATTTGAAGAGGTGGCCAGCACCGTCAATGTCTGTCGCACGGGCATCCTCTTCCACAGCACGCGTCCTTATTCCAAAGGAATTCTGGCCTATGTTACCTTGAATTATTCCCCTAGCGACCCCAGCGCCATCGAGCACGCCGGGACTGTGGTTCGCATCGATTCCAATCCGAGTTCTGAAAACAGAGGCATAGCGATCCAACTGCAGTGACATCGTGGATGGACCTCGGCAAGCGGGGTAGCCACGGCGAAAGTTTTCCCTTCGACTTCGCTCGGGGCAAGCTCTCCGTAGACATTTCGGCGGATTTTACAAACCCACGTCAAATTCGACTATCTCCCAGTGAGTGCATCCCAAGAATGTCATTCCGAGCACCGCGAGGAATCTGCTCTTTGTTTACGCTTAGGATGAGGAACCAGCGAAGAGCAGATCCCTCACTTCGTTCGGGATGACAGCGCAGGGACCACCAGAGAGGGAGAAAATTTGGAACTGTGAATTGGCCGTGGATACCCCACTGTCCGCTCCCTTACGGTCGCGGCTCGGATAGTTGCTGGCGCAGCGCGTCGGGGTCATGGGTGGGCTGCTGGCAGGCGTAGTTGCGGCAGAGATAAGCGGTTGGCTTGCCCTCCAGCATTTGCTTTGCAGCCAATAACGGCACGCGCGCGGCGATTCGAGCCGCCTCCGCCGAGGCCGGATCGAGCAAGGCCACCACTTTGTTCGGAACATACGGTTCGTAAACAACGGCCAGCAACTGT
>MEKX01000005.1 GCA_001767075.1 Acidobacteria bacterium RIFCSPLOWO2_12_FULL_54_10 | reverse complement strand
ACCGGCAGCAGCGCGCGGCTGAACGAGGGCGGGGCCTCTCCGGTCAGCGCGGGCGGATTCGTCTCGCCGAGTCCGGTCGTGAAAATTTGCAACGTGTCGCCCACGCGCGCCGGGTTCGCTGAGGTGATGAGCCGGTACTGACTATCCAGAATGGCGGCCAACGTTCCTTCCACAAAAATCCCCGGCTGCGCTGAGGCAATCGCATAATTCTGCGATTCGGTCAGCTTCCCCCCTGCGCTGACGGCAACCGAAACCGTTTCACCCGGCCGCACGCTGTAGGGAACCTGCGCGTTGATTTGGCCGGGGCCGACATAAAACAGCGGGATTTCCTCCGCGCCCATGACCACGCGGGCGCCGCCCAACTGCCTGGCCACAGGAAACTGAGGGGGCGTGATGGTGTTGTCGGCAGCAAAGCCTGATCCGAAAAGCGAAATGATTCCCCCGGGCGCGAGCGGCCGGCGGGCTGGGAATCCTGCGGAGCCGACGATGCCGTCGGGGAACAGGACCGGAAGGCTGGCCTGCCCTGGCGGCAGCGCGGTCGAAACCGTGAATGACTTTTCCACGGACGCATAGGTGGGATGCAAGGCGACAACGGAGACGGTAACGGGATTCGCTGCCTGGAGCGGCGTCCAGTTGCCGCTGTAGAGGCCATCGCCCACCGGCTTCATTTCGATCGACGGCCCCCCGGTACTCGCAATGACTGCGGCATTGTTGATTTTGTTGCCGCAGGAGTCCGCCACGGTTGCATCCAGCGACCGTGGAAACGAGACCGGGACCACCGCACCGGTGCCAATCGAAGTGACCACCACTTCCATCGACTGCGGAACGCACGCGGCGGCATTCGGCAGGTCCCGCGCCAGAACAAACGGATCCCCGGCATAGATCAATACGACTTCCACAACTCGCGTGCCGCCAGGAGTGAATGTCGCCGTAATCTGGCCCCGATAGGTTCCTAGCGTTAAGACTGTGAGATCAATCTCCACGCTCGAACTCGACGACTGCGCCGAGACGGTTCCGCTCGCTGGAAAGACCGAAAGCCAGTTGCCACCGGACGTGGTTGTGGTTTGGAACTGAAACGTTGCCGAGCCGCCGCCTGCGTTTCCCGCAAACAAATCAAAGAGAGGAATCTCTATCTCCCCTTCCCGGATCACGAACAGAATGCCGTAGGAGGACACTTCCGGCAAGGCAGGCGTGGTTGCCGGAGCCACCTGTAGCGTCACCGAAACCAACTGTGTAGAGTTGACCGCCGCAAACACCGACACCGGCACCAGCACCTGATAAATACCCGGGCTTAGGCCCGCCGTGACGACGCTTAAGGTTGTCGTGTTCGACTGTCCCGCGCTCGGTGTTCCGGACTGCAAGGAAAAACGCAGCCAGTTTTGCGGGGCCGTCAGATTCGCTGGAATCAGCCAGCTCAAGATGCCGGTTCCGACATTGGAAATCCGCAACGTCTGCGCTGGCGCTGTTCCACCTTCTCCCACGCGGAACACGAACGATGACTGGCTCAGCGACAAGCGTCCGCCGGCAGGATTAACCGTTACCGTCACCGGCACGCGCACGGAGCCTCCGCCCGCCGCGGTGTTTTGAATCAGGATTTCAGCCTGATAAGTGCCCGCAGCAGTAAAGGCGGCGAAATTCACATCCAGGGTTAGCGTAGACGCTAAGCTTGCGGATGCCGTGCCGCTGGGCGGAGTGGCCACCAGCCACCCTGCGCCGTTCAAGTGCGTCACGGTTGCGGTCCAGTTGAGTGCCCCGCCGCTCGAGCCGATTTGCAGAGCCTGACGCTGCGTTGCGCCGCCGACCGAGCCGGAAAAACTCAGCGACGAAGGACGGACGGTTAGCTCGGGGGGAGTGGAGGAAAAGGTGATCTTGCGGACGCGGTTGTTATAGGTATCGGCGATGAAAATATTACCCGCCCCATCCACCGCCATATTTCTGGGATTGTTCAACTGTGCGCTCGTGGCCGGACCACCATCGCCGGAGAAACTCAAAGTTCCATTGCCCGCAACTGTGCTGATGACACCGGCGGTATTCACCTTGCGGACGCGGTTGTTGGTGAAGTCCGCGAAGTAAAGATTGCCCGCGACGTCCACCACCACGCCCCAAGGTACATTGATTTGGGCACTGACAGCCGGACCGCCGTCCCCGGAAAAGCCCGCGGTCCCGTTGCCGGCCACTGTGCTGATGATTCCGGCCGTGCTCACCTTGCGGATGCGCTGGTTGGTCCGATCCGCGATGTAGATGTTCCCGGCGGCATCCACCGCTAGGTACCTTGGATCGCGGAAGGCGGCGCTGGTGGCCGGGCCGCCGTCGCCCGAATAGCCCAGGGTTCCGTTTCCGGCCACCGTGCTGATGATTCCGGTCGTGTTCACCTTGCGGATGCGGTTGTTGTTAGTATCTGCAAAGTAGATATTCCCGGCGCTGTCCACCGCCACGTCAGTAGCAAAATATAATCCGGCGCTAGTGGCTGACCCCCCATCGCCGGAAAAGCCAGCGGTGCCGTTGCCCGCCACGGTGGTGATGATGCCCTGGGCGTGGGCCAACGAAGAGTAGACAAGCACTACGCAAATGAGCCAATAGAGGCGAGCGGACAATAATGGCTTGATCATGACGATCCTCCAGGAGAAGGATTGGGCGGCAGCGCATGGATCAATCAAAAAAACGGTAATGCCTTCGATTGCGCAAGTCAAGAACTAATGATTATTCAGACGTGGGATAGTTTGACGACAGGGCATGACATCAGAGAATGTTAGTCAATTTTGAACTACCAACCTCAGCGGTTGAAACCGCTTTCCGCATCCGCGGTTACGGCACGGTTAAAACCGTGCCCTTCCGAAAACCAGAACGTGTGCCAGAGTGCGGAGCGCGAATCGAAGAACAAGCCCGCGACGAGGAAGGCGCTCATCGCGGCTACCAAAGCAAGTGCAGATTCCTCGGCTCGCTACGCTCGCTCGGAATGACAACCGAGATGAAAGCGGCTTGGAGACAAAGAAAAAAACCTGCCCGCTCCTTTACAGTCGCGGCGCAGAAACAGCAAGCCTGAGTTTGCGGATGGCAAACTCTGCGCTACCAAAGCAAATACCCACGGCACAAAGTACGTGCCGTGGTACGGATATAAAAAAGCGACCGCTTGCTGACGCGCACGGGGTGGAAACATTCTACCAATTAGCTGCTGCGCCGCCGAGTTCCACTTGTGCGCCGACCGGTTGCGCGCTTTGTTCGCGAGCCAGGGATGGAACCAAGTGAGTGGTTTTTCCATTGACTACGGTCCACAGCACGTGGATGTTTTCGATGTCCGCCTCCGGAATGGTGAGGTAGTCGCGGTCGAGCACGATGAAGTCCGCAAGCTTGCCTGGTTCCAAAGAGCCCAGCTTGTCATCTTTCTTGAGATAGTAGGCTCCCCAATAGGTGGCCATCTTCAGCGCCTGTTCACGGTCGATTTGCTGGTTGGGAGCATAAGCCTGGCCGTCCTGCGGACGTTTGCGGTCCATGGTGCGAGCCAGAGTCCAAAAGACAGTAAGCGAAGTGGTCGCAAGAGGCCGATCAATCTCAAATGCGTTGGGAATCTCCGCGTCCATGAGAGTCTTCTTCGGGATCATCCACTGGGCGGCCTGCTCGCCATACATGTCAACCCTTTCCTTGGCTTCTTCGATGTAGTACCAGATGGCACCGCCGGGTATCACGCCTAATTTCTTGATGCGCGGCAATTGATCGGGACGGGGGGCCATCACCAAATGATCGAAGGTGTGCCGCTTTGCGCGAATCTGGTCCAAGGACATGCCCGCCTCTGCGCTGGCTTTCTCAATGATCTCCAGCAGGAAATCAATATCACCATCGCCAACGGTATGGACTCCGGCGTAACGGCCTCCATTCTTGATGTGCTGGTAAAGCATGTTGTAGTTTTCACTTCCCGGCTGATAGGAACAACGCGGAGCGGTCTTGCCGCTTTCCGGTCGCACGGGCAAGCTGGAGCAGCCGCCGCCGGTGGATTGCGCGCCGCGGGAGCCGCCATACCAGAAGAAGTCGTTGCCCAAGCCTTCCATGAAGTTGGAAGCATTGCGGACATAGTCGTCGCTGAACAGCACGTTTTCCCTGTAATACCAAACCCACATACTCCTCATGGGCATGTCACCGGCTGTCGACATATCGTGGTAAAGCTTGATGTTGGAAGGCGCATAAATTCCGGAGCCGAATGTGGTTACGCCATATCCGGTCCACCAGCTCAATTCCTGGCGGTGGATTTCACGCAACTGCGGATAGTGATTGCGCATCATGACATCGTGAAACATCCAGCGCATAGAAACGTTGTCCGTGACCCAGGGGAAAACTTTTTTGGCTTCTGCGAGAGCCAGATCGTTGACCATGATGCCAACAAATGGATTCTCCAGCACTACGGGATTGTTGGGAGCCGTTTCGTTCAATGATTCCTTGGTGATCATTTTGCCGTCGAGGACGTCACCGAATTCACTGCCTCTCATGTACTGGTATTTGTCGCCCATGGAAAAAACGATGTGGATGAACTGGCCCGGCTTGGACTTGCTGAGAGCCTCGCGAAGGATGCCCGGAAAGGCCGCAGCCTGTTCCTGCGGAGTCCCTTCCACATAGCGGCTGACCAGAATGTCGTCGGTGAGTATTTTTTTCATCGTATGGGGATTGCCGCGCGCCCAGTCAAACGGGTGATCGTGCACGACGACCAAGCCCGGCAGGACGGTGCGGCCTTTCAAATCCACTTGGCGGGTGTTGGGACCGGCCTGCGCTCGAATCTGCGCATTCGCCCCGACCGCTACGACTTTCCCTTCCCGGACAGACATGGCCTGTGCGATCGTTCCAACGTTGGTGCTGAATCCTTTGTCGCTCACGGTGACAATCTTTCCGTTGTAAACGATCAAGTCAGGGGCTGACTGGCTGCGGGCTAGCGGGACGGCAAGCGCAGTAAGGCCCATCAATAATAGGCAAGCAAATAAATTTTTCCGGACTTTCATCGGCAATCTCCTTTTTGGAACGGTTTCATGGATAGTGTATCGTGCACCTTAAGAAAGGCGGCATTCTTTCGCCCCTGCGGGGCTGCGAAAAACTGAAGACAAGTCGCAGAGTTTGCGGGCAACAAACTCTGCGCTACCAAACCGGCCCGCTCCCTCACGGTCGCGGCTCTGTATCAACTGCACGTGGTGAGGAAAGCGCTCCTCACGGCTACCATTGCACGCCTACTCACATGCGCGGGTAGGATTAAACCAAATCAAACCTAACTGCCCACGGCACAGAAAGCGTGCCGTAGCTACCCAAACCATAGCCGGCCCCCGCTCCCTGATGGTCGCGGCTCGGAAAAACAAAACACGTGCAGATTCCTCGACTCGCTGCGCTCGCTCGGAATGACGGCCATGGCGAGAGAGGGCGCGAATAATAAAACAAAACACAAGTGCCCGCGGCGAGGAAAGCACTCACCGCGGCTACCAAACCTGCGCGTTTGCCAGCGCGCGTGCTACCAGTTTGCGGGAGCGCCGCCGAGGGTGACTTGGGCGCCGGCGGGCTGCATCCCCAGTTCGCGGGCAAGCGAGGGAACCAGATGGACGGTTTTTCCGCCGACGACCGTCATCAGCACGCGGATGTTCTCGATGTCATCCACCGGAATGGTAAGGTAGTCGCGGTCGAGGACAGCGAAGTCAGCCCACCTGCCCGGGGCGATGGAACCCATTACATTTTCGCGCATGGCGTAGTAAGCGCCCCAGACGGTGGAAATTTTGAGAGCGATTTCGCGGCTGACGGCTTGATCGGGGGCATAGACTTTGCCATCCCAGGACTTGCGGGTGATCATCCAGGAGATGCCGTCGAAAATCGTCAGGTCGGAGGTGCCGATGGCGTGGTCGAGTTCGAGCGAGTTATACAGCTTGGCATCGACCAAGCGTTTTTTCGGAACAATCCAATTGGTGGCGCGCTCGCCCCATACGCTCATAGCTGCGGGAGAGCCGAGATAAATCTCAAACGGCGTGCCGCTGGTGACGATGCCCAAGCGCTGGAAAATGCCAACTTGATCCGGGCGCGGGAACATGACGCTGTGGTCAAAGGTATGGCGCTTGGCGCGGACCTGCTCCTCGGTCATGCCCGCGTCCTTGCTGGCGCGGTCGATGATGGCCACCGCGTTATCGACGTCGCCATCTCCAATAAAATGGTGGTTGACGAAGCGACCGCCCGCCTTGATGTATGCGTAAAGCTGCTTGGAAAAAATGGAGTCGGGCGTATAGGCGCAGTTGCCGGTGCGCGCTTCGTAGTAACCTTTCAAGCCATGCTGCTCAGCAGTCGCGAGCGAGGAACCCTCCTGAACCTTCGCGGAGGTGCAGGAACGGCCCTGGACGATGGTGCCGCCGCCGAACCACAGATGATCGGTTCCCAGGCCTTGCAAATTGGCCAGGGTGTTCAAGAAAAATTGGTCGGAATAGAAATAACGGTTGCGCCAGTTCCAGGACCACATATGACGCACAGGGAATTTGCCAGCGCGGTCCAGATCGGTATAAACCCGAAGATTCATCGGGTCGTACATATTGGAGGCGAACAAGGTCATGCCGTAACCCGCCCACCAATCCATGCCGAGACGCATGATCTCGGTCAGCTCGGGGTAGTAGTCCTTCATGACGACGTTCTGGAACATCCAGCGAAAGCTGGGTCCGCCGCCCGCGCCACCTTCGCCGCCACCGCTGGCACCCGTTCTCAAAGGAGGATTAACATCCGGCTCCGCGAAGACCTTCTGGGATTCTTCGAGAGCTTTCTGGTTGAACTGCATGGAAACGAAAACGTCGCGGACGACGACGGGGTTGTTGGGAGCGAGCGAATCCAGTTGCGCCTTGTTGATGATGCCCTCGCCGACCGGGTCGTAGGATTTGGGGTCCATGCCCATGCGTCCCAAGCGGCCCGTGCCCCACGGAGCGTATTCATAATGCTTGCCGTAGGTGAGCACGATGTAAATCCACTGGCCGGGGCGCGCCTTGGCAACGGCTTCCTTTAAGACACCAGGGAAATTTTTGACATTCTCTTCCGGGCTATCTTCCAAGAAGCGGACGATCACTTTGGAGTCGTCCTTGAGGACGGCCTTGACGGGAAACGGCTCTCCCGGATTCCAATCCCAGGGGTGCTCGTGAGTCAAGGCAATGCCGGGAATTACGGTGCGGCCCTTGAGGTCGATCTGCTTGGTAGCCGCGCCAGTCATGGCGCGAATCTCCGCGTTGGAACCGACGTGCAGGATTTTGCCATCTCGGACATGGAAAGCTTGAGCGATGGTGCCCAGATTGGATGTGAAATCCATATTGTCGACAGTAACGATTTTGCCATTGAAATAAATCTGATCATTGGCCTGCTGGGGGGCCTGCTGGGCGAAAGAAAGATTGCCAAACAAGACGATTAAAGCGATCCAGCCGGAAAGACGGCTGACGGCGGTGTTGCACATACCGGGAATCCTCCTTAAGTGAATGCGGGTTGTAGGGGAATTGTAAACCGAAATTGGGAATTCCGCTTGAGTTTGTTGAAAGGGCGCAAGGCAGAGCCTATTTATTTTCCTGCACCATCTTTTTGAGAAACCTGTTGTGCTCAACGCGGCCGCGAAGCTTTCCTTGGAGCGAAGCGAGGAAATACTCCTGCTGAATTTTTTGGAAGCGGGGAGAATTGGCGGCGACACCCAGGTCAATGATCTCCTGGACAGGCAATTGGGAATGCAAGGGAATCTGCTTTTGCAAATACGTTTTGATGCGCGAGTGGACGGTGCGGTCAGAAGATTCCAGCAGCACCATCAAAAGAAGTTCCGCAGAGACCGCTGACAGGCGCTGATAGAGCTTGATCGGCGTGGAAACAGACTTGCCCTTTAATTCCTTAGCTAGATGTTTGGCTTCGTCATGGAGCTTGCACAGGGCAGTCAGCTCTGGTTTTCTAAGGTTCAGTCGCTTGGCCAGGTCTGCGGTATCGCCTGGAGACAGTTTGTGGCTGAGAAGGTGAAGAAATATGGAGAACGAACGCACAAAAATGCCGGACTCAGCTAGCGTGTCGCGAACTTTTTCAGCGCGAGCGAACAATTGCCAGTCAATGCCCTTCTTCTTGAGCCGGGGGCTGAAGGCTTCCAGCAGGCCATGCTTATCGAAGGCTTTCAAAATGGCGACTGGATCGCGCTCATAGGCCAGATGGCGGAACTCGCGGGAAACGCCGGGATCAGGAGAGCTTTCAAAAAGATCACTTTCCAGAGCCTGTTGAAATTGCACCTCAGTTTTGGATTCCAGAGTGAATTGCAGCCGCGCGAGCAAGCGAACCGCACGGTACAGGCGAACCGGGTCTTCCAGGAAACTGGTATTGCGCAAAGTGTGGATGCGGCGGCCCTGGATGTCGGCGGCACCATTGGTGGGGTCGAGCAAAAGACCCAGCGATTGGGGGTTGAGGGAAATAGCCAGTGCATTGATGGAAAAATCACGCCGCTTCAAATCGTCTAAAATCGATGCTGGCGCGATAACGGGCGGAGCGCCGGGCTTCAAGAAAGTCTCCGAACGGGTCATGGACAGGCTGGCAAGGACACCTGAGGGAAATTGCAGCTCGGCCTCCTGAAGCTTTTTGTCTTTCGAGAGGATGGAAGCGCCATCGCGCTCCAAAGGGCGGAGCAGCTTGAGGGCTTTGCCGTCGACGGCAAAATCGAAGTCATCGATGGGATAGCCGCCGATCAAATCGCGGACGGCGCCGCCGACCAGATAAAGATTCATGGCGGAAGCCTGGGCGGCTTGCCGCATACGCAAGATGACCTGCCACTGGGGTGGACTCAACCGGCTTTCCATTAAAAACAAATAATCAGGCATAAGAAATCAACCGGCCCTTATCCGGCCTTGGCGCGAGGATGAAATTGCTGGTAAATGTCGCGCAAGCGCGAAGCTGCTACGTGCGTGTAAATCTGCGTGGTGGAAATATCGGCGTGGCCCAGCATCATCTGCAAGGAGCGCAGATCGGCGCCGCGAGAAAGCAGATGCGTGGCGAAGCTATGGCGCATGAGATGGGGCGTAATTTTCTTCTGGATACCGGCAAGCGCTCCATAACGGCTGATGAGCACCCAAATGCTTTGCCGCGTTAAGCGCGTGCCACGGCGGCTGACGAAGAGATACGGCGATTGATGGGAGCCGAGAAGTTTTCCGCGCGATTCCGCCAGATATTTCTCAATAGCCGCGGCTGCTACTTTGCCGAGCGGCACGACGCGCTGCTTGTTGCCCTTGCCGAGAGCACGGACGAAACCGGCATCGAGATTCACGTCGGCGATGCGCAGGCCGATCAACTCAGATACGCGCAGGCCGGTCGCATAGAGCATCTCCAGGATCGCGCGATCTCTGATCCCCAAAGCGCTGCCTTGCGGCGGTTGCTTGAGCAAACGATCCACTTCATCAAGCGATAAATATTTCGGCAACACCTTCCAGATGCGCGGCGATTCCAAATTCTCCGCCGGGTTCACGGAGACGATGTCTTCCCTTCGCAAAAAGCGGAAGAATTGACGCAGGCTCACGATGTGCCGAGCGATGCTTCGGCTTTCTAGATTCTGCTGGTCCAGGAATGCCAGGAACTTTCGAATACCCGTTGGACCTATGCCTCCTAAGGTATCGTCCGATTTTGCGAGGAACTTCAGAAATTTGATTAAATCGCGGCGATAGGCCTCGACGGTGTTAGGGGAGGAACCCTTTTCCACGCGCAGGTGATTCAGGAATAAATCTAATTGCGGTTCAAAAAGATTTTCTATTGAATCCATTTTGGTTAGGTTCGCAATCCGGGCTGCTCATCTCTCCTTAGTTTGATCGCAATCTATTGATAAATAAAGGAATAGGCTGATTTTCCGTTAACAGGGAATTGTAGTTCGAGAGAATGGTCATAAGCATAATGTAATCAATATATTACATTTTAAACAGCTTCGCAGGACATATTAACACAGCCTAAAAGCAGTGTAAATACATTGCTTTGAAAGATATAAAAATAACAATCGGAGGTACTAGACCATTTTTATAGATGGTGTATAGTAATGTCTGGCGATTCTCTGCGAAC
>MEKX01000004.1:6317-20103 GCA_001767075.1 Acidobacteria bacterium RIFCSPLOWO2_12_FULL_54_10 | reverse complement strand
ATGCATCGGTACGACCCCTTCAGGGTCGAACCTAAACTGGGGAGCTTTCGCTACCGGGGGCGTTGCCCCCGGCTATTCACGGGTATCACCTTGCGGGGATAGTTCGCCATTGACCTGGCTCTATACATCAACCATAAAAATGGTCTAGGGGAGAGGACGCCACAAGAGTTCGCCCATCAAATCGCGGCTCGCCGCGATCTGATGGGCCTGCAAAACCCGCAAAACTCACTTTGACCCTGGTACGAAAATCCAGGACCCCTCAGTGATGTAAACTGTCTCACAACGTTTGATACAAAAGATCGGTCGGGTCAATCGATCCCGAGCCGCACATTTCGTAAGTGCGAACTGGGTGAAAAGATACACCCACTCTGGTCTTAATAACCCACTGTATGATCATCCATCAGATACAGCCAACAATCGTTTGGAATCCACAAGTAATGCAATCAACGGGTTACATTGAAATCGGACAATGGACTCGTATTTGCACACGAGATGCCAAACGAAGTTGAATCACCATTGCGAGTCGACATTGGCGTTCTGAGGGATGTGCATATGAACACCATATCGTGTTATGCGTCACCATCACATAAAAGGATGGCGATATTACCGTTATTGTTTTTTAGCTGTTTAACAGTCAGTTGCAATAGAACACCAGATGCGAGCCAATCGGTCGGAAATTTGAAGCCTGTTGCAGGAATGGCAAGTTCCCCGAATCTGCTGGAGCTGGGAAAGACCACCTTTGAAAGAAACTGCGCACCTTGTCATGGACTGAATGGAGATGGCCAAGGGCCAGCCGCCTATTTGCTTTATCCGAAGCCCCGTAATTTTCAAGCGGCAAGATTCCGACTGGTTTCGACATGGGACTTTGTCCCCACCGACGAGGACTTGTTTCTAACCATCTCACGTGGAATGCCTGGTTCAGCAATGCCGTCTTGGGCTCATCTCACTGAAGAAACACGCTGGGGATTGGTCCATTATATTAAGGCATTTTCCAAGAATCCCCTGATCAGCGGTCCTGACCACCAACCGCAAAGCCCCACGGATATGCCTACAGGCCGTGTGCAGGTCCCCCCTGAACCTCCCTACACAGCGCAGTCAGAGGCCAATGCAAGGGATCTTTACGCCAAGAACTGCGCTAATTGCCATGGCCAGACCGGTCGGGGAGATGGCCCCCAAAAGCAAGAGGATTCGGAAGGTTTTCCGGTGCGCCCGCGTGATCTGAGCGTCGGAATCTACAAGGGAAGCCCAGAACCGGAGGAGGTGTACAAGAGGATTGTCGCCGGTCAGCCAGGATCGCCGATGCCATCGCATAGTCATCTTTACGGGCAAGATGCCTGGGATTTGGTGCATTTGGTGCGCGCGCTATCCAGTGATACGCAGCGGGCCAAGATGGAAATGAAGCGGTTTCAGATCACGGCGAAACGAGTCCCCAATTTACCGGCGCATCCGGATGACTCTCTGTGGCGCAGTGCGCCGGCGGTCGAACTGCATTTGATGCCGCTATGGTGGCGAGACCAGCGACCGGAAACAATTACTGTGCAGGCACTGCACGACGGCAAGGAAATCGCTCTTCAATTAGCCTGGAATGATGCCTCCAATGACCACCTGGCGATACGTCCGCAGGATTTCCGTGACGCGGCAGCCATCGAGTTTGCTCTCGACTCGCAAGATCCTCCTTTTTTTGGCATGGGGGAAACAGTACATGGTGCGCAGGTCAACATCTGGATGTGGAAATCAGAACGGCAAGCTGACCTGGAGCCTGCCTTCCAGGAAATCGATAAACAATATCCGAACATCGGCATTGATTCTTATCCAAACACATTGCGGTCGCCCCTGGAGCAGCCCACGCGCAATGCCCTGACGCTGGAATCCGACCCGACGTTTGTGACCGGCTGGGGCGCCGGAAATATTGTGTCCGACCCAACCCGCAAAAGCGCTGCTGAAAATCTGCATGCATCCGGGTTTGGCACGCTCTTGGCGCATCCGACGCAGGATCAAGACGTAGCTGCCTCCGGCGTTTATGAAAACGGATCCTACAGGGTGGTGTTGCGGCGCAATTTGGATGCAACGGGCGAGGGCAAGGTATCCTTGCGTTCTGGGAGCACTCATCCGGTGGCCTTTGCTATATGGGACGGCAGCGCCGCCGACCGGGATGGGAAGAAGTCGATCACGATCTGGCAGGAATTGATGATTCAGTAATCCGGGATAATTGCAGGAACTGGATTGGTTCACGAATGCGGAAGATCGGTCCTTCAAATGGGGGGCAGAGGAGCTTGACAAACATGAATCAGGACGACCAGAAACCCAATTTTGACGTAACGCGCAGAGACTTTTTGCAATGGCTGGGGATCGGCGCCGGGGGCACTGTCATTGGACTGAGCATGGGATGCCGCTATTTGCAACCGGCCCCGGGAGAAACCAATCCCCTCTCCCGCGCCGTCTCTCGCGAGTGGGAAAAAATATACCGCGATCAGTACCGCTACGACCGTTCGTTTGACTGGGTTTGCTCGCCAAACGACACGCACGCCTGCCGCATACGCTCCTACGTCCGAAATGGCATTGTCGTGCGCAGCGGCGCTACATACGACATCCAGGATTATGCCGATCTGTACGGAAATCATGCCACGGCTAATTGGAACCCCAGGCAGTGCGCCAAAGGGTATACATTCCACCGCGTCCTTTATGGCCCCTATCGTTTGCGACATCCCATTATGAGAAAAGGCTGGAAGGATTGGGCCGATGCCGGTTTTCCGGAAATGACCCCAGAGACAAAAGCCCGGTACAAGTTTGACGCGCGCGGAGACGATGAATTCGTCCAAGTAAGCTGGGAGGAAGCATCGCAGAAGATTGCACGTGCTTTAGTATCCATTTCCACGCGTTATAGCGGAGAAGAAGGAAAAAAGAAGTTGCTAGCCCAAGGCTACCAGCCAGAGATGGTCGAAGCCATGGGCGGGGCCGGCACGCGTTGCGTCAAGATGCGCGGCGGGATGGGCTTGTTGGGGGTGTTGGGCAAGTACGGCATCTATAGACTGAACAATTCCCTGGCGTTTCTCGATGAAAAAATTCGTAACGTAGATCATGAGAAAGCCCTGGCTGGCCGAACGTGGTCCAACTATACATGGCATGGGGACCAAGCGCCCGGCCATCCCTGGGTCCATGGCTTACAGGCCTCGGACTGCGATTTCAACGATTTGCGCTACTCCAAGCTCATCATCATGGACGGCAAGAACCTGGTGGAGAACAAGCTGACCGACTCCCACTGGTTCATTGAATGCATGGAGCGAGGCGGCAAGGTAGTGGTTATTGCGCCTGAGTACGGGCCGCCCTCGACGAAAGCCGATTACTGGATTCCCATTCGTCCAGCCACGGATGCCGCGCTTTGGCTGGGTATCACTAAACTGATGATGGACCAGAAGAAATATGACGAGGATTTCGTGAAACGGTTCACAGATTTTCCTCTTCTGGTGCGAACCGACAATCTAAAACGATTACGAGCTAGTGAAATTTTCGCGAATTACCGGAGCGGCTTGTAGTCCGACGGGCCTTCCATGAAGATTCAGGGACTAACCGCAGAACAGCATGAGAAGCTGGGCGATTATGTAATTTGGGATGCAAATGCAGCCCGAGCCGTTACTAGAGATCAGATTGGTGCAACCATGCAAGTTAATCCAGTCTTGGAAGGCAGTTGGGAGGTAAGGCTGGTCAACGGAAGCACGGTTCGAGTGTCAACCTTGTGGACCTTGTATCAAACACATTTGCGGGACTATGACCTGGATACGGTTTGCGATATTACCAAGGCGCCACGGAATTTGGTGGAGCAATTGGCAGAAGATATTGCAACCATGAAGCCGGTTGCGATTCATCAGGGTGAAGGAATCAATCACTGGTTCCATGCTACGGAAATGAATCGGGCATCTTACCTGCCATTGATGCTGACTGGAAATATAGGAAAACCGGGTTCCGGTTCCCATACTTGGGCGGGCAATTACAAAGCGGCTCTTTTCCAGGGCTCTCCGTTGACCGGGCCGGGTTTCAAAGGATGGGTGGCGGAAGATCCGTTCCAAATGAATTTGGACCCCAGCGCCTCAGGGAAAAACATAGTCGCACATGCTTATTTCAAGGACGAAGAGCCTGCCTACTGGAACCACGGCGACATGGCTCTGATCGTGAACACACCGAAATTCGGACGGAAGAATTTCACCGGCGCAACGCACATGCCCACGCCCAGCAAGGCCATTCTGTTCACCAACGTCAACTTGATCAACAACGCGAAGTGGGCCTACGCCATGATCAAGAACGTCAATCCAAACGTGGAAATGATCGTTTCCATCGACATCCAGATGACCGCTTCAATCGAATATTCCGACATCGCATTGCCGGCGAATTCCTGGCTGGAGTTCGAGGATTTGGAAGTGACGGGCAGTTGCTCCAATCCCTTCCTGCAAGTCTGGAAGGGCGGGATCACCCCGCTGTTCAACAGCAAAGACGACTTGACGATCCTGGCAGGAATCGCATCGGCGCTGGCAGAGGAAACAGGCGACCAGCGGTTCCGGGATTATTTCAAGTTTGAGCTGGAGGGCAACCGAAAAGTTTACCTCCAGCGATTGCTGGACTCTTCCACGACCACATCCGGGTACAAAGTGGAAGACCTGATGGCCGGAAAGTATGGACCGCCGGGCGGCGCCCTGATGAATTTCCGAACGTATCCCCGGATTCCGTTCTACGAGCAGGTGCACGACAACGAGCCGTTTTTAACGGACACCGGGCGGCTGCATGCGTATTCGGACGTTCCGGAAGCGATTGAATATGGGGAAAATTTCATTGTTCATCGCGAGGCCCCGGAAGCGACCCCTTACCTGCCGAATGTGATTGTCAGCAGCAATCCCAACGTCAGGCCGGAGGACTACGGAATCGCGCCCGGCGCGGAGCACTGGGATATGCGCACGGTGCGCAATATCAAAATGCCCTGGAACCAGGTGAAACAGACCAGCAATTTCTTGTGGCAGAAGGGATTTCAGTTCTGGTGTCTGACGCCCAAGACGCGGCACCGGGTGCATAGCTCCTGGTCTAATGTGGATTGGCACATGATGTACGATTCCAATTTCGGCGATCCGTACCGCCTGGATAAGAGAGCCCCCTCCGTTGGGGAGCACCAATTGCATATGAACCCGCAGGCGGCACGCGACCTGAACGTCAACGACGGCGACTATGTGTACGTGGACGCCAATCCAGCCGACCGGCCCTATTTAGGCGCCAGCCCGGCGGATCCTTTCTACCGCGTGTCCCGCTGCATGCTGCGCGTCAAATACAACTCCGCGTATCCGTACAACATCATCATGATGAAGCACGCTCCCTACATTGCTACGGAAAAAAGCGTCAAGGCACACGAGACCAGGCCGGACGGAAGAGCATTGTCAGAAAATACCGGCTACCAAGCGAATCTGCGGTACGGGTCACAACAGTCCATTACGCGCAACTGGCATATGCCGATGCATCAGACTGATACGCTCTTTCACAAGGCGAAGGTTGCCATGTCCTTTATTTTTGGCGGTGAAGCTGACAATCATGCGATCAATACGGTTCCGAAGGAAACCTTGGTCCGGGTTGTTAAGGCCGAAGACGGTGGTCTCGGAGGCATTGGCATCTGGAAACCTGCAACCACCGGTTTTACGCCTGACAACGAAAATGAATTCATGAAGCTCTATCTCACGGGCCAATTGATAAAAGTCAGGTCCTGACCCGTTTGGCTGCGAAGCAGCGAGGAATAAAAATGCCCTACGATGATCCAGACCCGAGCGATCCGCATCTGCTGATCGGCGTCGAGGTTCCGGCTGAAGAAGGGTCGGAATTGGAAATGGCGTATGTGTTCGCGGAGGAATTCGCGCGAATGGGTTTTTCCGAACAGCGGCTGCTGGCTTTATTCCACCACCCCTTTTACGCGGGAGCAAACAGAGCACTGAAGACCCTGGGGGAAGAAAAAATACGATCCATTATTGGAGAAACGCTGGCCGTCTGGGGAAAGTTCCGAATACGGGTGGAGGATGCGCCGGCAAAAGAGGATTGGGAAGTTCCATTGATTTCTCTGGGCGGGGAAACTGAGCAATCCTAGCCCTTAGAGACTGGAAGCGAGGTTGATGATGAGTCAAGTGTATAACTGGCAACTCGGAAGAGAGATGGGTTATCCCTATGAGGCGAAATACCCGGATCGCCAATTCGCCTTTGTCTTCAATATCAACCGCTGCATCGCCTGCCAAAGCTGCACCATGGCCTGCAAATCCACCTGGACGTTCAACAAAGGCCAAGAGCATATGTGGTGGGCTAACGTGGAGACAAAACCATACGGCGGCTACCCGCAATTCTGGGATGCCAAAATACTCCAATATTTGCGGGAGGCTGATCCTGAGGGGCAGGTTTGGAATGGCGCGGTGTCGGATAACGCCAAGTCCATGTACGGTCAGTTTGCGGGGAAAACGATTTTCGAGGCAGCAGAAAAAGCCATGCAACCGGCCAGCGCCCGGGTGCTGGGATATTTGCCTACAGATGAAGAGTGGAATTCTCCAAACATCTATGAGGACAACCCCGTGGGGCCAAAAGGTCAGCGGTATCGGTTTCATGAAACCGGCGAGCAGCTACCGGTCCATAATACGTGGTTCTTTTATCTGGCTGCATCTGTAATCACTGCACGTATCCAGCTTGCTTAGCAGCCTGCCCGAGACAAGCAATTTACAAACGTCCTGAAGATGGAATTGTATTGTTGGATCAAAACCAGTGCCGGGGATACCGCAAGTGCGTAGAAGCGTGTCCTTATAAGAAGAGCATGTACAGGGGCAATACGCGCGTCTCTGAAAAATGCATTGCCTGCTACCCTCGCGTTGAAGGCACCGATCCTGAGACAAACGGCCAGCCGATGGAGACTCGCTGCATGGCCGCCTGCATCGGGCAAATTCGCATGCAAGGCCTGGTGAAACTCAGCGAAGATGGGAGCTGGGCGGAAGACCGCCAGCATCCACTTTACTATCTTGTACACGTGGCTAAAGTCGCATTGCCGCTCTATCCTCAACTGGGAACCTCTCCGAATGGCTACTACATTCCTCCGCGCTGGGTTCCCAGAGACTACCTGCGGCAGATGTTCGGCCCAGGAGTGGACCGGGCGCTGGAGCGCTATATTCATCCAGACCGTGAGCTTCTTGCGGTCTTGCAGTTGTTCCGCCGCTCCAACATCATTATTTTCCGTTACGAAGTCGAAGAAGGGCCGCTGATCTATGAAGGCACTTACCGCGGCAAAGACGTCAAGATTTATGACGACACGGTGATTGCATTTAACAGGGACGGGAAAGAAATCTTCCGGACAAAAGTTGAAGAGCCTTTGCATGTCCGGCCCGCTCAACACCAGAACTCGATTTAATCCTAGGCTGGCGTGTGTAAATGCATAGGGTTGAATAATGCAGTGCCATCGGGCAGATAGGGAAAAGAAGTGAGCATTCCGAAAAACAGCACAGACAATCGGCAGGACCTTCGCGACCATGCGTTAAGCCGCAGCGTGCTGTATGGCGCATTATCGCTGGGTTTGCATCATCCCACGGATGCGATCTTTCAAAAGGTGCAGGCCATTGAATCACAGCGTGCCTTTCTGGCAGCGGCATCCTTTCTGACTGCTTATCAGCACGAGCCCACCGCGGAAGAGGTCAATTTTCTTGCCTCTGATAAATCCAGCGCTCTCGTAGTTCATACTCATAACTGGGTACAGGTAATTGAGTCATTCAGCATAGAACAATGGCTGGACGCCCATGCTCGACTTTTCGGACATACCGCGCGGGGGTTGGTTTGCCCCTACGAAACGGAGTATGGCCAGCAAGGGATATTCGCGCAGCCGCGGCAGTTGTCTGCGGTCTTGGGTTATTACATCGCATTTGGACTGACGAATTGTGAACAGGAACGCGAGCGGCCAGATCACATCAGTTGCGAACTGGAGTTTATGGAATTTCTCGCCCGCAAAGAGGCCTATGCGCTCGAATCGAATGATGAGGAGATGCGGGCTGAAACCCGCAAGGCTGTCCGGCTTTTTCTGAAAGATCATCTTGGCCGTTTTGGACGATCTTTCGCCCGTTTGCTTCGGGAGCAGGACCCCAAAAGTTTTCATGGCAAGCTGGGCGATGTGCTTCTGGCGTTTCTATCGCTGGAGTGCCGGCTTGCAGGCGTCGAACAAGGGCCCAGCCAACTCGAACTTCGACCGGAAGAAGAAGATCATGTGCCGATGGCCTGCGAAGGCCAATCTGATTTGGTTCAATTGCAAGCGCCCAAGTAACCTCGTGAAGAATCTATGGCCAACTCTTCATCAAAGAATCTTCTGCAAATAGCTTATGATCCGGTTCTGGTCGAAGAAACCATCTTATTGCGAATCAGGAATGACCCTGAAGAGAAGCGATTCTGGCGAGCCAGAAATCTTATTTACGAGGTGCCGGAAACGGAAGAACGCGAAAGCCGTTTTCAGAAGTTCCATTTTGAATGGTTCCATCGCATGCGTCTTGCCGCGCCGCTGCTGGCTGCTTTAGACGAACAACCCGAAATCCTCCAACAAGTCCGGCACTGCTCTGTGATCAAGGCTCCCACGAATCACGACGAAGGGGCCGATCTCCATGATTTGCGAGACCCTGAACCAGACAATCTCACTATGGGCAAAGCCCTGCTCATTCAGCTCAAACCGGCGCGTCTGCTGGAGCAGCGTACGTTGCAGGAGTGGCTGAGGCACGAACTAATGCATATTGCCGACATGCTAAATCCTCATTTTGGATATAAACGGTTTGATGTAACTGCTGCTACGGGACCCGCCTGGGCAAATCGCGTCCGCGACCGCTATCGCGTGCTGTGGAACACCTGGGTTGATGGCCGCATGGTTCGCCGAGGCTGGCTCGCGGCGCAGGCTCGCCAGAGACGCTTAGAGGAATTTCTCGCCGTTTTTGGATCGACCGGCCCGGTCTCAACCGCAGTCTTCAACCAGGTATTTGAAGCGGAATCGCAAACGCACGAGCGCTTGATGAATTTATCAAACGAGGCGGAAGGATCGCGCTCAAATTCGGCAGATAGCCGGTCTGCATCCCGGCCTTGTCCACTGTGTCGTTTTCCTTACGACCGTCTTCTACCTGCTGATTCTGAATTGTCAGAAAATGTCAGAGATCGAATCCGCGCCGAATTTTCCGACTGGCGTCCTGAAGATTGTATCTGCGAGCAATGCGCCGATCTGTACCGTACACGGGAAATGTCTCTAACTGCTTTGGCAGCATTGCCTCACGTCTGAATCTACCCGGTAACTGAAACCCCATTGTTAAATTGAGGCCTGCAGAACCACTGCTGGAATTAATCATTTTATGCTGCTCCGATAAGTGCGCGCAGAGATGCTTTTTCATTGAGATTTAATTTACAATTCGGTGGGTATTCCTCACCAGCTTGACAACTAATTTTCCATTCGGGCCGGGGCGCTCGACCGTGGCGTCGATGAAATTGTCTGGTTGATTAAAGCTGGGGAGATAGCCCGCTTCGCGAAACTCTTTTCCTTGGAGATTGCGCAGGACGACCGATGGTTCGAGTCGCAACCGGTCGAGGCCGCCATTGACGAAGAGCAAGTCCAGCCAGCCATCATCGTCAAAGTCTTCAGCGATGCCTCGCATGGTCCCGTAGGAATGATTGAGCCCCACTTGGGTGGTGACCTCTGCAAATTGTCCTTTGCCAATATTACGGAATAAGCGGGGATTGTAACTTTTCCCAGTGGACTTGTAATCGGGTTGGAGAAGGCTGCGAATTGCCTCTTCAAAGGGTGCGTGAGCAGTTACCAGGAGGTCGGGCAAGTGGTCTCGGTTGTAATCGAAAAAAACCGCACTGAAGCTCTGCCCCCCTATGTTTGAAAGGCCCGCAGACTGGGTTGCATCCGAGAATTTGTCAATTCCTTGGTTCAGGTAGAGAAGGGCGTCTTTCCGCCAGCGGAGGAGAAAAAGATCGGGATTGGAATCGCCATTTACATCCTCTGCAACGCAATCGACAACCACACCTTCCGGGGTATGGCCAGCACGGCGCAATGGATCGAGGCAGCGATCTTCACGCGCTTGCCACGCATCGGTTGTTATGCGGACGTCAAATGGCAGGGGAGGCGGGACTGGTTTGTTAAGATGAAATTCTTTCGGAGTTGCTGCTGGATAACCGCCTAGACGGACAGAAGTCCAATATAGAAATGCGAGAGACTTCAGGCTGGATTTTTCCAGAGCGGACATGGGTTTGTCCGGCGATGGCAGTATGTCACCTTCAGAATGAACGCCCCTGCTTGCGATGGCCTTTTCGTGCTGTTGGATGGCCAGGACTTTGAGAAAATAATCGCTGGCCTCTTTAGAATTGCCTTTTGAAAATAAAGTAAAACCTGCCCAAAAATTACCTTCTGGCGACTGGAATCCTGCGGCCACCCGGAACTGCTCCATCGCTGCATCTGTATTACCTTGATTGAATTCCAGTTTGCCGAGTTGCAAAAAAGGTCCAGCCTGTTCCCGGTTAATTTTCACGCTTTGTTCGTAAGCGGCCCGTGCCGCACTGATATCTACTATCGCACCAGGGATAATGAGAGCCAGTGTATTGCCTAGCTCCGAATAACCACGATTGCTTTCAGGATTTACCTCAATGAGTTGCCGGAAGGCTTTCACAGCTTCCTGGTAATCGCCGAGTTCGACCAGGCTGGTGCCAAGATTGTACAGAGAATTTTCGTGCGTGGGATTGAGTTTCAAACATTGACGAAATCCATTGACGGCCGCTTCAAAATCCCCGTTTGTCCGATTCGCATTGGCTTGATTGTAAAGCGTCCAGAATTGGGTAATCCGCTGTTTTCCTTGATCAGCCGCATTGGAAAGCGGATCGGAGTTTTCCTGAGACCTCCTGTGCAATAAAGTAATAAGGCTAAAAGCAATTAACACAATCGCACAAAGCGTGATGAGCGTATTTTTCATTCTGCAACCACAACGGTCTGGTTCACAGGAATTTGCTCCAACACCCGAACTTCGCCGCTGGGAAATCGCACGGATAAATGGCTAACCGTTTTTGAATGCCCCAGTCCAAAGTGAGCCTCCAGTGCGCTTTGGGAGAGATACGATGACTGGCTGCCAATCTCCTGAATTTGCCTGATCCCGTTGGTCTCTATCTGGACAACCGCGCCATAACCGCTACGGTTGCTTTTTGTTGGCCGAAGCCGTACTTTCAGCCAGTTGTTCTTATTGCCCCCGTCGTTCCGTAACAAGAGAGGGCTTCCTTCATGATTGACCACAAAGATATCGACATCGCCATCGTTGTCATAGTCGGCGAAGGCGGCTCCGCGACCCACATGAAGTTCCTGGAAAACCTGCCCGCTCACAGCACCAACTTCAAAGTAGCCGTCTTCAGGGCTTTTCAGCCAAAAGAGATGGTTTTTCATCGGCACCAGGTGGGAGGAATCCTTCTCATCCTGAAATGTGCTGCCATTCACAGTGAACAGATCAAGAAGCCCATCGTTGTCGTAATCAAAAAACGAAGTTCCCCAGCCGATAACACTTAATGCAATTTGCCCCAGTCCCACCATGTCGGCAATATCTGTGAATTGGAGCGGCCCTGCTTTGGTGCCTCCATCGTTGCTGAGGCGCAGATTCCAGTACAGGGCATTTTCCTGGGCGATCCAATGCGTGACGTAAATGTCGAAGTCGCCATCACGGTCGTAATCGCCAACCCCAAGTCCCATAGCGCCACGATAATCGGCGACCCAGGCGCTGTGGGAAATATCCTCAAATTTCCCATTGCCGAGATTTCGATACATGGCATTGTCGGAGATGTCATTGGCGACATAAATGTCGGGCCAGCCATCGCCGTCAAAATCAGCCCAGGCGGCCGACAGACTGCGTCCCTCCGGGTTATCAACGCCCGCCTCCTCCGCTACCTCCCTGAAAGTCCCGTCACCATTGTTTCGGAAAAGCAGGTTGCGCTCTGGCATATACGACGAGGGATTGAGCATGAAAGGGATAACTTCCGAGTATTGGCTGCTGGATTTACTAGAGAATTCCGGATCGAAACTATACTTTACGTAACCACAAATATACAGATCCACGAAGCCATCACGGTCATAATCGGACCATGAAGCACCCGTCCAGAATCCCCGGTGCCGGTCAAATCCGGCCATTACCGATGTATCCTGAAACGTCCCGTCACCGCGGTTCCTGTAAAGAGCAATGCGATCAAAACTTGTAACGACCAAGTCGAGATGGCCGTCATTGTCGTAATCGGCCCAGGCTGCTCCCATACTGACACCTTTAAAACCGACCCCAGCCATTTCAGTAACATCCTTGAACGTGCCGTTGCCATTGTTGAGGAAAAGCCTGTTGCCGCCGGTGGAGCGAGCCACTTCTTCCGAAGAAACGCCCAACGGAGCCGCAATGCCGCAAACGTACAGGTCCAGATTGCCATCGTTGTTGAAATCCCCCCAAGCAGCCCCGGATCCCATGTCTTCTGGTAACTGGGTGGTTCGTTTTCCATGAAAATGTTTGAACCGGATACCTGCCTGGGTGGCGACGTTGGTGAATTGAATTTGAGGATAACCTGCCGGAAGATTCCGGGCGAGATCACTGGTAATGCCCTCTACCTTTTCCCCAGGCAAGTAAGGCTTGGGGCGTCCACGCACCAGCAACAGAATGCCTGTGGCTGCAAGTACCGAAACAATGCCGAACAAGGTGTATTGAAAGATCAAACGCTTGCGCCGTGTTAACGGTTTCCTGGCCATAGGCATCCATCAGCCACTAGCGTGCAGAGACAACCTTTCGGCTTGGACTGGAGATTTGGATCATGCGGGTGTCTGAAGCCATCTCGGTGATAGGGGAGGTAACGCCGCTTTCTTCACCGAACAGGAAGTTCAGCAGATACTGATCTATCTTGCGGTACAGCAGTCGCACCCGAACTTGCAAAGCACCGCTGCCATTCGCAGGTGCTGTAATCGGAACGGTGATTTGCTGGGGTTGTGACGGTCGATGCGCCTGGGTTATTTCAGTAAGAGGTACGCTGTACTCGGCCGTGTCGGAGAATCCCGGAAATAAAGCTCGGCGATGACGTACGCCGACCATTTCCCACAGATTATGACGGTCGATCAAATTACCTTGCTGATCCACCGGTTCCGCTTTGAACATGAATGATCACGGTTGGATGAAACCTTTGGGGTCTACTGTGCCACTGGAGTAGAGGACCTTTCCTTGGGGATCGGTGACAACCAGTTCCACCCAAGACTGGATAATGTCTAGAGGGCCAGTAGGGAAATCGTGACCAACCTTATTGGAAGTGATGATCACTTTAATCTTTAAATCGTCGCCTGGTTTCGCCTCCTGGGGAGCATCCAATTCCACTCCCACGACAGGACCGGTTTGCCACTTATGAGCTATCTCCGGCACTTCCTGTTTTCCCTGGAGCCACTTCTCGGTCAACGCTAACTGCTCTTCCCAGCCAGGAAGCTTCAGCAATGCCGGCATGAACTGGTTTGAGGCGATGAAGCGGTGACTGCGTGCCAAGCCATCGTTTGGAGACCGATTGTAATCCCCGCTATCTCCTCTTGCTGGATCCTCTGAGGGTACCAGCATCATATGACATTCGCGGCACTCGATGGTTGCCTGCGGTTTGCCAGGATGGTTCCAACGGCTTTCTTTCCAGTTGTCATATTGATTCTGGAGCTGCACCCATCCGACGTTATTGATCTGCTCGTCAATGAATTGCTTGTGGCAAGCTGCGCAATACTCCGGTGTTTTGA
>MEKX01000004.1:0-6311 GCA_001767075.1 Acidobacteria bacterium RIFCSPLOWO2_12_FULL_54_10 | reverse complement strand
GTTTGCTGAGGCTATTCACATGTTCGCGTGGATAGGAACGTATTAAAAAATCCCTCAAGAAGCGGGTAGTCCCTGTCTGTTTCGCGTCATAATCCATCTCAAACATATACCGCGGAGGTTGAGCAATCACATAGTTCGCATTGCCTTTAACGTCCACCTCGCGAATCGAGTGACAGGCTAGACAAGCGACGCCTTCTTGGTAACCGTGCAGCGAAGTCAGCTCCTTATCGTTTGTAAATAAATTTTTCGTACCCGAAAACAGGGAAATGGGATCATGACATCCTCCGCAGTACCGAGTTGATTCGGGGCCGTTTTCTTGCGCCATGTTCATCTGAATCTTTTGAAACCCGACATCCATGGCAGCGTAGCGATGGGCGCTGGATTCCCACTCTTTAACGATTTGCTCGTGGCAGCCGCTTGTCCCGCAGGAAAGGGAACCTGATAGCAGAGCCGAGTCCATGGCATTCCCATTCGCCGTCTTAGCCAAACTGGGCTCAAAAGGTCGCTCTTTCCCAAATTTGAAACTATAATCTTCCGGGAACTCATTGTTAATTACCGGGCCTCGGTAGGCATACGTGCCAAGGCCCACCACGGCAATGCCACCCAATGTCACCACCAAAACCCCCTTGCTAAAATAACCAACTGCCGCCAGTACAGGTGCAGTTTCGCCTGACGCTGCTGTTTTCCGCTCGCGTGCAAAAATCGGAAGAATGTGAATCCCAACGAAGGCGAGAATTGCAAAAGTCGTTACGATATGAACCAAGTCCCAAGAGTAGCTGATGCGGGTTCCAAAGACCGCTTGAAGTGTCAGGACTATGCCAGACACAGAGCAAAGGATCAGTGCAGCAAGGCTGATATATCCCAGAATCAGGATATGGCTCACGGGGCTGCGCCAATAGCGCAAGAAGTGCTGAACCAGATACCAACAACAAGGAACCAAAAAAACCAATCCGAACATAGTGTGCACAAGCACATTGACCTGATTGGCAACAGAGAACGGGGCGAACAAAATATATAGACCACCCAAACTCAAAAAAACAAGACCGCCGTTTACAAAAATCGAAATCCAGCTACGCCACCCTTGAAGGCGTTCCCTCTGTCGAGTTTGATTCCTATAGTCATCATCAGGACCAGAAGCTTGAGAAATGTCATTGATTTTCATGTTGCATTCTCCTTCAATTCAAAAACTTGTTAAGACAAGACGCTTGGGAAGAGGGAATATTCCATCCTATATTCGCTTCCAATTGGCGGTCCTCGCGATTTAGCAAATGGACCAAGCAACTCTACTTGTTATGGCTAAAATGCGCGGAGTCCCCTCCATTTGGATACTTCACATGCAATGCGTTTTCTTTTTTGGTTTGGTACATTTTCTGGAAACCTCTAGTTCTGAGTTATAGCCAATGTATTATACTCAGATGACAGGGCGGCTAGCATGAAATGCACAATTTAATGTAGTTACTGAATAACAAGATGGAGAGTAATCCATGGAATTATCTTAGTCAAGAGAAATTAAAGAAACTGCATCTGAGCATAATACATATATACAACTTGTGAATTAGTGCACTTCCGTGATCGGTTGTCCCTGCCAAAAATTCGAACGAATTGGAATAATTAAGGATAGTGAAATGGCCTGATAACCTTTCTGGTGCCATGAAAACCTTCTTTGTTTCCCTTTTTTATGCCGTTCGGTGCTTCTTCAAAACCAGGTAGAACTTACAGTTGAAGATTGTTGCTCTTCGGCACCAACTGAATGACCTGCGCCGAAACCAGCGGGGTCGGATTCAGCTCAGCCAGTCAGACCGACTCTTCTGGGTTTAGCTATCCAAGTCTTGGTCCAATTGGCGTTCGGTCCAGGTGATCATCAAACCGGCGACCGCCATCGGCTGGCACCTGCGCTGATTCTGAACCACTTAGCATTGTCGGTAAGCAGCCCTGAAAAGGCTGGTGTCGGCGGTTCGATTCCGTCTCTGGCCACCATGTTTTTCAAAGAGTTACGTGAAATTCTTGCCCTCCTATGTAGAGTTCTAGAGTCCATTTGGAATCCAAGCTAGAGAAATTCGACATATTTCTCTTATGGGCATCATATGATTTTCGATGCTACTGCACGAGTTCGCCTTTCAGAACGCAGGTAGTTGCGATCTGAAAGATCTGTAAAACCCGCAAAAGTCACTTTGACCCTGGCACAAGAATCCAGGACCCCTCATCTGCCGCATTACTCACTTTTACTTTGGCTCATTTTTTCGAGGACCCATCACAGGCCCCTTAGTTTGATAGGGACAACGATCTCAATGAGATATATTTGAAACTTATTTTCGAGAGATCACTGCGGAAATCTGCAATAATGTGAACAACTACTTAAGGCGGTATAACTGTTTAACTCTTCGGGGAGAGGGCTGTATGCTGGTCTTTTCGCAATAAAGATTAATGCGGGAAGCCATTTTGATCTATTCGATTTGGAGGAGGAAGATATAAATGCAAACCATAAAGAAACCAGTGCTCATTGCATTGGTATTATTCGCTGGCGCTGTCGCAGGGCGGTCTCAGACGGTTACGGCGCCTCTGGAGTTGGTTAAGTATCCAGAGATGGTCATTTACAACGGGAAGATTCTAACCATGGATGATGTCTCGTTCACGTCCAACGTTGGGACCGTTGTGCAAGCGATTGCGGTTCGCGACGGGAAGGTTTTCAAAATTGGAAACAACGCGGAAATTCAGGCTTTAGCGGGACCACAAACTCAGAAAGTTGACCTGAAAGGCCGGACGGTGGTGCCGGGATTCAGCATGACGCATGAGCACCCCGTCGACTGGATGTGGACCGAGCCGTTGGCATATCGGCACGTATTTCCGAATGACGACGTAATGATCTCGCGCTTCATGCCGAGCAAACCTGCGAAGGAACAGTTTGCGCTGTTTGAACCAGCCATGAAAGCGGCTGTAGCGAAAGCGAAACCGGGACAATGGATCAGGATGATTCCTAATTGGGGCCCAGATTACGAATGGGCCGATCAATTTGAAGGCCGGGGGGAATGCTGTACGGTATGGGAAGACTTGATCAAGAAGGAATACCTGGATACCCTGGCGCCCAACAACCCGGTCTGCATCAGCGATGGATTCACAAGCTCCTGCCAGCTCAACACAAAGGGTTTGGAAGAATATGCAACCGTGCATTCGGACCTGAGCAATCGCAACAGGCAAACGGGCTGGGTGGGCCGCAAGACGCCATCCGACGTGATCCTCAAGGGGAAAGTGCCGATGCTGGCCGAACTATTGAAATCGGAAATGGAGTTGTGGGCGCGATATGGAGTGACCGCTTACGGTTCCGCTCCATATGCATACACGAACCTGCAAGCGTTGAATATTATTGATCAACGAGGCGACATGCCCGCGCGTTATGCGTGGACCTGGCATGACGCCGTAGCTCCGAAAGGGTGGGACCTGGATACCCTGCGGCATCTGTCCGGAATGCTGGGTCAGGGATCAGACTACTTGTGGTTTATTGGCGCGTTTGGCGAAGCGGGGGGCTGCTTCTCGATTCCTGAAAGAGCAGAGTTCGCCGAGGCGATGAAAGCGAAACGCGGCGCCAATTGGGACGGGGACCCGTGTTCCAATGCTCCGGGAACCGAGGGCTACACCACAAATGTGTCCATCGCCCAAGCCGGGTTGCGGATAGCAACCATGCACTCCGATGGTGACAGGGGGATCGATTACGTCATGGATGCGATTGAAGAAGGAAGCAAGAAAGCCGGATTGAGCCCGGAACAAATTCGCTCCAAGCGGCATACCTTTGATCACGGCGCTGGCGCTCCCCGTCCGGCACAGATTCCCCGCATAAAGAACTTAGGAATGATGACCAGCATGATCAACACGATACTGTGGGAGAATCACCGCGGCGCATCACTGATCGCCAAGCAGTATGGTTTGGAGTACACCAACTGGGTAGTACCCCGCAAGAGCGTAACAGAAGCCGGCATCATGAACAGCTTCGAGATCGACAGGCCGCTGCCGCATAAGCTGTTTTTCTTTGTGACCAAAGGGATGAATCGTTACAACGACAAAGACAAGAGAGAATATGGGCCGGGCGAGAAGACCGACCGAGTAACCCAACTGAAGGCTCTGACGAACTGGGGGGGCTATTATACCCTGCGGGAAAATAAAATCGGCATGCTGAAACTGGGTTCCTATGCCGACTTCCTCGTCCTGGACCGGGACTACCTGACGATTCCGGAGGCGGACATTCCGAAGATTGAGATACTGATGACGGTGGTTGGAGGAAGGCCGATTCATTTAGGGGCAACCTTGGCAAGAGAGATCGGATCTCAGCCGGTAGGCCCGAGCACTTGGCCTGAACCGATCCCGGAAGGTTGGGAACCGAAACCATACTAATAGCTGAACTGCTCTAGGATCGATAATCCGAGATGCCGGAGGAATTTTTAATATGCAGTCTGACCTTGACATAGGTCGAAACTCCTCCGGCTTCACGAAATTCATTTGCTATTGATTTACACTAGACAAAGGATCAGCGCGAAACCGAATGCAGAAATCGAATTGGAATTCGACTTGACAGATAAAAGTTCCACTGATAGGTTCAGCAATTCATATTTCATCCTGCAAAAATTACTAAGTGATTGAGCCACAATCTTGCGATATCATGCCGAAAGCGTTCCGTTTCTATAAACAACTGTAATAAGTAGTAGGCGAGAACAATGTTATTGGGACAGAATGTTAGAAAACCGATCTTGCCAGCCTACGTATTTAATTTGCAATGAATTTAAGGAGGGAAAGATGCACGGAGTAAAAGGGTTTCGCTTGAAATGGATTCTGCCAGTGATGATCCTGGCCATTATGTTGAAAGGGGGAGATTCATTAGCGCAGGCGCAGCAAAAAGAGCAGTATCCAAAGCCTGTATACCCGCGTTACTTGGTAAATCCCAGCAAGGCAAAATTGCTTGATGCGGCCCGCCTGGCTGTGCGGCAAGTCTATGGCCGAGCGCCACTGGGCAAGCTCCAAAAAGGGCAAACCGTACATGTTTTCCTTCAATGGCAGCAAGATCCTCAGGTGTGGGAAGCGATTAAAGATGCCTGGGCAGAGCGCGGCGTAACTGCTGTGGCAATTCCAGCATGGACGCTACCCGGCATGACCGAACCTGAAATGAAAGAATGGGCCAAGACAAATTTGATCTACGGGCAGGATGGTTGGAAAGAAATCGGTGTTTTCGAGCCGGACTATATTCCGTTCCTTCCCGACGAAATGCAGAAAACGTTCGGGCAACAATGGTCGGATCTTTTCATGTGGCGGAACATCGGCGCATACTTCGACAAGCACCCGGAGATCAAGTTCTATTTGGCAGGCATTGGCGGGCGAACATTTGCCCAAGGCCTTGCCGGAGAACGGCACAAGAACAAGGTTCAATTAGGGAACTGGATTTACGAATCACCGCAGGAGTTGCTGAGCAAGTTCGGCGGGTTTCCCGGCGATGTGTGGAGTTTAATCGACGACCGCATGGTTGCACCCGTACCGCACGTGTCGGAAGGGACCTTCACCGATCCCGAGGGGACTAATTTGCATTGGACATTGACGCCCGAGCAAACGCGACATTGGGCAGAACAGGTGTCAGACTATACGGAAGGGCACCTGCAGGTGTACCCTGCCGCATCCATGGCGACGTGGAAGTCAGGAGTCATCCGAGCTGCTTCCAATCACACTGGGTTCCAGCCAGTCATGACAGTGAATATCAGCGAGCATGGCCGAGTGACCAAAATTGAAGGAGGCGGCAAGACCGGCGATGTATTCAGCATGCTGCTTGAACATCCCAAATTAAAAAATGCAAAATTCCCAACAGCTCCAGAACCTGGTTATTGGTATCTGAACCAGGATGGATTTGGCACCAATCCGAAAGCCGTTCGCGATGTGGAGTTTTTGAGAAGAGGGACGCAGACGTGGGCGAATATGTCCGAACGGAATCGAGCGGGCGTTCAGCACTTTTCCTTCTCTCATCCATCGGCTGGTCGCAGTGACCCCAAAGACCAAGCTTATGCGAAAGCGAATGGATATCCGCTAAAGCATACAATGCACATGCACGTTTTCTTCCCAACCGTGAAGTACAAATTAGCCGACACAGGCGAGTGGATTACCATCTCCGACAAAGGTTATATCGCGCCGCTGAATGATCCGGAAGTGAGGGCATTGGCAGCGAAATACGGAGATCCTAACCTGCTGTTGCGATACGAATGGATTCCAGACATACCTGGGGTTAATGTTCCAGGCGATCATGAAAAAGACTACTCTCCCGATCCGTGGGGCTACATCATAAA
>MEKX01000003.1 GCA_001767075.1 Acidobacteria bacterium RIFCSPLOWO2_12_FULL_54_10 | reverse complement strand
GCCGAACCTGGCGGCTTCTTTACGGCATGGCAAGCCGCGAGGAATGGCGGTTTCTGCGCCACGACTGGCCCACGTTGCGCCGTGGTGTCGCCCCTGCGCCCCCTACCAACCTGCCCAGCACGTACGCCAAGGTGTCATAAAGTGTCGGTCATTTGAGAACCCGTGCCTGCCTTACTGGCTCCTCGCGCGCTCTGCGAATTCGAAGGTCCGTCATTTCGTCAGCCTCGGCTCTAACCCCATCTCAGCCATCCGCTCCAGTGCCACGGCCACAAACGGAGGCGACAGCTCCATCGCGTAGCACATCCGCCCCAGAATCTGCGCCGCAACCAACTGCGTCCCGCTGCCAGAAAACGGTTCATAGCAGATGTCTCCCTTGTCGGTGTGTTGCCGCATCGGAATGGCGAACAGCTCCACCGGTTTCTGCGTCGGGTGATCGGTCGTCTCCCCCGGCGCTTGGGTGGGGAACTGCCACACGCTGGGCGGATAGTCCTCTGCGACACGCTTTGGCTTCTTTCCCTTGCGCCATCCAAAGAAGCAAGGCTCGTGCTGCCACATATACCAGCTTCGCGTCAGGATTGGGCGGTCTTTAACCCAGATGATCTGCTGGTGCACAAAAGCCCCGTGCTTCTCCCAGACCGCCTCCAGCAGGGCCTGCTTGCGGCTGGCGTGCCAGCAGTACCACGCCGCGTTCTCCGTGATCGCGCCCCGGACAGCAAGACCCACAAACGCGTCGTAGAGCTTCTCGCCCAGTTCGGGACTGTCCACGTCGCTGTACTTGTCGCTCCAGTTCTTGTCGCCCGGATGCTGCCGCCCATGAGTGGCAGTCCACTTGTGCGGGTGATTTGTTCCGTCGTAATCGACCAGATAGGGCGGGTCCGTTGCAAACAGCACGGCTTTCTTTCCGTTCATCAATCGGGTGACGTCAGCCTCGACCGTAGAGTCCCCGCACAGCAACCGGTGTTCCCCGATCAGCCAAAGCTGGCCGCGCTCCGTCTTCCACTTCTGTTGTAGTTCATCCGCACGTTCAATCTGCGGCTCGGGCGCGACCATCGGAGCGCCGGTTCCCAGCAGTTCCTCCAACTCCTTCTCGCTGAAGCCGGTCAGCGCCAGGTCGTATTCGTCGAGCTTGAGCGCCTCCAGTTCCGCTGCCAGCAACTCCTCATTCCAGCCGGCGTTCTCGGCCAGTTTGTTGTCGGCCAGGATATAGGCTCGCTTTTGCGTCTCGGTCAGGTGGTCCAGCACCAGCACCGGGACTTTCGTGAGTCGTAGCTTCTGCGCCGCACGCAGCCGCCCGTGGCCGGCCAGAATCCCGGCCTTGGTGTCCACCAGGATCGGGTTCGTAAACCCAAATTCCTCAATGCTTTTGGCAATCTGAGCGACCTGCGCCTCGCTGTGTGTACGGGGATTGTTGGCATAAGGAATCAGCTTCTCCACCGGCCACAAAACAGCCGTGCTGGTTCGATTCTTGGCCATCTTAGGTTCTCGACCCCTGATTTTCATTTTTCGCGACTGCGCGTAAAAAAGAGCGCGGCGGTCCCCAATTCAAAAGCCCCAGAGTTTTGACCGGCCTACCGGTCTGCATCTCCGCTCTTGTCTTCTGTGAATGGTGCGAGCGGCACAGCGGCTGGTGATTGGTCGGATCCCAAAACAGCGGGTCATCGGGACCCGAGACGGGCTGGATGTGATCCACCTGCGTGGCGGGGCTCAGTTTCCCCTCCTTGTCGCAGTGGACACAGAGCGGGTGATCTCTTAGATAAGACTCCCGATACATTCTCCATCGGCGTCCGTACCCTCTGCGGTGCGCCGACGGTCGGGTGTCCCTCGGGTGCCTTGGACAGGGTGCCGGGTTGAAACAGCGGGGATACGGGCACTTTCGCCGCACTACCACTCCATTTGTCTGCCGATTCGCCACAAAACCTCTCTTCGCCCGACGCGATTCGGGCTGGTGGGTTCTTGCGCCCTCGCCTTCTGAGTAACAAGCCGGCCTTTCAGTCGTCAACTGAAAACATCGCCACTTTGGGCGTTCCACGAAATTGTGGTTGGGTCTTGTTTTCTCAAAAAGCGAGTCTTCAGAGGTCCCGATTGCCAGATGGAAGCCAACTCGATTAATCATCGGATGCCTTATAATGACAATTCACCTGACAGAACTGGAGGGCAGTCTCCAAACCATCCTGGTGATGATCTAGGAACGTGGCGCTGGCTGGTACTACGATGATATCAAAGGACCAGATCCTGGAAGATTTTTCCATCCTTTCGGTTCCAACCGGGGGAATCGGAAGCTGGCTGACAGAAGAAACTCACGCGGACCTCTTCGATCGCCTCGGCAAGCTTAGTGAAGAGCCGCTTCCCGAGGTCCAGCTCAACCAACTCTTGGTCCTAGGGCATGAAGCCCCCGTCGGGGATGGTTTCTTTCGGTACTATTGGCTGCAGACACCTGGGCGGCACCCATACAACGTTCGGGAAGTCCCAGGATTCTCCGAAAACTGGTTGAAGTCTGAGGCAATGATCGTTTCTCTGGCCCACCTCAAGTGGGGTCTTTACCGCTTGTACATCGACGCCCTTCTCTACTTTGGTAATGTCCGGACCGCGTATCGCAAACTTCGCGACCTCTCTCTCCGCGAGATCGAAGATTTCTTCAGTTCTGAACGGTTTGACACGGAAGCGATCAAGCGGCGAGGTCCATCACTTCCGTTACGGCCAATTGCGAAAGACAGTCGCTACCTTATCGCCGAAATGGCATGCAAGTCCTATGGCGATTCAGACGGCAGGGACGGCGATCTGAGGAGCGTCCTCATTGCTGCGTACAAGGCCCATGCTGCCGCGGGCAATCCCTCGCCGACAATTCGTGAACTACTTGAAAACAGGGTTCCAACGGGCTTTCAGGCCCGCCAGAAGGAGTTCATATACTCTGCAGACGAAGTGCTCGACGAAACGGTCTCATCGGAGTCCGACTTGACGACGAAATACGAGAAAATAGCGTCCAAGTTTGCAGAAGCGCGAAAAGCAGCTCTCGACAATACTCGGCATTACCTGTCGATGTTGAGCGACCTCGATGTTTACGTCGCGACAAGCATGGGGACTCGTCAAGATTTCCGAAGTATGGCTGACACATGCGACCGCGTTTTCGCAGATGACCGTCTGAAGAAAATGAATCTGCGCTATTTTGATCCCACACTAAGTGCAGCAGGAGGGCACGAGGACAAGGGCCTCATCGAGTGCCTGATGGTTAAGTGCGCCAAGCTTCTCGTCTATTGCGCGGGGGCGAGCGCGAGCTACGGCAAGGATGCCGAGGCGGCGATGGCTCTTAGTCTTGGAAAGCCAGTCATTTTTTACTGCGACAAAGAGCAGCGGCGAAGATTTTATCAGGACATTCATCCTCTAAGTCGCCTGATCGAGTTCGAGACCGGCGTTGCGGTGGGTGCCATGGTAACGGACAAACTTGAAGACGTTTCGGAGTTAATCTACCGGATTCTTGAAAATCGAATGGTCTATTACTTGGAGCACTCAAAACCCGGGTTCCTCCGGCTTAAGGAAAAGCTTACGGACTCGGTTATTCGGCTTCAGACGAACGATAAACTCCTGACCGAAGCGTTCTGGAATCACTATCACAGGAATCGGGAAGCGAAACGCAGGGGAGTTGGGGCCGACCAACTAGGCGGTTAGGGAGTTAATTCACAAATGATCCGGAAGATCTTCGCTCGGCAGCCCAGTGATTGGCATGCGTCGGAGGACTTTGCCAGCGAGTGCTATCGGGCGCGTGTTATTGCAGTTGGGTGGAGCCAGATCGGCGACTTAAATAATATCCCGTCCCGGAAGCAGCTCAAGCATGAGCTTGCGAAACGATGGCGCAAAGATGGCAACACTCTTGGGCAGTGGGCTGGTTCGCTCTGGACTTTTCGGACCTCCACTAAGAGGCACGATCTCGTCGTCTGCCCGGACCGAGACTCAGGACGGTATTACATCGGACGAGTCTTATCACTTAAAGTCTTCCACGACACGTCAGCGTTGGGCGGTCGCTGTTCATTCGCCCATCGCCGAAAGATCCATTTGCTTCGGGTCATAAACACTGAAGAAGCCGCCGTGCTTTGGCCGAGCCGCCGGTTTGGCGGCAAGCAGACGGTGTCCCGAATCAGGGCCGGCGAACACAAAGTCAGAGCGCTTCTCCGGCGGACTCGGAAAGTGTCCTCTGCTAAGCGACTGCCGATCCAACCTGACATGGAGTGGGGGCTTGCCGCTGAAGAGCGTGCGATGGTATGGCTCCAACAATGAGGGTACAAGCCTCAGGATGTGTCACATCTCAACAAAGGATGGGACATCACATGTGGTGATGACAAGTTTGAAGTCAAGGGCCGCAAGTCCCAAGCCGTCGGCATTCGCTTGACCCAGAATGAGTGGAAGGCGGCGCGCCACCTCAAGACAAAGTATATGTTGCTGATTTTCACAGCCTCGACGCGGGAGAAGCTTAGGCGTTCGGTTCCAGTTCAGATCCCGGACCCGACTCGCACTGAGACCTGGCTGCGGAGGATAACTTACGAATACGTTCTTTTCGCAGCGAAGGGGATGCCCTAACTTCTGGATCCCACAATCATCCCTTCGCACCGGTCATCTCCCCTCTTGTCTACAGTGAATGATGTGAATGGCACAACGGGTGTACTATCAAAAGTTTGCGATTCAAATGAACAAAACGGTGTCAGCCAGCGACCTTTACTCAATCGGCTTTCCCGCTGCCTCGCCAGCATTGGAAGCATTCGGCCTCAAGTTTTCTTCTGGCGGCGCACACATCAGCCGAACCATGATGATGCAGGAACTCGGTGAGGTGTTGGCCAACGTTCGACAGCACTCCGGCGCGGATGAATACCGAGAGGCCATTCTTCAACAGAATGTTCTGGGCAAGACAACGGACAGCACCCGGCAGAAATCGCTGCGCCACTTGCGTGAACTATATGCGCTCGATGAAGACACCCCCATTTTCGGACTTCTGCGAACGCTCCACGTCATCAACGCCGCAAGTGTGTCATTGCTGGCGGTGCAGGTGGCTTGGGCACGGGATCCGCTTTTGCGAGCCACGACCTTGCCCGTGTTGGAAGCGTCAGAGGGTGAACGCGTTGAAACGGCCAGCTTGGCGCAGGCGTTGGAAGCCACGTTTCCAAAGCAGTATTCGGAACTGAACCGGAACAAGATTGCACGGAATGCGGCTTCCTCTTGGACCCAGTCCGGCCACCTCACCGGGCATACGAAAAAGACCCGCCAGCGGATCAAGCCCACAGCCGTGGCAGTCGCCATGGCCTTGTTCCTTGGTGATATCGCCGGTTATCACGGTGCAGCGGTCTTTTCCAATCCCTGGTGCCGCCTCCTGGATCTGAACGCCGACCGTGCCAAAGCCATGGGTTTCGAGGCCCATCGGGCCGGACTCCTCAACCTGCGTGCGGTGGGTGAAGTTGTTGAATTAAGCTTCCCCCTACTCGCTGAATTTCAAGAGTGTCTGCGATGAGCGCCATTGACCGTCTTCTTTCTAATTACTCCCGGCAAGTGCGTCTGCCTTGGTCAGCCAATATGTCGGGCAAGCAGCGGGTCTGGTTTGCGATTTACTCGCCGGCTGAAGAACGGCGCGTGCGGGCTCGGCTCCCACAGTTTGAAGCACTCACGCTTGAGGCCAACCACGGATGGTCCACTGTTGACCTCACACGGCTGCTCCCGGAATTCCTGGCCGCACACAAATACCGGGAGTCAATCTTTCAGAAGCCCCAACATTTGCGAGTCGGAAATGAGCTCGAAATTCGAGCCGCTGCACTTGTGAATGAGGCCTGTTCCCGCGAAGAGGCCGATGCCGGCAGTGTCGTGGCCGTCACGGGTCTTGCTTCGCTGTTCGACTTCATGCGGGTCTCCAGCCTGATTGAACGCGTCGAAGACAGTGTGCGCGGGCGTATACTTGTCTTCTTTCCGGGCGAATACGCGGGCCACGTCTATCGCTTCATGGATGCACGCGATGGCTTCAACTACATGGCCGTTCCCATCACCTCAACCGAGAGCTTTATCACCCCATGACTAACCGCCAACTTTACTTCCGCGATCCCACAACCCTCGAGTTGCTCAATAACGGCGTCTCGAAGGTTTCCGAAATCGGTCACGACGAGCGCCAGATCAAGACGCTACGCTTCGAGCTGGAGACTTTTGTCTGCGATGGCGAATACGCCCGCGGACTGGAGCGGATTCTCAAGGCCTACCTCGATGGACTGGGGCGGGAGGAGCAGAAGGCTGTCTGGGTTAGCGGCTTCTTTGGCAGCGGCAAATCTCATCTCGTCAAAATGCTGCGCTATCTCTGGGAGGATTATCACTTCGCCGATGGCGCTACCGCCCGCTCCATCGTGAAGCTGCCGGAGGAAATCAGTGATCTGCTCACGGAACTTAGCAACCGCAGCAAGCCATTGGGTGGTTTGCGCGCGGCTGCAGGTACTCTCGGCGCGGGCTCCATGGACAATGTCCGGCTGGCGTTTGTTCAACTGGTCCTACGATCTGCCGGCCTCCCAGAAGATCTCGCCCATGCGAGATTCATCTTTTGGCTGCGTTCCTCTGGCCTGGAAACGCCGGTCGCCAAGGCGCTAAAGAAGAACAATTGCGATTTACTCGAGGAAGTAGTGAATCTGAATTATTCGGTGCCCCTTGCCGAGGCACTCCTGTCTGCAGACCCGAAATATGGAATGGTGGCGAACGTCCAAGAAGCAATTCGTACCGGCTTTCCTGAGATCATCTCGCCCACCATGACCCAGTCGCTCGACTTCCTTCAACAAGTCTTCGGTGAGAAAGGCAACCTTCCCTGCACGCTGCTCGTTGTGGACGAACTTCAGCAGTTCATCGGCGAGAGAATCCAGCGCGCGATGGATCTGCAAGAAATCGCGGAGCATTGCTGCACCAAGCTGAATCAGCGCCTTCTCTTGGTAGGCACCGGCCAGTCTGCATTGAATACCACGCCCAGCCTGCAACGGCTTCAAGCCCGCTTTGCTGTTCGTGTGCAGTTATCAGATGCCGATGTCGAGAGTGTCATCCGCAAGACCGTACTCCGCAAAAAGCCGGAGCAAGAGACAGTCATTTCGAAATGCCTGAGCGACAACCAGGGCGAAGTGGCCCGTCATCTCCAGAACACCCGCTTCGCAGCCCACCACGATGACGAAATGTTCTTCGTGGCCGATTACCCGCTGCTACCCACGCGCCGGAGGTTCTGGGAGAAAGTACTACGCAACACCGACCATTCAGGCACCAAGGCCCAATTGCGCTCCCAGTTGCAGATCGTCTTCGAGGCGACGCGACATACCGCAGCAGCTTCCGTGGGCACGGTTGTGCCGGCGGACTTCATCTACGACCAAATTTCCACCGACCTCCTAAATTCGGGCGAGCTGGAGCGCGAATATGACGAGATCATCCGCAAGCAGCGCGACGGCACCAAGGACGGCGATCTCCGTTCCAGCCTTTGCGCCCTGATCTTCCTCATCGGCAAACTACCCCGGACCCCGGGCGCTGACGACGGCGTCCGGGCGAACGCCGAAACGCTGGTGGACCTGCTCGTCAGCGATCTGAAAAACGACCGGCCGAAGCTGGAGCAGCAAGTCCCTATATTGCTCAAGCAGCTTGTGGATGCCGGCCAGCTTATGGCGGTGGAAACCGAATTCCGCCTCCAGACACGGGAGGGGGCGCTCTGGACGCACGACTTCAACCGCCGCCGCACTGCCGTCCTCAATGACGAACAGCGCATCAATTCCAAGCGTACGGAACTGCTCCGGGACGGAACCAAGCAAGCGCTCAAGCCCGTTTCGTTGCAACAGGGCACGTCCCGGCAGCCGCGCAAGCTCGTCTTTGAGCTTTCCTCCAGCCGTCCGCCTTCCAGCAGCGACGAGGTCACCCTATGGGTGCGGGACGGATGGAGCGATGATGACAAATCTATCCTGAACGAAGCCCGCGCCGCCGGGGTGAACAGCCCCTTGCTCTTCGGCTTCCTGCCGCGGGAACGCCATGAAGAATTGCGCCAGGCCATCGCCTCTCACATCGCGGCTCAGGAGACTCTGGACGCCCATGGCCCGGCCGCCACACCGGAGGCTATCGAGGCCCGCAAGGCTGTCGAGACCCATTTGGAGGTCGCCTCGCACCGGATTCAGGAACTGCTCGGTCATATCATCGGCGGCGCGAAGGTCTTTCTCGGCGGCGGGACGGAAGCCAACGGCATCGAACTGGCCGACAAGGTTCAGGATTCGGCAGACAGCGCGCTAGTGCGGCTGTTCCCGCAGTTCTCCGAGGCCGATCACGCCAACTGGGGCCAGGTCGTCAGCCGCGCCCGCGCGGGTGACGTGGGTGCGCTCTCGCAGGTGGGCTACCCAGGCGATGTCACCAAACATGCCGTCTGCCGTCGCGTACTCGATCTCGTTGGGGCTGGCAAGAAGGGCAAGGACATCCGCGAGCATTTCAAGTCCGCGCCATTTGGCTGGCCGCAAGACGCCATAGATGGCGCGCTGTTTGTCATGCTCGTCGCTGGCAACCTTCGCGCCACCGTCAATGGCCAGCCGGCACAGGCCCAGACGCTTCCGCAGAATCAGGTGGGCGTCGCCAGCTTCTACGTGGACGTGCCGCCGCTCAATGTGCAGCAGCGGCTCGACCTCAAGGCGCTCTTCCAGAAAATCGGCATCGCCACGCAGAACGGCAAGGAATCCGAAGCCGCCGCGCAGTTCCTGCAAAAACTCCTCGCGCTGGCGGAATCCGCCGGCGGCAGCGCGCCCTGGCCGGAGTCTCCCAACACGCAGGACGTGCGTGCCCTGCAAATGCTCAGCGGCAATGCCCAACTGCTCAAGATCCACGAGCAGAAGGACGACCTCACCGCCAAACTTGCCGCGTGGAAGAAGAACGCCGATGGCATCGCCAGGCGCTGGCCCTCTTGGGAGCGGTTGCTCGATTTTCACGGCTTTGCCACCGGCTTGCCGGATGCAGAGGCCTGCGGTAAATCCATCGCCGCCATCACCGCCGGCCGCAACCTGCTGGCAGATCCCGATCCGGTGCCGGAGCTGACTAAACAGCTCACCACTGCCCTGCGCACCGCGCTCGGCAAGCTAAACGACGACATCGCTGCTGCGTTCAAGGCCGCCGATGAAAAGCTCGCCGCCTCGCAAGTGTGGAGCCGCTTGAGCGACCAACAGAGCGCCGCGCTTGCCTCTACCTGCCAACTCAACCCACCGGCGAAAGAGACCATCGGCACGGACGACCAAATCCTCGCCACCCTGCGCAACAGCACCCTGGCCGACCGGCGCAACCTGCTCGACGCCGTACCCCAGCGTTTCTCCCGCGCCTTGGATGAGGCCAGCCGCTTGCTGGAACCCAGGGCACAGCGCGTGGTACTGCCCGGTGCAACCATCCACAACACTACCGAACTGGAGCAGTGGCTCTCAGACGCCCGCAAGCACGTTGAGGAAAAGCTCAAAGACGGCCCCGTGATTCTATGAGCAGCCTTCCGACCCCACTGCGCCGCCAGTTGGAGAACGCGATCAAGGACGCCCGCAAGATCGCGGAGGGCGGCGCGCGCAAGGCGCTCGAAGCTCTCGCCGTGCATGAGCCGGATCCCTACCGGCATATGGATGAGGCGCACCGCGACCTGCGGCGCAAACTCCGCGCCCAAGCCAAACAATTGGGCGATGGCGAGAGCCAGACCCGGCGCGGCGCTTACGAGATCAAGCACCTCGTCGAAAAGCTCGCCTACGACCAGTGGCACCGGCTCCTATTCGCCCGCTTTCTCCTGGAAAACAATCTTCTCATCTCGCCGGAGCATGGGGTGTCCGTGACGCTGGACGATTGCGAGGAACTCGCCCCATCGCTCGGTCTCAAGGATGCCTGGGCCGTGGCGGCCCGCTTCGCCGCCAAGGAATTGCCAGAGATCTTCCGCGCCGACGACCCGGCCGGTGCGGTGGAACTGCCCGTGGAAGACCGCAACCCGCTCATCCAGCTCGTCACCGGCTTGCCGGTGGAGGGGTTCACCGCCAGCGACAGCCTCGGTTGGTGCTATCAATTCTGGCAGGCGGAGCGGAAGGAAGAGGTCAACGCCGCCGGCAACAAGATCGGCGCGGACGAACTGCCCGCGGTCACGCAGTTGTTCACTGAAGACTACATGGTGGATTTCCTGCTCGATAACACGCTCGGTGCGTGGCACGCGGGCAAGGTTCTGGCCGCGAAGCCAACGCTGGCCGAAACCGCGCAGCGCGAGGAAGAACTCCGCAACGCCGTGGCGCTGCCAGGATGCCCGTGGAAGTATTTGCGCTTCATCAAAACGAAGGATGGCAAATGGACTCCCGCCGCCGGCACGTTCGACGGCTGGCCGAAAACGGCGAAGGAACTTAAGTGCCTCGACCCCTGCATGGGCAGCGGGCATTTCGTGGTGGCCATGTTCGAGCGGGTGGTTGCCTTGCGGATGGCGGAGGAAGATTTGGGTGAGTCGGATGCTGTTAGTGCGGTCATCCGCGATAACCTGTTCGGGTTGGAGATTGATCCGCGCTGCACGCAGATTGGCGCGTTCAACCTGGCGCTGGCCGCGTGGCGGCGCGTGGGCCACTGCAGCCTGCCGGCGATGAACCTGGCCTGCTCCGGCCTCGCGCCGAATGCGAAGAAGGAGGACTGGCTGAAGCTGGCCGGGGAGGACTACAAACTCCAGAACGGCATGGAGCGGCTTTATCGGCTGTTCAAAGACGCCCCCGTGCTGGGAAGCCTCATCGATCCCCGGCTAAGCGCCGATGACATGTTTGTTGCCGACTACCACGAACTCCAGCCGCTGCTGGAAAAGGCACTGGCGAAAGAGACCAAGGACGACACCGCGCATGAGATGGCCGTAACCGCGCGCGGCCTGGCCAAGGCGGCAGAAATTCTTGCCGGCCAGTTCACGGTCGTCGCGACCAACGTTCCTTACCTCAGTCGTAAGAAGCAGGATGAGGTCTTGATGAACTACTGCGAGCGAGTTCATCCAGACGCGAAGGCCGACCTTGCGACGTGCTTTGTTGAACGCTGCGTCGATTTTTGCGCGCATGGCGCAAGCACGGGGCTGGTGACACCACAGAACTGGTTGTTCCTCGGCGCTTACAAAGCACTTCGCCAGCGTCTGCTCAAAGAATATCAATGGAGCTGTCTCGCGCGACTTGGAGCGCGAGCTTTTGAGACTATCAGCGGTGAGATAGTAAACGTGAGTTTGATTTCGCTGTCTCGGGAATCTCCCGCCATGGTGCACTGTTTTGCCAGCATTGACGTTTCAGAAGAACAAACCCCATCGCAGAAAAATGGGTCTTTGTTTAATGCACGCCTTACTTTGCTAATCCAAAGTGACCAACTGCGCAATCCGGATGCCAGAATCTCCGCAAAGAAGCACGATTTCGAATTGTCTCGGCTCGGAGACTATGCCGAGTGCTATCAAGGTGCGGTCACCGGAGACCTCGAACGCTTTCGTGTTCAGTTTTGGGAAATCTCTGATACGACGAAGTCATGGCAGCCATTTCGGACGACAATCGGCGCTCTGAATCGCTTTGATGGGTTAAATGCTGCCATAAAATGGCAGGAAGGAAACGGCGAACTCCATGAGTATGCAGCGGCCACGCGCGATCAGCTCCACGATATGCATGAGAGCGGTAATCGAGCTTGGAACAGGCTCGGCGTCGCGATCAACCGCATGGGAGATTTGTTTGCTTCCGCCTATTTGGGAGAGATATTCGACAACAACGTTGCTGTAGTCATTCCCAAGAATAGACAGGACTTGCCAGCGCTGTTGGCGTTTTGCAGTTCGGTGGACTTTTCTGCTCTGGTTCGTTCCTTGGATCAAACTCTCAAAGTTACGAACAGAACGCTAATCAAAGTTCCATTCGCTCTTTCGCACTGGCAGAAGGTGGCGACCGAGAAATATCCGCACGGATTGCCGAAGCCGTTTTCCAGCGACCCGACGCAATGGCTGTTTAACGGGCATCCCAAAGGTTCAGACCAGCCGTTGCACGTGGCCGTGGCGCGGTTGCTCGGCTACCAGTGGCCGCGCCAGACCGGTTCAAGTTTTCCCGATTGCCCGGCGCTGGGCCCGGATGGTCTGGAAAAGCTGGTGGATGCGGACGGCATCGTGTGCCTCTCCGCTACCAAGGGCGAAGCGCCCGGCGCCGAGCGTCTGCGGGGGCTCTTGGCGCAGGCCTTGGGCAAGTTCGACCTCAGTGCTCTGATTGCCAGCGCCGGCCCCAAGGGCAGCAAATCTGAGACCCTGGAGGAGTGGCTGCGAGACGAGTTTTTCGAGCAGCATTGCGCGCTCTTCCACCATCGTCCCTTCCTCTGGCACATCTGGGACGGCCACACGAGCGGGTTCACCGCGCTGGTGAACTATCACCAACTCACCCACGCTAATCTGGAGAAGCTGACCTACGCTTACCTCGGCGATTGGATTCGCCGCCAGCAGGCCGCCGTGGACGCCGGCGAGGCCGGCAGCGACGCCCGCCTCCAGGCCGCCAAGCAATTGCAGTCCAAACTCAAGCTCATCCTCGAAGGCGCGCCGCCCTATGACATCTTCGCCCGCTGGAAGCCGCTCTCCAGGCAAGCCATCGGCTGGCACCCCGACATTAACGACGGCGTGCGGATGAACATTCGGCCCTTTGCGACTGCTGACATCCTCCGAAAGCGCGTCAAAATCAAGTGGGAGAAGGACCGCGGGAAGGAACCAGCGCGGGACAAGAAAGATTTCCCGTGGTTCTGGGGCTGGGATGAGGAGAAGCAAGACTTCGCCGGAGTCGGCAAAGAGCCGGACGGCAATCGCTGGAACGACTGCCACTACACCAATGAGTTCAAGCAGGGGGCGAATAAGGCGCGATGAACACTGTCGCAGAACAGTTAGCCGCCACCCTCAGAACAGCCGCCCAGGCCTATGCCGCCGGCGACCAGGTCGCGCCCTGCGCGGTCCTCTGGCCTGATCCCGAGCGGTTGTGGGAATCTGTCATGCCGGAATTGCAACCGATGATGCCGGAGCTGTTCCTGCTGGGCAGTTATGCACCGGAAAAGCGCACAGGACCGGCGCTGTGGCTGCGTTGCATCGAGGCGCGAGTCGTTGAAGGTGCGCCGTCGGCGGGAACCACCCCGATTTTTTACCTGCCCGGCATCAGCCGGGAGAAGCTGCGGGCCGCAGAGGATTGCCCGCAGGAACTCGCGCCGCTAGTGGAGTTGCAGTATCGAGGCGTGATGTGGCTGCATGTGAACGGCAAGGAGTGGACGCCCTACGCCTTTCTGGTTTCCAAACACGGCGGCCTCGGGCTCGATGTGGCCAAAGACCAAGCGACGCTCGACGCGCTGGCCGGCGCTTTACCATCACTCATGGCCGAACCGCTTTCCCAGTTGCAGGGCCGGCGTCTGGATTCAGAGTTTTTTAACGGGCTGGTGGCACCGGATGCTACCGGCTTGCTGCTGCGCTGGCTGAGTGATCCAGAGGCGTTCAAGCAACACCGCTCTGACGCGGAATGGAAAGCCTTCTGCGAGCAATGCAAAGCGGACTTCCGCTTCGATCCGGTCAAAGAAGGTCCGCTCAAGGCGGCGCACCTCCTGGCCGACCGCCGCAACCCTTGGAGCAAGACCTGGCAGCGTTTCGCCGAGGCACCGGGGAATTATCCCGGCGTCGTCGAATGGCTGAAGGGGGCCGCCCCAAAAGTTCCGACGGAGATGTTTGATACCGCCGAGGTCTGGCCGAACATCAACGAAAGCGAAGAGCGGAAGTTGCAGCAGGCTCTGGAGTCGCTTGTGGATCGGCCGCAGGACGAGGTGATCCGCCGGGTCGCTGAACTGGATTCGCAACACGCAGGCCGGCGCGGTTACGCATGGCAGAAGCTGGGGCTAAGCCCGCTTGCGACGGCTCTCGAACCGCTGGCGCAACTGGCCAGTTTGTGCCAGACCGCCCCCGGCGCTCCGACACCGGACGAGTATGCAGATTATTATGCCAGCAACGGCTGGCGCGTGGATGCCGCCGCCCTCGCCACCATGGCGGCATGCGGGACACCGGAGCAGCATGGTGCGGTGCTGGGAAGTGTGCGGGCCGTCTATCTGCCGTGGCTCGAAAACACCGCCCGCCACCTGCAACAGCTCATTCGCGACAATGGGCAGTCGGTTTCCAAACGCGCCAAGCCAGTTGAAACTGCTCCTGGACGCCTCGTACTGTTTGCGGACGGACTCCGGATGGACGTCGCCAAGCAGTTGGGGGAGAGACTGACGGCGATTGGCATTGAATCCACGCAGGACTGGGAGTGGTCAACCATTCCGTCGGTCACAGCCACGGCCAAGCCAGCAGCTTCGCCACTCGCCGACGCTGTTCAGGGTGGTGAAGCAGGTGACGAGTTCTCCACGCGGCTGGTTTCCACGGAGCAGTTCCTGACGCAGGATCGTTTCGTGGCCGCCCTGAAGGCGCGCGGGTGGCAATGCCTTCGCTCAGACGAAACCGGAGATCCGTCCGGGTCTGCCTGGACAGAAGCCGGTGCCCTCGATAAGCGCGGTCACAACGAGGGTTGGAAGCTGGCTCGCAGTGTTGACATAGAAGTTCGGGATCTGGCCAGCCGGATCGGTGCGCTTCTTAAAGCTGGCTGGATTGAGGTGATCGTCGTGACGGATCATGGCTGGCTGCTGGTGCCTGGTGGCCTGCCAAAGGTCGAACTGAAGTCATTTCTTTCGGAGCACCGCTGGGGTCGTTGTGCAGCCTTGAAATCTGACGCACAGACCAACGCGCCGACGTTTAAGTGGTACTGGAATCCGGATGTCTCCATCATCAGTCCGCCGGGTGCTGGCTGCTTCCGTGCGTCCATGGACTATTCCCACGGCGGCGTATCCCTTCAGGAAATGGTGACACCCGTGCTTCGCGTCACGGCAGCCAAACCGTCCGGAGGCTCCGCCCGGCTGCTGGAAGCCAAGTGGACCGGAGCGAAATGCCGCGTGTTGGTTGGCGGACATTGTGTAGGCGTTCGCGTGGATGTCCGTACCAGCCAATCCGATCCAAACACTTCGTTATTATCGGATAAGCAAGCGCGCGAGACCACATCGGACGGCAAGGTGACGGTCTTCCTCGAAGACGATTCCGATATTGGCAAGCAGGCCGAAATTGTTTTGTTGGATTCGTCCGGAAAGGTGATTGATTCCCTGTCCACGACACTTGGAAAATAACTTTATGAGCCAGCAACTAGACCATCTCGATACGATTTCCACGAAAGCATTTGAAGGCTACGTTGTGCGCAAGGATCTCGTGCGCAAATTTAAGGGGCAGTATCCGGTTCCTACCTACGTCGCCGAGTTTCTCTTGGGCCGCTACTGCGCCTCAGTGGACGACGATGAAATCGCCGAAGGCCTCAAGATTGTCGAACGTCAGCTTGGCGAAAAGACCGTTCGCGCTGGGGAGCATGAGCTGTTCAAGGCTCGCGCCAAAGATAAAGGGCAGGTGAAGCTGATTGACATAATCACCGCCCGATTGGATGCCGGCAGCGATTCGTTTTTAGCCACTTTGCCGAGCTTGCAGCTAAAGGACGTGCGGATTAGTGAAGCGATGGTCCACGCCAATGAACGAATGCTCACAGGCGGCTTCTATGCAGAGGTCGAGCTCGCTTACGATCCGACCATCGCCCAGGAGAAGAATGGCCGTCCATTCGGCATTGAATCGATGCGCGAGATCCAACTATCGAAGCGCGAAGTGCTGCCGGCGCTGTACCAAGGCCGGGAGGCCTTTGCCACTGAGGAGTGGAGGGATTTTCTGATTCGGAGTATCGGCATGGAGCCGGAACAACTCCCCCCCCGCGCCCGTGACATGATGATTCTGCGCATGGTCCCGTTCGTGGAGCGCAACTACAACATGGTGGAGCTTGGCCCGCGAGGTACCGGCAAGAGCCACCTGTTCCAGCAAGTCTCGCCATATGCCCACCTGATCTCAGGAGGCAAAGCGACGGTCGCGCGCATGTTTGTCAATAATGCCAACGGTCAACGCGGATTAGTCTGCCAGTATGACGTGGTCTGTTTCGATGAAATCTCCGGGGTTTCCTTCGACCAGAAGGATGGCGTGAACATCATGAAGGGCTACATGGAGTCCGGCGAGTTCAGCCGTGGGAAGGAGAGCATCCGCGCAGATGGCGGAGTGGTGATGGTGGGCAACTTCGACGTGGACGTGCAGCACCAGCAGCGGGTTGGTCATCTGTTCGGCCCACTGCCACCCGAAATGCGTTCCGACACCGCGTTCATGGACCGTATCCACGCCTACCTACCCGGCTGGGATTTGCCAAAAGTAAGCCGCGATCTGCTGACCAATCACTTCGGCCTCGTCAGCGACTTCCTGTCCGAATGCTGGAACCAGCTGCGGCGCCAGAGCCGGCAGAACCTTTTCCAGGGCCGCATTCACTTGGGTGGCGCCCTGAGCGGACGTGACACGACCGGCGTCCAGAAAACCGTGAGTGGACTCATCAAACTGATGTCGCCAAATATAGATACTCCCGTTCCGGATGAGTTGCTGGAGTGGGCGTTACGGATCGCACTGGAGTGCCGCCGGCGGGTCAAGGAACAACAAAAGCGCATCGGTTCCGCCGAGTTTCGTAATACCCACTTCAGCTACTCGATGGGCGAGGACGGGGTGGAGAAGTTTGTGGCCACGCCTGAGTTGTACAGCGAGAACAGTATCGGTAGCGATCCTCTGCCGCCAGGACAGGCCTGGGTTATTGCGCCGGGAGGCGGCGACGAAAATCCGGGATTGTATCGGGTGGACATCACGGAAGGTCCGGGCAGCGGGGTGAAGATCCTGAACCAACCGGCCCCCCCGCCTTTCAAGGAAAGTGTCCGATGCGCCGAGCAGAACCTCTATGTGCGCTCGAAAGAACTCGTCGGAGACCGCGACCCTCGACAGCACGAGTTCTCGGTTCAACTGCGGGCATTTGACATCGCCAAGAGTGGGTCTGCGGTCGGTGTCGGCGTGCTTCTCGCGCTCTGCTCATCGCTGCTCCAGAAGAGCATCAAGGGCGGTCTCGCTGTCACCGGGGGGCTAAACCTGGGCGGCTCCATTGAAACGATCTTCAACCCCGTCGCCGTCGTTGAAATTGCCATCGAGAAAGGTGCCGACAGCATCTTGATGCCGATCAGCAGCCGGCGGCAATTGAACGATCTGCCCGACGATCTGGCGGCCAAGATCACCATCCACTACTACCTCGACGCCCGCGATGCGCTGCTGAAGGCGTTGGCGGTCTGATTGCCTGCTACGATGAACGATCGGGCATTTCTCGTCCCGAAAAGTCGAGCCCTGGCATAGTGCCCACCAGGACGATGCCGACTAACTTCGTGATCTTGTATCTTCAGGTGCGCCGCTTGTGTAGGCTACATGATTGCCTTCGGTCTTGCATCAGACAGTTCATATCATCAGCAGAAAACTGCCCATTAAGAAGTTGAGTTCCCGAGTTTGGACTCCGGTTGGACTCCGGATCAGCAGTTGAAAGGAGCTAACTCTTTGAAAGTACTGGTCGGGACGCCGGGATTTGAACCCGGGACCTCTTGCACCCCAAGCAAAAAATATCAATCACTTACAAGCACTCTCCAATGATAACACGAGACTTAGCGGAAGGGGTTTTGGACTCCAGTTGGCACCAGGGGCGCGAATTCTTGGATTTGGATTCCAAGTGGACTCCAGATTGAGGTTGGTCATTCACGTGCCTTTCGCGCACTCGCGCGCGGCTGAGGACGCCATCAGACTTTTTTCGTAGTACGAAGAATTCTGCTGCCTATATATATGAGGATGGCCACCAAGTGGTGTGCTCATCACACTCGCCCTGGTTTCAACCGGAATTAGTTTTTTGGCCTTCCGGCAGTCAATAATATAAACTCACCTCCATCCAACCGAGCATAATTATTTCTTCGAGAGGGTCATCGTCTCCGAACCGCCCTTCCAGAAGTCCTCGAAACCCCCTGTCGCCGCTTCTGGAACCGACTTTTTCAGACACCGCTCCCTACCTGGGCTCGCTGGAGGTCGATTTCTTCATCGCCGCAACCGTTGGCTCTACCCTGCTCGGATCGTGAGAGCAGCTATCCGTTGCACCATCGCTCCGAACAGCCGCCGGGTCAGATGACCCTCCGCCAGAAGCAACCAATAGTACCGAGCGTGCTTGACCAATCGTCCGCCCGTCTTCACCAGCCCCTGTTGCAGGCTCGTCAACGACCAGTTCCCAATTCTCTGTGGCAAACCAAGCCGCCGCCAGAGGTTTCCCAGGTTATATGCAATCACAGTCAGCCACAGCCGCACCTCGTTGGATCGGAACCGATGGCAGCTAAGCCGCGTCATCTTCACCGCTTGTTTGCCTTCTTTAATCCACTGTTCGGCGGTACCACGTTTGTTGTAAAACCGCACCACCGCTCGACTCGGAAGAGTCAGGTTCGTCACAATGAACCCGACCCGCGGTAACAACTCTCCCTCGTGATGCTCCACCTTGGCCACCCCCCGTCGAGCCGTTTTCCAACCCGCTGCCTGATAGAGAAAGCCCTTGTATTCCACCAAGGGCTTCTGACTGGGCCTGCCCATCGGGCGCGGCAACAGCTCGGCAATATCCCGTTCCAGATTGTCGTTGGAAGGAATGCGGATGGCGTACTTGACGCCCTGCTCCTCCAACGCGTCATAAATCTCCGGCTTCGCAAAGGCCGCATCCGCTCGAAATGCAACTTCCTTTCCCATTCGCTGCTGGCGCTCGATCTCCGGCAACAAAAGCTCTTCCCAGTCCTCAGCACTATGGACGTTGCCAGGACGGAGCTTCGCGGCCAGGCAGTCGCCGTCTCGGTTGAACAGCAGCAGCGGGTGAAAGCATGTAGACTCGAAGTGCCCGTTGTAGGCGCTCTGTTCCTGTTCCCCGTGGACTGGAATCTCGGTCGAATCCAGGTCCAGCACGGTGCGGTACGGCGAATGGATCGCTTCTGCTTTGCCGATCAGTTCCCGGTTCAGCCGCGCCAGGCCCACGAAGTTTTCCTCCTTCGCCAGCATCTCAGTCTCGAAGGTCTGCAACCGGGAACTCAGCGCCGCTCCCCGGTCCCAAATCTTCTCGGAACCCATCAGCCGCAACGCCGGGTCCTGAGAGAGCCGTTCCGCATCGTTCACATCCTCGTAGCCAGCCAGGCGACTGTAGATCGACTGGCGTAGAAGGTCCGCAAAGGAGAACCTCGCATTCTTTGCCCGAGCGTCGGTCAGGTGATGGTCGATGAGTTTGCCGAAACCCAGTCGTTCGTCCAACTCCCGCACCAGAATCAGTCCACCATTGGAAGTCACCCTCGATCCCTGAAACGCGACCCGCAGAAATCGGTTAAAAAGACAGCTGGAATCCCTGCTTTTGGCTCTCACCCATTCGGTGTTGCCCTCCTGAAGCCAATATCGATGCTCAAACCAGCATCAATATTGACGTTGGAGGCTAGCAGAAGGTTGTAGCTGCATTTTAAAAAAAGAAATGTGGTTTCAATGCCAGGTGTTCACTGTTTGGGCCGTTACCCGCGAGATCCGCCTGGCACCCGGGTGGGCCGCGGAGCACCATAGGATGGCTTCACGGAATTCGCCGACCTTGCTAATCCCTTGGCGACTGGTCAGGAGTTATTTCCCAGAACGCCGGTTCGGGATAGTTTCGAGTGGGCGACAAACCGGGAGTTACTGATCTTCGGTCAACACTGGGGCGTGACTCAGGGCAGTCGCGGTAACTTGCCCATCCTTCTCGAAGAATTACTGACCAGTGTCTCGATAGTACACACAGGCCCCCGTGCCGGGCGGACAAGAGGGACGGCTGTGGTTTGCCAGCATTGGGTACAGCCTCGGAAACCTCCGGCACTAACTGATTTTGCCGCAAAGGATCAAGAACTGTTCCCCGATGAGTTTACAGCAGCGGCTGGTCAAGACGGGCGGGCGGCTGGTGAAACATGCCCGCTATTGTGCCTGCTCGTGGCGGGGAACCAGCTGATGACACGGTTGTTTGGCAGTATGCTCCTGCGGATTGCCGGGCTGTCCATTCCGGCGGGATAGCCGAAGCTGTGGCAGCCGGGAAATCGATCTGAAGCCCCCCAGGGACGGAGGGGTGTCTGACAAAAGCGGATGGGAAGGCCGCAGTCAGCAGTTTCGGGACTCACGTTGGGGCCGACGGGGCCCTGTCCCGAGCCCCTGGGCCCAGCCAAAGAAAAAGAAGTGCGCTGGAATCCCTCAAGGGGTGTTATAGTGTGGGCTGTTGGGAGCTAAAATGGAAATTCCGGTTCATAAGGAGGAAAGGAGGACACGTCATGATTGGTCAAATAATATCTCGTGGAAGAACGCATTCGAGAATGGCCTGGATTGCAGTGCCAGTACTTCTCTTTACGGTGGGGATGGCTCTGGCCCAACTGCCCACAGCCACGATTCTGGGAACCGTAAAGGACGCTAGCGGGGCTGTCGTGCCTGGCGCCAGTTTGACGACGCGCAATATGGAAACCGGGCTGACGCGCGCGACGGTAGCATCGGCCGACGGCTCCTACCGGTTCTCGGCGTTACCGGTGGGCAACTATGAAGTCCGCGTGGAACAGAGCGGATTTCAAACGGCGATTCGGAGCGGGTTGACGCTCACCGTAGGGCAGGAAGCAGTGATCAATCTTACTCTGGAGGTGGGGGCGGTCACGCAAACGGTGGCGGTGACGGCGGAAGCCCCCCTGGTTGAAACCACCTCCGGCTCCATGGGTGGCTTAGTGGATCAGCAGCGGATGAGCGAGCTGCCGTTGAACGGTCGCAACTTTGTGGACCTGGCCCTGCTGCAAACCGGCGTAGTGAGAGCCGACAACACCGAGCAAAGGGGCGGGGCAACTGGAATGATGTACAGCGTCATGGGGGCTCCGGTGCGGTCCAACAACTACCTGCTGGACGGGGCCAGTATGGTGAGCCTGTACGGTATCTCGATGGCCTCGATTGTCGATACGACCCTGGGAATGGATGGGATCCAGGAATACAAAGTGGTCACCAATATGGCCAGCGCCGAGTACGGCATGTCAATGGGGAGCCAGATGATGCTCGTCAGCAAGGGTGGGACCAACGCCTTTCACGGCACGGCCTTTGAATACTTGCGCAACAGCGCTCTGGACGCCCGGAACTTCTTTGACCGGATAACGCCCACCACCGCCCGCCGCCTCCCGAACTTTGTGCGGAACCAGTTCGGAGCCTCCCTGGGAGGCCCGATCAGGCGGAACAGGACGTTTTTCCATGGGGTGTACGAAGGGCTGAGGCAGAGTTTGGGCATCACTCGGGTGATCAACGTGATCCCCCCCTCGGCCAAGGTGGACGGTGACTTGGTGCCTGTGATAGACCCGGTGATGAAGCCGTTCTTGCAATTCTTTCCAGACCCCAATCTTCCGAACAACCAGTTCATTCACAACCCCACCCAGACCGTCTCGCAGAACTATGAGCAAGTACGGGTGGACCACATGTTTTCGGAGAATGACAGCCTGTTTGCCCGGTACACCATCGACAAAGCAAACAAGTTTCAACCACTGGAATACCCAGCTTTCCACGAGACTCAGGAAAGCCTGACGCAATTCGCTACTTTGTCGCTGAGCCACATCTTCACGCCGACCCTGCTGAGCACCGCCCGGTTCTCCTTCAGCCGGACAAACCTCGAGTATGTAGCTCCCGGGCCGGATAGCCCGGAGTTGTCGCTCGGCGTTATTCCGGGCGCAGGAATGACCAGTATCAGCATTCCGGGTGTAACGAGCATGGGGCCGAGTGGCAGACCGAATGATATTATGCGGCAGAATATCTTCACCTGGAGCGACGACATGTTCTACACGCGAAGCCGGCACTCCCTGAAGTTCGGATTCCTCCTCAACCGCTTCCAGCAGTACGGACAGCTTAGCCTAGGGAACCGGGGTGGGCTTCCTTTTGACTCCCTGACCGACTTCTTGAGGAACAACGTGAGGTCCATTTCGGTGAACACACCGGGTTCCATCAACGATCGAACTTACTTTTTCTCCACGTTCGGGTTTTACTTACAGGATGACATCCGGGTGAAAAGCAATTTCACCTTGAACCTGGGGCTGCGGTATGAGTTCCACACGGTGAACCCGGAACAGCGGGGCCGTGCCGCAGCGTTAGTGGATGCTAAGAATGATGCCAAAACCACGTTGGGAGTCCCTCCGCATACGAACCCGTCGCTAAAGAACTTCAGCCCGCGGTTTGGATTTGCCTGGGATGTGCGGGGAGACGGGAAGACGGCGGTGCGGGGCGGCTTCGGGCTTCTCTATGACATCAACAGTTTAGCTGCCGCAAGGTACGTCGGCGCCAGCGCAATGCCGCCGTTTTCCAGCCGAAGCCTCGTCAATAATGTTGGCCGTGTTACCTTCCCGTATGTCGTGCCGCCGGGATTCGAAGGCAACGTGGTTCGCGGGCCAGACTACAATATGTCACAACCCCACATGCTCCAATACAACCTGACGGTGGAGCGGGAGCTGCCCGGAGAGATGGCTTTGATGCTGGCCTACGGGGGGTCGCGCGGCATCAACCTGATCCAGTCCGTAGAAGCCAACCCGAGAACCCCGCGCGGCGTGCCCGTGGGGCGAGGAACAGGAACGGGAGTCTGCCAAACGAGTTCCACTCCAGTAGCCTTTAACCCCACGGGGCCAAGGTGCTGGACTGGCCAAGAATCCCCGGATAATCCTAACTGGGAAACGGTGCAGTATATTGCTACGGCTGCGGGGGATTCCTTCTACAACTCCTTCCAATTCGGGCTGCGAAAGCGGTTGAGCCGTGGCCTTCAGTTCCAGAGTTCTTACACCTGGTCGAAGTCAATCGATCATCGGAACAATCAAACCCAACAGGAAGGGTCCTTCAGCGCAGACCAGTACAGTACTACCGATCCCCAGGATCAGAAATATGATCGGGGGCTGTCCGGCTTCGACGTCCGCCACAACTGGCGTTTCAATACGATCTATCGGTTGCCGGACGTGGTCTCCTCGGGAGGAGCTGCTGGGAAACTTCTGAATGGATGGTGGCTGAGCGGGATCGTCTCCGCTCGCACCGGCCTTCCCGTTACTCCCACAGTGAGTAGAAACCGCTCCTGCTCCGGGGGATGCGTCTCGCCCGCCAATCTTGACCGGCCCGATTGGGCAGGGGGCCGCAGTTTCCAGGACATCATCCAGGGCGGTTCGGAGCAGTATTTCGATCCCAGGGCTTTCGTGCTCCAGCCAAGGGGGTTCTTGGGAAGTGCGGGGCGGGGTATCATCACCGGCCCCGGCTCCGCTACTCTTGATCTTTCTGCGTCGAAGGATACCGCGCTGGGATTCTTGGGAGAGAGCGGAGCGCTGCAATTCCGCGCAGAATTTTTCAATCTCTTGAACCGGGTGAACTTCGGGCTGCCGGGCCGAACCATCTTCTCGGGTGTGAGGGATGGGGAAGCCCCGCTTAGCACGGCTGGAAGAATTCAAACCACCAACGGGACCTCGCGGCAGATTCAATTCGCGTTGAGGCTCGTTTTCTGACCCTCTCGGTCACCGGAACGGGAGGAGAAATTCGTAAGGCCAGGGTCTCTCTCCAGCGGAGGCGCTGGAAAACGTTGCGACTTCGGGGGGAAGAAAGGGCCGTGTGCCAATGCGAAGGCTTTCACAAACTGGCCTTTGATTCTTCCAAGAATAAATCACAACACCAAAGTCGGAGACTTTGGTTGATCGAAAGGAGTTCGAAATGGCTAATATCAGAAGGTCCCTTTTATCGGCGCTTCTCGTGTTAGGGGTTACTGCTACAGTGGGCTTTGCTGCGGATGTGAGCGTGATAATCAAAACGTGGAAAATTCCCCAGGCGAGCCAATACCCGCATGATCCGATGGTGCACAGTGACGGGTCGATTTGGTACGCCGCCAGGTATTCGAGCACCTTGGGGCGTTTCGATCCCAAGACGGAACAGTGGAAGGAATTTGTCACAGACATCCCCAATTCCGGACCTCACGGACTAAAGGAAGACAAGGATGGCAACATTTGGTTCACGGCAGTCAATGCAAACCCAACCTATATCGGCAAGCTGAACCCAAAAACCGGGGAGTTTACGGAATACCCCGTCCGGTTCGAAGATCGAGTCCCGTGCCCGCCTTTATGCCTCCCTACAGGAGAGCCGCAGGGGTCTTCGCCCAAGGGTGCTCATTCACTCTCTTTGGACCAAAAAGGGAATATTTGGTTCAGCATGTTTGGCGGTGGCATGATTGGCAGGCTAGTCCCCAGCACAGGCAAAATTACGATATCCCGACCGACGGTACCTGTGGGACCCTACGACGTTCAGATCGACTCGAAGGGGATTCCCTGGTTCACTTTGGTCAGAACCAATAAGGCGGTAATCGCCAGGGTGAATCCGGAGACAATGGCTGTCCGAACGTACTCAGCGCCATGGCCCGATGCCCGACCCCGTCGGATCCAAATTACTGCGGATGATGTCATCTGGTACACAGATCACGTGCGCGGTAGCATTGGCCGGTTTGACCCGAAGACCGAGAAGTTTGACGAATGGCCCTCCCCGGGCGGAGAATGGACCAGACCTTACGGAATGGTTGCGGTGGGCGATGTGATCTGGTATAGCGAAACCTGGATGGACCCGAGCATGCTCGTCCGCTTCGACACGAAAACAAAGGAGTTGCAATCATGGCCGGTTCCGGGCTGTTTTGATGGCGCGTACTATATGGTGCACGACAAGGACAAGAATATCTGGTTTACCTGCCATGACACAAATCGCCTCGGCAAGGCGGAGATCACTGAGGGTGGTGTGACAAGAACCTCTACGGCCTCATCCGCGCCGGGGAGTCGTGACTAACAACATTAGTAACTACCAAAAGGAGGAGGGCATGGTTAGTCAAAGAAAGCATAAGATAGCGAAGAGAGTACAGTCTTTCTTGTTGTTGTTTCTCGTGATAGTGGCTACTATGGCCGCCAGTTTTGCCGCAGATGTTGGCGTGAAAATTAAAACCTGGAAAGTTCCATCCGCGAGTCACTACCCCCACGATCCGATGGTGTCTCGGGATGGCTCAGTTTGGTACGGAGCGAGGTTTTCAAACACCTTGGGGCGGTTCGATCCCAAAACCGAGCAATTCAAGGAGTATGTTACAGACATTCCGAACTCGGGACCTCACGGCATCGTCGAGGACAAGGAAGGTAATGTCTGGTTCACTGCAATTGACGCCAAGCCCACTTATATCGGCAAACTGAATCCGAAAACTGGAGAGTTTACAGAATACCCCGTTAAAATTAATACGGGAAGCCCGAATAATCCTGAACCTGCATCCGCCCATACCCTCATCCTGGACCAAAAGGGAACCGTCTGGTTCACCATGTTAGGCTCTGACATGATTGGGAGGTTGGTCCCCAGCACTGGCAAGATCACGGTAGCCAGGTCTGCGGTAAGGCCTGTAGGGCCCTACGGCATTGTGGTCAGCCCAAAGGGGATACCCTTTTTTACCCTGTTCCGGACCAATAAGCTTGGGAGTCTCGATCCAGACACGATGGCCGTTCGAACGTATTCGGTGCCGAATCCACAAGCACGTCCGCGGCGGCTTGCCATCACGCCGGATGATGTCGTCTGGTACACGGATCATGAACGTGGCAAACTGGGCCGGTTCGACCCCAAGACTGGCGAGTTTAACGAATGGCCCACCCCTGGCGGAGAGTGGTCCAGGCCTTACGGAATGGTCGCCGTGGGTGACGTCATCTGGTACAATGAATCGTGGATGGACCCTACCCTGCTCGTCCGCTTTGACACAAAGACAAAACAATTTCGATCCTGGCCGATCGAAGACTGCTTCGATGGCATATATCACATGGTGGCGGATTCTGATCAAAATCTTTGGTTTACCTGTCACGCTACAGATCGCATTGGCAAGGTAGAAATCATGGAGGGCCGTTAGGATTAGAGCCTCATCAGCCTGTCTTTCGCCAAATCTAGATCGTGTTGTCCATCGCCAAGACTATTGTCAGTCTCGAAGTGGTTGATTGTCCGATCTGATGACGGCTGTCCCTGCCAAGAATTTGGTCGACTTGAAATGATTGAGGTTAGTGAAGTTGACCTGCCACCATTTTTCCTACCAGTCATAACTTGAGGAGTCCGGTCATTGTACACCCGTCTTGAGCGGGGATGGGGGTGTGGGGCAAGGGGACGGCGTTTGAGTACCCTTGCCCCGCCCAGCCCTTTAGAGATTCCCGCTCTCTGGCCTCCAGGATGGCCGCGAACTCCCGCGGTGTTCGGTAGTCCAACGAACTGTGCGGACGCTCGTCGTTGTACTCCTCCCGCCATGCCTCGATCTTCGCCCGGGCATCGGCCAGCGTAGCAAACCAGTGCGCGTTCAGGCATTCGTCGCGCAACCGCCCGTTGAAGCTCTCTACGTGTCCGTTCTGCATCGGACGGCCCGGTTGGATGTGCACCAGCCCGATCCGCCGCTCCTCGCACCACGCCAGAAAGTGCCGGCTCGTAAATTCCGGCCCGTTGTCACATCGAATCGCCTCCGGCGCCCCGCGCTGCTCCATGACCCACTCCAGCACCCGCGTCACCCGTCGGCTCGACAGGCAACTGTCCACCTCAATCGCCAGGCACTCCCGCGTGTAGTTGTCCACCACCGTCAGCAGACGCACCGCCCGGCCCGTCGCCAGCCCGTCCATCACAAAGTCCATCGAAACCACTCCTGGTTTGCACGCTGCAGCGTCGCCACCGCCACCTCTGGCCGCGCTAGACGCTTCCTGCGCAGTCGCCTCACCGCCAGGTGCTCCTCCCGATACAGCCGGTACAGCCGCTGGGGATTCGCTTTGTGCCCCCTCCGCTCCAGCAGCACTCCCAGCCGTCGATAGCCATATCGCGGCTTCTGCCGCGCCAGTGCGATCAGTTCCTGCCGCAACACGGCGTTCCGGTCCGGCTGCGGCTCGTATCGATAACTGCTGCGCTCCACTCCCAGCAGCTTGCAGGCCCGGCGCTCGCTTACCCCGCACTCCCTCACCGCCAGCGCCACGTCGTGCCTTTGGCCTACAAGCTCCAGCCGTTTTCCCCGATCACCACCTTCAGCGCTTCCCGGTCCAGGCTCAGATCTGCTACCAACTGCTTCAACCGCCGGTTCTCCTCCTCCAGCGCCCGCAGCCGCCGCGCCTCGCTCACTTCCATCCCCCCGTACTTCGACTTCCACGTGTACAGCGTCGCTTCGCTCACCCCCACTTCCCGCGCCAGCTCCGACACCTTCCGGCCCCCCTCCATCCGCTTCAACACCCCGATGATTTGCTCCTCGCTGTGCCGACTCTTCTTCATCTCCGAGCTCCTTTCCTCTCGTTGATCTTACCGGAGCCCCTCTAGTTGCAACTGGTAGAGTTTTCCGGGGGCAGGTCATTACCTGTCACGCCGCGGATCGCATTGGCAAGGCAAAAATCATGGGATAGCCTTCAGGCGGCCACGTCCCTTACTACCCCAATGTGACTCTCTGTGGTCCCAACTCCGATTCGGGCAAGGAATAACCGAGGACCTAGGAATGGCAGCATGGCGCGAGGCACGCCCAAGCGGCGGGCACGACAAGAAGCGTTGTGGATGGCTACCGACGACCTGCCGCGCACTGCGGGCATTCATTCCATGAGCGATTGAAGCAGCGGCGGAAGGGAGAAAATCCGCTTTCGGGTAGTCGGGAAGAGGCAGTATTTGTCCTTGGCCACCACCCCGAGGTTCCGGAAGAGCGGAACAAGGGGAACGGGGACGGCAAAAACATGGCGTTCTAACGTGGATTGTGATGTGGCCTCAAGAGCAACTTCGCAGACCTTCTTGCACGGAAAGAACTCTTCCGGGCTGGATAGGTGCAATCTTCCATCAGACCCGGATCCGGACATCCCAGGGGACTCCCTGCTAGATTTCCCACATCCGTACTCCGCCATACTCGGGAAAGTGACCCCATAGGGATTTTAAGTTCATCCTATGGAATCACTTTCTCCTGCCGTGTTTGCAATGCCCTGCAAAAGCAACTCGGAAACGTCCAGCACGCGTACCTCGCGATCACCCTTCCGCGCATTGATCCCGTCTTCCATCATCGTCATGCAGAATGGGCAAGCGACAGCGACCACGTCGGCACCGGTCTCTAGAGCTTCGCGCGCACGTTCCTTGTTGACGCGCTTGTCGGGCACCTCCTCCATAAAGCTCATACCACCACCACCGCCGCAGCAGAAGCTACTCGCGCGACTTCGGTCCATTTCCAGTGTCTTTCCCTCAGACGAGATCTGCACGAGCTGACGCGGCGCCTCAAAGATGCCGTTCTGCCGACCTAAGTAGCAGGGATCGTGAAAGGTTATCTTGTCTCCGCATCCAGGCTGCGGCTTGAGTCTGTGCTCGTCTACCAGTTTGGCAAGATATTCGCTGTGATGGTGGACCTCGAACCCACCGCCGTGCCGCGGGTACTCGTTTTTCAAAGTATTGAAGCAATGTGGGCAAGCGGTGAGCACTTTTTTCACCTGGTACTTGTTGAGTATGGCAACGTTTTCTTTCGCCAGCTTTTCGAATAAGAATTCATTGCCGATGCGGCGGGCGAGATCGCCGCAGCATTTTTCCTCTCGCCCCAGGATCGCGAACTTTACTCCGGCCGCTTCGAGCAGTTGCGCCGTCGCTCGTGTGACCTTCTGGTTGCGCTCCACGAGAGCTCCGCCGCAGCCTACCCAAAGCAGGACATCAGCATCTTTTGTATCCTTGCTTTGCTGGATGTTCAGTCCTTCTGTCCAGTCAAGCCGCGTCGCTCCAGTGCCGCGGAACGGGTGTCCCCGCGTTTCCAGGGAAGTGATTGCCTCCTGCATCGAATCGGGGAAGTCGGCTTCTTCCATCACCATGTAGCGGCGCATATCGACGATCTTCGGCATTTGTTCGATGAAGACCGGACATGCCTGCATGCAGGCCGCACAGGTTGTGCACTGCCATAGGGCAACGGGCGACGTCGCTGGCACGCTACCGATAATCGGCCATGGAGGAAGCCCTGCGTCATTCGACGGCTCAGGACTTGCG
>MEKX01000002.1 GCA_001767075.1 Acidobacteria bacterium RIFCSPLOWO2_12_FULL_54_10 | reverse complement strand
TTGCAGCGTTTTGCCCACGATTTTTACCGATGATATGGAGGGATGGGATTTCAGATGGCTGGAAATTTCCTTGGAGCGCTTTTCCAGCTTGCCGTCTTCTTTGCCGCTTTCAATACCCAGCTTGGTGAGCTGCTGATCCAGGGGTGATTCCGCAACTTCGCGCTTTCCACCAGACGCGGATGATTTTCCTTTTTCTGGCGCCTTGGTCTGTGTCAGTTCGCTCAGTTGTTGCAAAGCGTTGCCAGCCGACCGATAGTCTCCGGTGATCAACTGATCCTCGTCAATCGGCTCTTCGGTCGGGTGCCCTCCCGCCATTTTATTGGCTTCTGCCAATGCTTTCTCAAGCAAACTATCGAATTTCTTTCGCAAATTCAGATTGTAATTGACCACGGCCGCCAGAACCACCGGGTGAAAGTATTCTTCCCCGACGTTCTTCTTCAAGTTCCGCCCGCGATCCAAAAGCCGCGAATCCATGATTTGCCGCAAATCGCGCAATTCCCCGATGTCCTGTAACAAGGGCGGCAATTCGTTCAGCACCGTATTGGCATCCGCGCTCAGCGTTGCGAACGGAATGCCTTCCAGCATCTCCTCCAATTCCGATTTTCCCCATCCTGAGCTTTTTGTGCCTTCTTCTTCTTTCATACGGAAAAAGTACGTTGCCAGCCAGTCCACCTTGTCCCGGTCTGCGGGGTAATGGGGCTTTCTGCCGATATAGAACCTCATCAGTTCTCGTATCATTTTGTCGCTGATTCGGGTCTGCAGCCCGTAGTTTCGCAGCCGCTGGGGGCTAATGGCCAGATCCAGCAGGTCGATCCATGCGCCCATCTCTTCAGGTACCGGTTGCTTGGCCAATTCGCCGCTCCGGTTCATGATTTCTTCCACCGACTCCGGCACAGGAGGGTATGTGCCTAAATCTTTTTCCAGAATGGTTAGAAAAGTCGAGTGGAGCATTGCGAATTCTGTAGCGTTTGTCACACCTTCACCCTCATGACGATTAAAAAACTCCCTTCATTTTAATCGAGCATCTATCCATTTCATTCATTTCATTTCTAATCCCTGTGCGTTTTGAAACACCTCGGTTGATTTGCCTGCTATATCAAAGATGCCACTTTGGACAAGCTTTTTTCCAGTCTTTCTGCTGTCCACTGCAATTGCTTCGCTTTCTCGAGCAATCCTCGTTGCTGGCACTGGGCTGAAAGCCTCGCCAGGGACGCTTTCTTTTCATTCCCCTCAAATAGCAGATAGACTAACGAATCGTAATGTTTTTTCCACTCCTCTTGTGGTTCTTTCTTTTCTTTATGCAATGGGATCTCTTCATGGATTCTGTAGATGATGCCGACCGATTGGCACAATTCCTGTGTGAATTCCACGCGGAAGCTCTCCTCGTTTTCTGGTAGTTCGTTCCGCATCGCCGCCAATTCCCAATCCATCAAATCTAATGGTTCATGTGCGCTCGGCAGGCTTTTCAGTGTCGGGTTCGCACGGCAGCGAACCCGGAGTTCCTGAACTCGGATTTTCAGCGCTTCGGCTTCTTTCCCCGAATTGATCCCCATGTTTCGCAGGTGCTCTTCTCTGGTAAGGCTTGCGAAGATTCCGCTTGTGCTCGTTCTGCTCACTGTCGGTGTTTTGGCAGGCGGTTCCTTCCGGTCCAATTCCACGATTTTCTTGAACGCGTTGCTGGCAGCTCGATAATCAATCTGGAGCAGCTCTCGCGTGTCTGGTATCCCTTCATTCATTTCCGGTTTCACAAGCTGCCGGACGCGGTGGACTGTTTCCTCCAGCAGTTTTCGGAATTTTCTTCCAAACAGCAGGTTGTAGTGAATAATCGCCGCTAATACTTCCGGGTGAAAGAAATCTTCGCCAAAGTTATTTTTCAGGTCGCGCACCCGCTGCACGATGCCGCTCTCCGTCATTTCGCGGAAATTATTAAATTGCTTTGCCTCATCCAGCAGAAACGGTATTTCGAGCAGATTACTTTCCGTTTGGCTGGAAGGTTCCTTAAATTGGATTCCACTCAACATCTCCTCCAATTCCGGTTTCGGCCAGCCGATGAGTTTGCCTTGCCGCTCTTCTCGCATCCGGAAAATATGAGTGACCAGCCAGTCCACTTTATCCCTTTCCTGCGCCGACCGTTTTTTCTTCCCCGCAAGATAACGAAGCAGTGCCTGCAAAATAGTTTCTTCTGCGTTTGTTTCCAGCAGATAGACTCTCAGCCGGTGCGGCGTCACCAGGAAATCCAATAGATTCAGCCAATGCTCGGTTTCCGGTGCGACAGCCGCGTCTGCGGCAGAGTCCACATCATCTCTCAATAAATAGGCGCATGCAGGGTACGGAATTCCGTGACCTAATTCCTTTTCTGCAATTCCAGCGTAAATAGGATGGAGGAGAAGAAACTCTTGTCTGCTTAGCAATCCTTTATTCTCCGGATAGCATCATGGCACTCGCTGCTAATCCTAAACGGCAGTCAATGACTTGTCAAATGCAGGGTTGCAAGGAGTCTGTGGTTTTTATTTCCAAAAGTTTTCAGCGATCAGGTGATCTAGCTTTTGATAATTTCTGGAGGACTTTGCAGTTCAGTAACGACCTCGTGGGCGATGGCCAGGGCCTTCTCCTTGGAGTCGGGCGCCAGGGATATGGCCCCCACCCTGGGGTGTCCGCCTCCGCCATAGCGTTCGCAGATCGTCGCCAGGTTATGCACGGCTTTTTCCTGATTCCACGGGTTTGATCCTACCGAAATTTTCGTCCGGAAGCTGGAGGGACTCACGCTCACGCTATATACGCATTCCGGAAACAAATAATACGGCACAAATTTGTTGTAGACCTCTATCCCTGGGCTGGTCAGGTCGAAGAACACCACGCCCCGGTCGCACTTTCCCACTTGCCGGATATACTCCAGAGAATGCATGTGCTGTTCAAACAACGGCTGGAATGCGCGGCTGATCCGGTCTTCTTTGACGATTTCCGATAAGGGCGTGGTAGTCATCTTTGGAATGAGCCATTGCGATAATCCCCCGTCGGGCCCGGCTTCCATGACTAAGGCTATGCGCAGCGCCGGCGGCTGCATGATTACCGCCGTCTCCGCATTTGGAAACAGCGCTCCGTCCACGATATCGGCCCAGTGGATCAGGTCGGCCAGATCGGGCGTCTCGAAACCAAATTTTTCCTTGGTAATCGTCGCGATCAGTTTCGTGCAGGATTTATAGTTTGGATCGAAAAATTTCTTGCCGCTTCGGTCCTGGTGAAAGTGATCCGCATCCTCTGGCTTCAGGAACGCGCTCTGGTGATGATCGAACCACCAATTGAGCTTCGGGGATGTGGAATACTTAAAATCCACTATTGCATTTTCATTGCCGTCAAACAGCGACTCGTCAAATAGTTGGGATGCTTTGTGCGCCAGACCCGTATAGGAAAATTCCGATCCCGGATGCATGCACGTTTCGTAAAAGCGCGTGAATACGGCCGCCGAAGCTGCTCCATCAAAGCAATGATCATGGAAGAAAACATGAATTCTCATTTGCCGATACTAATCCTCATCCATATGTGCATACTCCGGCCTGCTCTTCAGCCGGGTTCATAGTATTTGCCGTCCAGCCGCGCAAAGAGCCGAACCGTTACTGATACTCGATTCTTAAATTATTTTCAAGGCTAATCTTTCATCCAGTAGCCTGCATGTCCCTAGAAAATGACAAAATGTGTCATCCCTATGGTTAAGAATTGACATTATTCCGTTGATTTGTCATACAATACATTTACCATCCAGATTGAAGGTTCATCAGGAACTCCTTATCTGGCAATCTGTTGTGGGTATGTTATTTGGTTTATGAACAATATTTTCCCTGGCGGAAATTTGGAATTTGAATTGCTAATACCAAAATGACTATGAATTATCCATCGTATCTTAGCAGAAATGCTCGCAGTGGATCTTTGTCTAGCTTGCCGCGAGGTTTCAGCTTAATCGAGTTATTAATCGTTGTCGCAATCATTCTCATTATCGCAGCGATCGCCATTCCTAATCTTTTGCGGTCTCGCATGGCAGCCAACGAAGCCTCCGCAGTGGCTGCTCTAAAAGTAATCGGCGTCTCCAACGCAACCTACTCCGCGTTTTACGGGCAAGGCTATGCTGGCACTCTGGCTCAATTAGGTCCCACGAGCGGTGGTTGTGCAATAGTTGGTTCCGCGTGTGCGGATTTGATTGACTCAGTTCTCTCTGGTGTGGAGCCACCCACTGCCACACCCGTAAAAAGCGGTTATCGATTTACTTACACAACCCAAACTGCGGCTCCTGATCCCACATCCCCTAATTTTTCTTATACGGTCGTGGCCACCCCTGCCAATCCGGGCTCCAGCGGCCAAAGCACCTTTTGCTTTGACAATTTAGTCGCTGTCTATAAGGATACTTCCGGTGCGGAAACCACCGGGACCGATGTTAATTGCCTGGACACTTGGGTCATCGGCGGCTCGATTAGTCCTCTCTGATATTTCCCGCGCACATCAATTTTTCCTGATCTCGGCCAGAATGGCGCGTCTGCTGATCTGCGTTCCGCTTTGGGTCATCGGGAACAGAAACGCCCCCGCTGAATTTATCAACACATAAGTCGCCATGTAAAGTGTGAATAGGTTGGCTCCCTGGGACGCCCCGACCGTATGAAACAATCCTAAGAATGCGATCTGCCCGACTCCCAGCCCCGCCGGACTGATCGGAATCGCCGTCACCATCAGCCCAATCGGCACCAGCATCAAATAGCTCGTCACCGGCACATGCGTCTCCAGCGCAAAACCAAACAGAACAAAACTCAGCAAAACAAACGATTGATTCAAAAAAGAAATTCCAATAATTTTCCCCAACAGTTTCCCGTTTCTCGCAAAGCGGTGTATCGCACTGTGCAGTGATGCCAAAATATTTTGCAGATGCAACGCTGCGCTCCAACGCAGCAGCCATCCCGGCGGCTCCGGTACGCGGCTGGCTACCGCTACAAACACCGCCGGTAATAGCAACCCCGCCGCAGCCAACAATCCCACTGGCGTCATGATGCGCGGTTGCATCGGGTGGCGGAGCGTTCCAATCAGCCCAATCATGCACAACGCGAACAATGGATAGATGCCGGCCAGCCTGTCGAACAGGATGCTTGTGACCACTTCGGATGTCCCGCCCGCCTGATATTCCTTGCCTTCCTGCTGGCCCTCTGTATTCTTTGCGGCGCGCCGGGAAACAAAAAAACCACGCAGAATGTCTCCGCTCAAATACCCAGGGAACGCCATGTTGATGAACTTCGAAAACATCAGGTATGAAAACACTTCGCGATGCGGTAGCCGCACTCCGCTGGCTCTCAGCAAACATTGCCAGCGCCAGAATTGCCATAGTGGCGTCATCGCCAGCAATATAAATGCCGGTACGCTGTACTGCCACTGGCGGATGGATTCCCGCAGCGGCTCCCAGGCAATGTCACCCCGCCGGATCAAATATACCGCCACCGCGCCCGCCAGCGCGAATTTCAGGCCTTGCCCTGCGTACTGCCGCATGGCCCGGCTTCTGCTGTTGGTTGTTTCCGTGCTCATCATGGCCCTTCCTGATGCATTTATGCTTTCGCCGCCTCGCCTGCGGGCAAGGCGTCAGCGCTTGACGGCGGACGCATCCACCGCTGGATCGCTTCAATTAGTATGATGGTGACGCATATCATCATCGCCACAATCAGGAACACATTCAGGTATCCCTTGAAGGAGTCTGCCGGAACCGATGACTGCCCCATCACCAGGAATCGCTGGATCAACTGTACGCCTGCCGTCATCGTCGTGGTGGTCACGAAGCCCATCGGCAGGATCACCACCCACAGGTATCTTGCCCTCCCGTCGTTGGACATCACTGTCCCGGCCACGGCCAGGGCCACCACCGCCAGCAGTTGATTCGCGATCCCGAACATCGGCCAAATCGTGTCGATGTTTCCGGTCAGGATGAAATAGCCCCAGCAGGCCACGGCCAGCAGGGACGAAAGCAGAGTCCCCGGCAGCCAATCCTGTTTCCCGAACTGCGGCCACGCTTTCCCTCCAATTTCCTGGATCAGGAAGCGCGCAATGCGTGTGCCCGTATCAATCGTGGTCAGTATGAATAGTGCCTCGAACATGATGGCGAAGTGATACCAGAAACTGACCAGCGCGGGGAAGAACGGAATATTCGAAAAAATATGCGCAATGCCCAGCGCCAATGAAACCGCTCCTCCGGATCGCCCTTCCAGTTCCTCTCCGGTCTGCTGTTCGTACTGCCCGATCTCGCTGGGCACATATCCCAGTTCGTTCAGCCGCTGTTCATATTGTCCGGCCACGCGCAGGTCCGTGTTGACCGCGAAATAATCTCCGGGTGCCAGGCTGCAAGCTGCGATCAGCGCCACTACGCCCACCAAGCCTTCAATCAGCATCGCACCGTAGCCGATCACTCGGGCGTCGGCTTCTCTGGAGATCATCTTCGGCGTGGTTCCGCTCGACACCAGCGCGTGGAATCCGCTGATCGCTCCGCACATGATGGTGATAAAGACGAACGGAAAAACTTTGCCCGGCAGCACCGGACCGCCGCCTGCTGCGAACTCCGTCACCGCCGGCATCTTCATTTCCGGGTTCACTAGCAACACTCCGATGACCAGGCCCGCCACCGTTCCGATTTTCAGAAAGCTGCTCAGATAGTCTCTTGGGCATAGCAGCACCCACACCGGCAACACCGATGCGATGAACCCATAGATCATGAGGGCGTAGGTCACTTGCCTCTGGCTCAGGTTGAAGGTTTCCGCCAGCGCTGATCCCGGAATGTAGCTGCCCGCCCAGGTCGCGATCAAAATCATCACCGCTCCGATGATCGACGCTTCCACCACACGGCCTTTCCGGAAGCGGTACAGGTAGAGCCCGATAAACAGCGCGATGGGGATGGTCAGGAAAATCGTGAATGTTCCCCACGAGCTGCCCGGAATGCTCAGGATCGTGCCATCGGATGTCGTAAACCGCTCGCCGCCCAGCGCCTTCACCACAACCAATCCGAGCCCTGCCAGAGCGTTAAAGATGATGAACAAGATCGCCACCGCCGCCGTCCCGCCCGCGATGGACCCAATCTCCTCCCGCGCAATCTCCGCCAGCGACCGGCCATTGCGCCGGATGGACGCCGCCAGCACCAGGAAGTCCTGCGTTGCGCCCGCAATGACCACGCCGACCACCAGCCAGATCAGGCCCGGCAGGTATCCGAACTGCGCTGCCAGCACGGGACCCACCAGCGGCCCCGCCCCGGATATGGCCGCGAAATGGTGCCCAAACAATACCCATTTGTGCGTCGGGTGATAGTTGTTTCCGTCATTCAGGCGATGCGCGGGCGTCACCCGCGTATCATCCAGGACCGCCACTTTTGTTGCTAAGAACGCGCTGTAATATCGATAGCCGATGGCCAGCGCGCATAGCACAACAATCATGATCGGCGCTGCGTGCATTTATTCGACCTCCATCGATGCATGCAATTCCATATGGTTCTAAACCGGTTTTCCGATTCGCGTATCCTATTCAATAGCCCCGGAGGGGCGTTAGATTCTAGCCCACGGCGCAAGCCGTGGGAACTGAGCCAGGTGTATAGGAAGCCCCGGCAGGGGGGCGACAGAAACCGTCAGAGATTTTCCATGCGCCTCGGACGGGATACACCTGCCCGAAAACCGCTATAATCGCTTATCTGCGCTTTTTGCAGCCTTCCGCTGTAGTCGATGTACACCGCTTTCCACTCCGAATAAACTTCCAGCGCTGCGACGCCCGCCTCCCGGTGTCCGTTGCCGCTTCCCTTGGTTCCGCCGAAAGGCAGGTGGATCTCCGCCCCAATGGTGGGCGCGTTGACATAAAAAATCCCTGTATTCATTTCGCGCATGGCATGGAAGGCTCGCTGGATGTCCGACGTGTATATCGATGCGGAGAGTCCATAGGAAACGTTATTCCCAATCGCAATGGCCGACTCTAATCCGTCACAGCGTATCACAGATGCCACCGGGCCAAATATCTCCTCCTGCGCGATGCGCATCTGCGGAGTCACCTCGCAGAAAATCGTCGGCTCGTGGAAAATTCCGCCCGCGTGTTCAGGCCCGTTCAGCGTATGCCCGCCGAAAACCAATCGCGCCCCTTCCTGCAATCCAATCTGCACGTATTGCTGCACTTTACTTAACTGCGCTCGGTTGATGATCGGTCCCAAGTGTGTGCCTGGGTCCAGTCCATTTCCTACACGCAATTTTTCCGTGCTGCCAATAAATCGGTCGAGAAATTCCTCGTAAACATGATTGTGAACGACGATTCTGCTGGCCGCCGTGCAGCGCTGCCCCGATGTGCCAAAGGCTCCCCACAAGGCACCCTGTAGGGCCAGGTCTAGGTTGGCGTCCTCTAAAATAATGATGACGTTTTTGCCGCCCATTTCCAGATGGCATCGCTTCATTCCCGAAGCGCAGGTCATCGAAACTTGCCGCCCCGTCTCCGTGCTTCCAGTAAATGAAATCAAGTGAACTCCTGGGTGGTTCACCAACGCCGCTCCAACTTCCTCGCCTACTCCAGCCACTAGATTCACAACCCCGCGCGGCAATCCTGCTTCGGCCAGCGCCTGGATCAAGTGATAACAGGAAAGCGGGGTATCCTCTGCCGGTTTAATCACCACCGTGTTGCCGCAGATCATCGCCGGGAAAATTTTCCAGGAAGGAATGGCCATCGGAAAATTCCACGGCGTGATCATGCCGCAAACGCCCACTGGCTCCCGCAGGCTCATCGCAAATTTATTCGCAAGCTCCGATGGCGTTGTTTGCCCGTACAAGCGTCGCCCTTCGCCCGCCATGAACCAGGCCATGTCGATGGCTTCTTGCACATCGCCCCGCGACTCCTTCAGCACTTTCCCCATTTCGCGCGTCATCTCGGTCGCAAAGAATTCTTTCCGTTCCTCCAGAATTTGCGCCACGCGGAACAGAATCTCCGCCCGCTTTGGTGCTGGTGTCCGCCTCCAGTGCGGCAGCGCTTCGCTCGCCGCTTCCACCGCCTGCGCAACATCCTCCTCGCCGGAGCGTGGAAAGATCGCGAGCACTTCGTCTGTCGCCGCGGGATTACGCACTTCCATCACATTCCCGCTGCGGGATTCCAGCCATTCTCCCCGGATGTAGTTCCTGCAAGTTTTCGGTTTGTCCATTGGTCCTGACCTGATTGATTTGCTTTTCATCAAATAGTATCGCAAGCAACCATCTCGCGGAAAGCTATTCGCAGCTTTTTTTCTTTATGTTTCCGAGCCGCGCACGATAATAAGCGGGCCGGTTTTGGTAGCCTCGATGAGCGCTTTCCTCGTCGTGGGCTTTTGCAATTGATGTTTAATCAGAGCCGCGACCGTTAGGGAGCGGGCAGCTTGGTAGCCACGGCACGAATTTTGTGCCGTGGGCTTGTTTTGCAAGTCCTGAGCGAAGGCGACTGGCTGGAAGGTAAACGCTCAAAATAAAAAGCCCTTGCTCTGAGGTTTTCGCTCAAAGCAAGGGCTTTCGTTGTGCGAGGAGATTAATTCTTACGGCAGTACTCCCGCCAGATACATTGTCATCTTCTGTCCCGCTTGATTTCTCTGGATCAGAAACACCACATCGGACTTCGCCTTCAGGCTTTTCTGCACGGCGACCACGTCGTCGACGTCCTTCACCGCCTTCTGGTTGATCTCCAGAATCACGTCCCCGCGCAGGATTCCTAATTCTTGCGCGAAGCTGTCGTTTTCCAAGCCGGTAACCATCACGCCGCTGGTTCCTTCAATCCCCAATCGCGTGGCGATTTCGGATGTCAGGTTTTGTATCGTGATTCCAAACCGCGCCTCGGTTCCTTCTGGCGGTCCGCCTTCTTCTTGTTCCGTTCCAAGAAGTTCGGCGAACACTTTATTGCGGTCCGCGATCACCACTTTGGCTTGATCCTCTTTTTTGTTTCGGATGTATTTCACCGTTACGGATTCGCCCACGCCTTTGCTGGCCACTTTGGAGACCAGATCATCCCCGGCTTTAATATCCTGGCCGTCGATGGCTATCAGCACATCCCCGCGCTGCAAGCCGGCTTTTTCCGCCGGGCCTCCGGGCTGGATTCCGGTCAGCACCACGCCGTGGTCGGTCCCAAAGCTGCGCAGCAGCACATCGCTTTGTTCCGGCTGGAAGGTCACGCCAATCGACCCGCGCGTCACTTTGCCAGATTTCACGATTTGGTTGTAGACATCCGCCGCCACGTTCGATGGCAGCGCGAAGCCCACTCCGGCATACGACCCCGTTCCGGTCGCAATCGCCGTATTGATCCCGATCACCTCTCCGGCCATGCTGACCAGCGGTCCGCCGCTGTTGCCTGGATTGATGGCCGCATCGGTTTGCACAAAGCGCTGGAACTGCGATCCCAGGTCGCGCCCCTTGGCGCTGATGATGCCTGCCGTCACGGTCTCATCCAGTCCAAATGGACTGCCCACCGCCAGCACCCAGTCGCCCACGTTCAGGCCGTTGGAGTTGCCAAATTTCGCTGCCGGAAACGGATGATCCGATTCGATCTTGATTACCGCCAGATCGGTTTCCTTGTCCATGCCGATCACCCTGGCGTCATAGAGCTTGGGGTCATCCAGTATCTTCACCTTGATTTTATCGGCCCGGCTCACCACATGCTCATTCGTCAAAATGTAGCCATTGGGATCGATCATCACCCCGGAACCCAGGCTTCGTTGCTTAATGTCAGGGTCCTCCTGACCTTGCCCGTAGGGGTCCATCTGGAAGAAGCGGTCAAAGAAATCGCCGAACGGGTCCTGCTGGCCTTGCGGCCCTTGACGTTGCGGTCCCTGAGGATTTAATGGTCCCTGCGGTGTTCTCTGTCGTTGCGAGATAGTCCGCACCGTTGACTCCGTATTGATGTTCACCACCGCCGGCGCCACCACCTTAGAGATCTTGCTGAACGTGGTCGACAAGTCCTGCGGCGAGGGCAATACAATCTGCTTCGCGTCGGTGCCTTTCGCTTCATTCTGCGACGCCCCCACGCCCCGCGATATCAGCGTCCCGATCAGGATTCCGATGCTTAACGTGGCCAG
>MEKX01000001.1:13929-24701 GCA_001767075.1 Acidobacteria bacterium RIFCSPLOWO2_12_FULL_54_10 | reverse complement strand
TCCCAGCGCAATCTGTGTCGCAGCGAACATTCCATCTCTTCGTTACACACCAGATGGTCAGGGATGTAGGTGGAGAGCACAATGCGATATCCTGCCTGTGCGATAAACTCTCCCAGCACGAAGTCATCCGCCAGATATTCTCCCAGCTTCCCAAACCCTCCCATCTCCTTCACCTGCGCCTTGCGCGTGACCATCGTCGGTCCCAAGGAGAATTTAAGGCCTGCTAGCACCCAGGCAGCGAGCACGCCGGGCAGGAACTGCAAATTCATGCTCAACGCTTCCAGCGCCGACCACAGGCTGTTTCCCGCCACGCCTCTGGAAATGCACGTCACCAAGCCCGTTCGCGGGTCTTCCAGCGGCCCGACAACCGACCGCAGATAGTCCGGCTTCACGCGCACGTCGCTGTCGTTTATGACCAGGATTTCATGCGCTGCCGCCTCCGCCATATTTTCCAGCCCATGCACCTTGGCGTTGAGGTACTTTGGCTGCCCAATCACCAGCAGCCGCAACCGTGCCTTCGGGTGCTTCTTTTCAAGTTCCCGCACTACGGCCACCGCCGGGTCGCTTTCTTCCCGCACGGAAAACAGAATTTCGTACTCGGGATAATCCTGGAGGCAAAAGCTTTCTATGTTTTCTTTGAGTTCACGGTCCAGGCCGTGCAGCGGCTTCAGCACGGAAATGGGCGGTGTATAGCTTTGCTTCGCTCCCGCGCGAGTTTTCCGCCGCAGGGCTAGGAATCGAATTACCCCGTACAGGGCAATAATGGAATAGGCGGTCGACGCAGCCACCGCGGCCAGCAGCATCCAATGCAGGGCGGAGTAGAGATTCACCAGGCTCCGATTTCGGTTACACGATGAATGAGTTGTTCTTTATTTTTCAGCGAACATCTCATCCAGCGTCTTGCAAACGATATCCACTTCTTTTTTTCCGACGATGAACGGCGGCAGAAAGCGCAGCACCGTATCGTGCGTGCTGTTCAGGATCACGCCTTTTGCCAACGCCCTTTCCACATAGGGTTTTGACGGCGCATTCAGGTCGATTGCCTGCATCAGGCCGCGCCCTCTCACCTCGCGGATGATAGCGTGCTTATCCTTCAAGGCTTCCAGCTTCCCCTGGAAGTACTTTCCCACCGTGCGGACATTCTCCAGAATCTTTTCTTCTTTCAGGATGTCGAGGAATTCCATCGCCACGCGGCACGCCAGCGGCCCGCCCCCGAACGTAGTCCCGTGCATTCCTGGTGTAAAGGCTGCTGCCACTTCTTCTCTCGCCAGAATTGCCCCTAACGGCAAGCCACCTCCCAATGGCTTGGCCAGCAGCACGATGTCTGGTTTTACCGGGTAAGCGTGCATGGCCAGAAACGGTCCTGTGCGTCCCATGCCGCATTGAATTTCATCTGCGATCAAAAGGGCTTTATGCTTTTTTGCCAGGTGCCCCACGGCTCTCATAAAACCTTGGGTAATTTCTTGAATGCCCCCTTCGCCCTGAATCGGCTCCACCAGGATGGCGCAGGTCTTGTCGGTCACTTTCTTTTCCAAATCCCGCCAGTCGTTGAACTTTACAAACCGCACCCCGGGAAGCATCGGCTCAAAGTCCTTGCGATACTTGGCCTGTCCCGTCGCGGATAGCGCCCCCATTGTCCGTCCGTGGAAGGAATTATCCAGCGCGACCACCTCGAATTTTCCATTGCTTGCGTTGCCTGCGTATGCTCTCGCCAGCTTCAGTGCCCCTTCCACGGCCTCCGTGCCGCTATTGCAGAAAAATGCCCGGTCCATTTTCGTCAGTTTGGTTAACTTGACCGCGAGCGGTCCTTGATAGGGGTGGTAATACAAATTGGATAAATGTATCGCCTTCGCAGCCTGCTCGCGGATCACCTTCAATATGCGCGGGTGAGCGTGTCCCAGCGCGTTGACGGCCAGACCGGAAACAAAGTCCAGATACTTTTTCCCCTTCGTATCCCACACCCAGCAGCCTTTGCCGCGCTCCAGCACCACTGGCAGCCGCGCATAGGTTTGCATCAAATATTTCTTTTCCAGTTCCACGGGACTTTGCTTCATTACGGTCTCCTGTCTTGCCACTTCCTTAAATTTCTCGATTAGGATACTTTCTCCCGAAACGGTCTGTGCGTGTCAAGAAATTTCTGTGCTAGCATCTTGTCTTATTCAAAACAATTTCCCTGGCAAGGATCGACGCAGACGGTTTTGACTTTGCTCTCCGACTGCCATAAAATCAAATGTTTCACTTATTATTTGGGTTCGCGCCTTGGTCTATCGCACATAGATTCGCGGCGCGCCAGGAAAGTTGGGCATTATTATGAAGATCGTAGTTGGTGAAAAGGTTTCACGCAAAGGCGTCGAATTGCTTCGTCAGGAATCCAAGTGGCGAATCGTGGAGACAGAGCCTGCTCGCGATAAATTGCTTCCGGAGCTTAAAGACGCCGATGCCCTGATCATTCGCAGCGCCATCAAGGCCGACGCCCAATTGCTCGAGCTGGCCCCGCGCTTGCAGGTCATCGGTCGCGCCGGTATCGGCGTCGATAACGTGGATGTGGACGCCGCTACTAGAAAAGGCGTCCTGGTCATGAACACTCCAGGAGGCAACGCCGTCAGCGTCGCCGAGCATACTCTCGCTCTCATGCTGGCGTTGGCGCGGGCTGTTCCGCAGGCCAATGAATCCATGCACGCGGGCCGCTGGGAGAAAAAGCTTTTTGAAGGCCGCGAGTTGCAAGGCAAGACGCTCGGCATCATGGGTCTGGGGCGCATCGGCATCGAGGTCGTCAAGCGCGCGCATGCCCTGCAGATGGTAATCCTCGCTTTCGATCCCTATGTATCTGCGGCTGTGGCCAGCGATCTCAACGTAAAAGTTGTTTCCATGGACGTTTTGCTCGAACGCTCCGATTACATCTCGCTGCACATGCCCGGCACCCCGGAAACCATCCGCATGGTGGGCAGGGAATTTCTGCGAAAGATGAAAAAAGGCGCATGCATCATCAACTGCGCTCGCGGCGAGCTGGTCGATGAGGAAGCGCTGGCCGAAGCGGTGCGTTCCGGACATCTTGCCGGCGCTGCGTTGGATGTGTTTGCGCCTGAGCCGCCCCGCAATTCGCCTTTGCTGGCCTTGCCTCAGGTCATTCTCACTCCGCACATCGCTGGCTCCACCGCCGAGGCGCAGGAGGCCGTTGGCCTGCGCATTGCCGAGCAGGTTCGCGACTATCTCAAAAGTGGCGTCATCCATAACGCCGTCAACGTCCCCGCGATACCCGTGGATGAATACCGTATTCTCCGGCCTTACCTCGATCTCGGCGAGCGCCTGGGGCTGTTTCTCGCTCAGGTTGCCCCCGGACCTGCCACGGAAGTTGAAATCCGTTATGCGGGCAAACTCGCCAAGATGAACACCAATCTCGTGCGCAACTCCGTTCTCAAGGGTCTGCTCAATCCCGTTCTGGATGAAAAGGCCAACATCGTCAATGCGGTTGCCATCGCGGAAGATCGTGGCATTCGCATCGAAGAGACGCGCAACCAGCGCGCGCAATCCATGGACTCTGTTCGCGTCGCTTTGAAGAGCAACGGCCAGGAAGCTTCCGTCGAGGGCACCATTCTGCACGGCACCGAACCCCGTCTGGTGGTTCTCGATGGCATCAACGTCGAGTGCCCGCTCGATGGCAACCTCATCGTGCTCAAGAACCAGGATATCCCCGGCGTCGTTGGGAAAATCGGCACCATCCTGGGAAGCAGCGGCATCAACATCGCTAACTTCTCTCTGGGCCGCGAGCGCCCCGCCAGAGGAAAATCTTCCAAGACACCCGTCGATGCCGTGGCTGTGGTGCAGGTCGACGGCAAAGTCACCGACAAAGTTCTCCAAGTGCTCAGCCGCGTTCCCGCCATGCGGTTTGTCCGCGCCGTCCATCTTTGATAACTTTTTTGCAATGGGTGTTACTTCTTGAAAACGATTTTATGTTCGAATCTTGCATCCGTCGTTGCAATATGCTAAACAATGCTGGTTTGCAAACGAGAAAAACTTTGCGGAGTAGAAAAGCTGTGATATTGTTTCTTCTCCACACGCATGCATTCGGCGTTTGCGAGCGAAAAAATGCACAAATAAAAAAAACAGGGATTCAGAAACGGCCCCGCAGTGTATACTAAGCGGGATTTTTCATTCACCGAAGGAGGAGTATGGCTGCTGCAAGAATGACTCAAGCTCAATTGGTTCGGCATATGGCGGAAAAGTGCGAAGTGAATAACAAGGCTGCCCGCGGGTTCCTGGATGAACTCGCCAAGATTGCCTTGTCTGAAACCAAGAAGAATGGCATCTTCGTTCTGCCTGGTCTCGGACGTCTGGTAAAATCCAACCGCAAGGCCCGCATGGGAAGAAACCCGGCCACCGGCCAGGCGATCAAGATCCCTGCCAAGACCGTGGTGAAATTCCGCGTGGCCAAAGCGGCCAAGGATGCCATCGTCCCGGGCGGCAAAAAGAAGTAGTCCCTAGCATGCTCCGTGGCAACTTGCGCGCCCTATAGTTGCCGCAGGGCTTGCTTTGGTTCAATCCTCGGCACCCTCTTTCTGGCACAACGGTTGACAAGACATCCGTAATGTGTAATTATTCACAGCTATGAATAATTATACATTTTCAGGAGGTCTTGTAACTTTTGAAACCTAAGAAATCTCCTTCATTGGGGCTTGCTGGTAGAAACTTGGTGCTGGATACGGATCTATCGCCAGCAGAGGCTTCATCTCTGCTTGCCGTAGCTGCGCGCATACGCAAGCAGCCTGCCCGTTATCGCTCGGCTCTATCGGGCCGTTTCCTGGCTTTGCTATTTGAGAAGCCCAGCCTGCGCACTCGGGTCACCTTTGAGGTGGCCATGAAGAGCCTGGGTGGGGACTCGCTTTTCCTCGATTTTCGTGGAGAATCCATCGGGCAGCGCGAGCCGGTCGCCGATGTCGCCAGGAATCTGGGGCGCTGGGTTCATGCCATCGCTGCCAGGACCTTTCGTCACTCTACAGTCGAGCAGTTAGCCGCATCCGCATCCATCCCGGTGATCAATGCGTTGTCCGACCGAGTGCATCCTTGCCAGGCGCTGGCCGACATGCTCACCTTGCAGGACGTCTTCGGACGTCTGAAGGGTCTGCATCTGGCTTATGTCGGTGACGGCAACAATGTTGCCCATTCGCTGCTGCTCGCTGGTTCTCAACTGGGAGTCCACGTTTCCGTGGCCACCCCTCCTTCTTACGAGCCTGACCCGGAGATTGTCTCCAAAGCGCAAGCCATCGGTGCTCGCTCTGGCTCTAAGATTCGTGTTCTGAACGACCCCAAAATAGCCGTTGCGGGCGCTCATGCCGTGTATACGGATGTCTGGACCAGCATGGGTTCGGAGAAAGAATCAGAAGTCCGGCGGCGCAAATTCGCGGCATTCCGGGTCACGCGCAAGCTTTTCGCAGAGGCCCGCAAGGACGCCATCTTCCTCCACTGTCTTCCTGCTCACCGCGGCGAGGAAGTCGAGGCTGAAGTCCTGGAATCGGATCGCTCTCGGGTCTTGGATCAAGCGGAAAACCGCCTGCACGCGCAGAAGGCTCTGCTTTGGCTTCTCCTGTCTGGCCGTACCCCGGCAACCAGGTCCGCCCGTTAAGCCAATTCCCGATTGCCGCGCCGGAAATCTCGCCATCCATCCGGGCGCGGTTTCTGTTATTGTGATGGATTGCCCGCATTTATATTGGAGAGGTTTTTATGCCCGATAAAGCTAAGCCCCGTAAAGTTGTGCTCGCCTATTCCGGCGGCCTGGACACTTCCATCATCATCCCCTGGTTGAAGGAAACCTATGGCTGTCAAGTTATTGCCATGGTCGGCGACATTGGCCAGGGCGATGAGCTGGACGGCTTGGTCGAGAAAGCCAAGGCCAGCGGCGCCTCGCAAGTTTTTGTGGAAGACCTCCGCGACGAATTCATCCGCGATTTTCTCTGGCCTATGGTTCGTTCCGGGGCGGTTTATGAAAACAAATATCTCCTCGGTACCTCCATTGCCCGCCCACTGCTGGCGCGCCGCCAGGCGGAAATCGCTTTGCGCGAAGGCGCCGATGCGCTCTCGCACGGCTGCACGGGGAAGGGAAATGACCAAGTTCGTTTCGAGCTGACCTACAAGGCCTTCGCTCCTCATTTGACCGTCATTGCGCCGTGGCGGGAATGGTCCATCCAATCCCGCGAGGAGGCCATTGAGTACGCCCAGAAACATAACATTCCCGTCACAGCCAGCGTCGAGAAAATTTACAGCCGCGACCGCAACCTCTGGCATCTGAGCCATGAGGGCGGGATTCTCGAAGACCCCGCTCAGCCCGCTCCCGATGACGTTTGGCAGATATCCCAGAGCCCTCGTCAGGCTCCCGAATCCGGCGCTACCGTTCGCATCACCTTCGAGCGCGGCGATGCCGTTGCCGTTGACGGCAAGAAGCTGAGCCTGGTCTAGATTATCGAGACGCTCAACCGCATTGGCGCGCAGCACGGCATTGGTCGCATCGATCTGGTGGAAAATCGCTTTGTCGGCATGAAATCCCGGGGCGCTTACGAAACCCCCGGCGGCACGCTGATCGTTTTGGCTCACCGGGAATTGGAAGCGCTGTGCCTGGATCGCGACACCAGCCATTACAAGCAGCACATCGCTCTGGATTACGCCCGCATCGTTTATAACGGCACCTGGTACACTCCTTTGCGGGAGGCGCTGGACGCTTTTGTGAATTACACGCAGCGCAATGTCACCGGTGAAGTTTCGCTCAAGCTGTATCGCGGCAATGTCCAGCCGGGCGGCGCCACTTCTCCTTACTCGCTCTATGCGGGCGACATCGCCAGCTTCACGATGGGTGAATCGTATAACCCCAAGGACGCCGAAGGCTTCATCAACCTGATCGGCCTGCCCATGCGGGTCCGCGCTTCGCTGGAAGCGCAATTAGCCGCTAAGAAAAAGTAGCGGCAATCCGGGCGAGTAGAATCTTCGCCGCAAATTTCCCCGATGGGGCATTTTTCTGTAGGCTGCGTTTATGAAAAAGCCGCTTAAAAACCAAACCTATCAGCTCTGGGGCGGGCGCTTTGAGAAAAGCCCTGGAGCGCGCCTGGAAGCTTTTTCACGCTCCCTGGATTTCGACTACCGCCTGGCCTTGGCTGATATTCAGGGCACCAGTGCCTTCGCCCGCGCTCTCCACAGTGTGGGCATCCTTAGCCGCGCCGAGTTGCAGCGCGCTCTGGGCGGCCTCGACAAACTTTCTCGCGATCTTGCCTCTGCCGGGCCGGATTTGTTCCGTAATGCGCCCGAAGAAGACGTTCATACCTTTGTATTGTCGAAGCTCCGCCAGCGCATTGGAGGCCTTGCTGACAAGCTCCACACCGGTCGCAGCCGCAATGAGCAAGTGGCGCTCGATTTCCGTCTGTGGCTCAAAGAAGCCATTCGCTCGGCGCAAGTCGCTCTGCGCGGCCTGCTCACGGCACTGGCGGATGCCGCGGAGAAGCATCCCACGATCGTTCTCCCGGGCTATACGCATCTGCGCCGTGCCCAGCCGATCCTCTGGGGCCACTATGTTCTTGCCTATTTTGAAATGTTCCGCCGCGACTATCAGCGCCTGGAGGCCTGTTTCGCCAGTGCTGATGTGTTGCCTCTGGGCAGCGGTGCTCTGGCGGGCAGCGGCTTTGCCTTCGACAGGGACCAGTTGGCCCAGGACCTCGGCTTCTCCCGCATTTCCCGCAACAGCCTGGATGCCGTCAGCGACCGCGACTTCGCCCTCGAGTTTCTTTTCGCGGCCAGCCTCTGCATGTTGCACTTGAGCCGCCTTGCCGAAGATTGGATTCTTTATTCCTCCGAGGAGTTCGGCTTCCTGGAGCTAGCCGATGACGTCTCGACCGGCAGCAGTCTCATGCCGCAGAAGAAAAATCCCGATTCCCTCGAGTTGATCCGGGGCAAATCGGGCCGCGTCTTGGGTTCCTTGGTCTCTCTGGCGACCGTCCTCAAGAGTTTGCCGCTGGCCTATAACCGCGATCTCCAGGAGGACAAGGAGCCGGTCTTCGATGCCTCCGCCCAACTCATCGCAGCCCTGGACCTAGCCGCTCAGGTTGTGCAGACCGCGACCCTTAATCCCCAGCCTATGCAGAAGGCTGCTTCGGTTGGCTGGCTCTGCGCCGCCGATCTCGCCGAATTTCTGGCCGAGCGCGGTGTCCCCTTTCACCAGGCCCATCAGATTGTCGGCAAACTGGTTTTGGACCAAACAAAGGCCGGTCGCCAGCCGCTGGACTGCACTTTGGCCGATCTGAAAAAGTATTCAGCAATCTTTGATAAAACCTCCCTCCCGCTGCTGACCCCTGCTTCCGGTGTGGCCCGTCGCGCCGTTCCGGGTGCCACAGCGCCCGCCCGCGTCCGCCAAGCCCTGCGCGAAGCCCGTACCTGGCTCAAAACCTTATAAGACGGCACGCCACCCAAGCCTTTTATGCCGCTGCCCGGCATACTAGGTCGAACCTTGATTTCCTACCTGGAGCTAGTCAAAAAAATGCTTGCTTGATTTCTCTTTTTTCCTGTCAACTCGTGATACAATCTGCTCGCCAGGCGATTAACTCATCGCTAAGGTAATTCGATTCCAGATTTTTGATTCAGTCATCGCGGGAGGGCCGTATCGGATCATCTCCTGGTATTTGCCTCTTTTCCATCGCAGCCGATCATTGGCTCAGGAATGATCACAGCTTCGCAAACAACAAACCATTTTCCGATTTTTATGGTTGCGCAGCATAGCGGAGGAAACGCTCCGCTCCATCAGTTGAGTTCTTTCGATTGTGCATACGGTGTGGGCGGGATTTGCAGTTTTGGCTTATTCACAAAATATTTTTTGAACGACTTCAGGGAGGAACAATGGCAATGAGAAAGGTCTTGAATTTCTGGTTTTCGGCCTTGCTGGTTTGCATCGGAATTACCAGTCTTCGCGCGCAGCAGGCTCCGGATACGATTCTTTTCAACGGTAAAGTTGTCACCATGGACAACCACGAAGTGAACGCCAATATCGGCACAACCGCTCAGGCCGTCGCGATCCGCGACGGTAAAATTCAAGCCGTCGGCGCCAACGCGCAGGTACGCGCCTTGGCTGGCCCCAACACCAAATCTTTGGACCTGAAGGGCCGCATGGTCATGCCGGGCATCGCCCTCACGCATGATCACCCCCAGGACTGGGACCCTCTGAACCCTTACATAATGAAAAAAGTCGTCACCGACGACATCATGCCCACGCGCTTCCTGGATGCCGAGCCGCAGCAGCAGCTTCAGCAGTTCCCCCGCGCGTTGGACGAAGCCCTCAGCAAGGCCAAGCCCGGCCAGTGGGTGCGCATCGTGATGATGTTCGGCCCTCAATACCGTTGGAGGGATGAGATCACCTCTATGCTCGGACGGCAGATCACCAAAGAGATGCTCGACATGGCAGCTCCCAACAATCCAGTTATTATTCGCACCAATTTCGTCGGTTCTCTCCTCAACCAGAAGGCTATCGACGAAACGAAAAAATGGTACGGCGAGCAGTGGGAGCGCTTCCTGCCTGCCCGCAAGCCTCTCAATGAGACAGTTATGCGCAACGGCACTTGCAGCACCTGCTACCGTGAAGTGGAGCAGGATGCCGCCTTCCCGCCGCGCGTGCTCGAAGAGATTTACCGCCTGGGCCTCTCCTGGATGGCTGGTTATGGCCAGACTCTGAACTCCACCGCTCTGTACACCGCTGGCGCCATCAAGGCCTACACCAACATCGACAAAAAGAAGCAGATGGATATGCGCATGAGTTGGGCCTGGTTTTGGCCCGAGCGCAATGACTTCTTCACTGATCCATACTTCACGGCAGCGATCGTTGGCAGGGAAGGAACCGGCTCGGATTATTTCTGGGTCAACGGCATGGTCCCCCACATGGGCGGCAATTGCAGCACGGTTCCCGGCACTTCTCCGGAAGTCAAGCAGCGCGAAGCGAAATGTGGGTACACCAACACGGATGTCAACCGCGCCTTGTACGAGTACATCAAGGCGGGCGGACGTCTGGCTGGCGACCACATCATGGCGGACGGCGAAATTGACATCATCCTGGACATTATTGAAAAAGCCAGCAAAGATGCCGGGATGACAGTCGATGACATCCGCGCCAAGCGCCACGTCACCGAGCACATGGCTATGTATCCGCGCCCGGATCAAATCCCCCGCTTCAAGAACCTCGGCGTCATGACCAGCGGCTGGGATTTCTTCCTGTGGGAAGGCCGCGGCCAGGAAATCTTGAGGGATTACGGCGAGCGCGGCGCCACCATGGTGGTTCCTCGCAAGAGCCTCTATGACAACGGCATCATCAACAGCATGGAGCTGGATCGCGCCATCGCTTCCACGGATATTTCGATTTTCCACGTCCTGTATTCTGGCGTCACCAGAAAAGACTGGGACGGCAAAGTCACTGCTCCTCAGCAAGCCGTCAGCCGCGAAGCCATGCTGAAGTCCGCCACCGTGTTCGGCGCTTATGGATCGATGAAGGAAGATGTGCTTGGTTCTATCGAGGCAGGTAAGATCGCTGACCTGATCGTCCTGGATCGCGACTATTTGACCATTCCTGTCGAGGATATTCTCAAGATCCGCGTCCTGGCCACCTTCCTCGGCGGCAAAACCGTTCACATGACCCCTTCACTGGCTCGCGAATGGGGAGTGCAACCCGCTGGCGCTCAAGTCGAGCTTGGCGGCCCTGCTTCTAAGTGGTAACCAGCAGCTTCGTTATTGCTGGAGTTTTGCATTTGCTTGGTTAA
>MEKX01000001.1:0-13902 GCA_001767075.1 Acidobacteria bacterium RIFCSPLOWO2_12_FULL_54_10 | reverse complement strand
GGTTCTCTGGCCCTTGGATTCTTCTCGCATTAAAAATCATATGTCACTGGAATCCATCCGTCTGGCCTCTGGCATTTCAACGAATCTATCCAAATATTTTCCACATCGGGGGTAAGGAAGACTCACCATGAAATTTTTTTCTGTTCGATTTTTCGCTTTTATATTCACTTTGCTGCTCGTCCTATCCGCTCCGCTTTCCGCTCAACAATCCCCGGACACCATTTTGTATAACGCCAAGCTCGTTACCATGAACGATCACGGCGTCAATGAAAATGTCGGCACCGTTGCGCAGGCCATCGCCATTCGCGGAGATGCCATTCAGGCTGTGGGCAGCAACAATGAGATTCGCGCATTGGCTGGTCCTTCCACCAAAAGTTTCGACTTGAAGGGTCGCTTGATCACTCCCGGCTTCATTGCCACGCACGACCATCCGCAAGACTGGGACCCGCTGAATCCTTATCTCGTTAAAAAAGTGGTTTCCGACAGCGATCACATCGAGCGCTTTTTGTGGGAGGAGCCTGCCGAGCAAAAGCTTCAGATGTTCCCCAAACTCCTGGAAGAGGCTGTGCAAACCGCCAAGCCGGGCCAATGGGTTCGCATCAGCCTCCTCAACGGGCGGGATTATCGCGGGCAGGACACCATCACCGGGGCCTTTGGCCGCCGCATCTCCAAACAAATGCTCGACATGGCCGCTCCCAACAATCCCGTGATTATTCGCGCCGGTTTTACCGGCCTCATGCTGAATCAGAAAGCCATCGATGATACCAAAAAGTTCTACGCGCGCGAGTGGGATCAGTTCATTGAGCCGCCCTTGGGCCAGCGGGAGATTCAAACCGGAGTTGGCGCCGTTTCCTACCGCTATGTGGAGCAGGAGGTCATGTACAGCCAGCAGAAATTAACCGAGCTTTACCAACTGGGACTGTCCTGGTGGGCTGGTTACGGTCTTGCGGTCAATGCCTCCAATATCTATACGGGTGCCGCTCTCACCGCCTACAGCACCATCGACAAAAACGGCAAGATGGCTATACGGCTTCCCTGGACCTGGTATTGGCCGCAGCGCAAGGATTTCTTTCTGGACCCCTACTTCCGCGCTGCCGCAATCAATATGCAAGACAAGGGGTCGGATTATTTCTGGATGACCGGCTCTAACCCCGTTGGCAACTCCAACGAATGCACCACCCTTCAGGCCAACACCCCGGAAGCCCAGGCCAGAATGCCTGCGTGTCATTACAGCCCGGACACCGAAGACGGCAAATTAAGCCGTGTGGGTTTGTATGAATTTATTCGCGGCGGTGGCCGCTTCGCCGGTTCTCACACCATCGGCGATAAGGACATCGACCACATCATGGACATCATCGAGCAGGCCAGCAAGGATGCGGGCATGAGCGTGGAGCAAATCCGCGACAAACGCCATGCCTGGGACCACATGGAAATGAATCCCCGCCCGGATCAAATTCCCCGCATCAAAAATCTCGGCTTCATGCTCGGTGGTTATGACATGGTCATCTACGAGGGCAGGGCGCAGCGCCGCATCGAAAACTTCCCGGAGGAAGCCGCGCAGTTTGTGCTCCCGCGCAAGAGTTTGATGGACGCAGGCGTCCGCACCAGCGTCGAAATTGACCGCCCGCTCGGTTACACCGATCTGACTTATTTCACGGTTCTGCATACCGGCGTCACCCGCAAGGATCAAGATGGCCGCATCCTCAATTTAAAAGAAGCCATCAGCCGCCAGGCCATGCTCAAAGCTGCTACCTTATCGGGGGCTTTCTATATTGAGCGCGAAAACAGCCAAGGTTCTTTGGAAGCCGGCAAGCTAGCGGATTTAATTATTCTGGATCGGGATTACCTGACCATTCCCGTCGATGACATCCCGAACGTCCGGGTATTGATGAATATGGTGGGCGGCAAAATCGTTCATCTGGTTCCCTCTTTAGCTCGTGAATTCGGCGTTTCCCCGACGGGCGCTCAAGTGGAATTGGGAGGGCGTCCCGCGCAGTGGTAAATGGTGCTTTTTCCGAGCCGCGACCGTCAGGGAGCGGGCACGTTTGGCTTTGGTAGCCACGGCACGTTCTTTGTGCCGTGGGCATTTTCGGGTTTGCCTTTGTTTTTAATTGCTCGTCAGCAAGCGGGCCGGTTTTCGGAAGGGCACGGTTTTAACCGTGCCGTAATATCGCAAGCGATAAGCGGCTTTAGCCGCTGAGGGATTTGCTCTGAAAAAGTCATTTTTGAAAATTGAATGGAGGACTTTATGAAACGCCAGATTTGGAAAAGCTTCGTTATGTTCGTTGTTTTCGGAGCGGCCGCGGGCGTGCTCTTCGCTCAGCAGCAGCCCCCGGACATGATTCTGTTCAACGGCAAGATCGTCACCATGAGCGACCATGCTGTCAATGGCAATCTTGGCAACATAGCTCAGGCTCTTGCCGTTCGCGGCACCGATATTATCGCCGTGGGCAGCAATGCTCAAGTCCAGGCTCTCGCCGGGCCTTCCACCAAGAAGTACGATCTCAAAGGTAAGATGGTCTCCCCAGGCTTGGCCGCTACTCACGATCACCCGCAGGACTGGGACCCCCTCAACCCTTACCTCGTTCGCAAAGTCATGACCGATGACATCCTCATCGAGCGTTTTATTTGGGAAGGTCCTCCGGCGGAAAAGATCGCCTTGCTGCCCAAGACCCTGGAAGAAGCCATTTCCAAGGCCAAACCTGGCCAATGGGTTCGCGTCAGCATCCTGAATGGCAGAGACTACTCCGGCCATGAGGAAGTCACCGCCTCTTTCGGTCGTCAGATCACAAAGCAAATGCTCGACATGATGGCTCCCAACAATCCTGTTGAAATCCGCGCCGGTTTCGTCGGCCTCATGCTCAACCAAAAGGCCATTGATACCGTCAAAGCCTGGTACGGCGACGAGTGGGATTTGTTCGTTGCCCCCCCTCTGGGCCAAGCCTTGCAGCGCACCGGCATCGGCGGCACCGACTACCGTTATGTGGAGCAGGACGTCATGTACCCGCTGGCGAAGTTGACGGAGCTTTATCAACTCGGCACTTCGTGGTGGGCTGGTTACGGGCTGACTATCAATGCCTCCAACGTCTACACCGGCGGCGCCATGTCTGCTTACACCACCATTGACCGCAACAAGCAGATGAAACTCCGCCTGCCCTGGACCTGGTACTGGCCGCAGCGCAAGGACTTCTTCCTCGATCCCTACTTCGCCGCTGCTGCTGTCGCCATGGAAGGCAAAGGCTCCGATTATTTCTTCATGACCGGCTCCAATCCGGCGGGCAACACCAACGCCTGCTCTTCGCTGGCGGGAACCAGCCCGGAGGTCAAGCAAAGTGAGCCGGAGTGTCGTTTCGCCCCGGACACCCCTGCAGGCCAGACAAGCCGCAAGGCCTTCTTGAACCTTATTCGCCGGGGTGGCCGCTTTGCCGGCGCGCACACCATCGGCGACAAGGATGTCGATTACATCCTGGACATGATCGAGCAGGGCAGCAGGGAAGCCGGACTCACGGCGGATCAAATCCGCGATCGTCGGCACACCTGGGATCACTTAGCCATGAATCCGCGTCCAGATCAGATTCCGCGCCTCAAAAACCTGGGCTTCCTCCTCGGCGGCTGGGACATCGCCATCTGGGAGGGTGATGGCAAGCAGGTTATGAAGGATTACGGCGAGGCGGCCACGCAGTGGATCATCCCCCGCAAGGCCCTGCTCGACGCTGGCGTCCGCCAGTCCATCGAGATCGACCGGCCCTTGGGCTACACCGATCTCACCTTCTTCAGCATCATGCACATGGCCATCACCCGCATGGACCGCGATGGCGTTACCGTCATTGCCCCGCAACAGAAGGTAAGCCGCGAAGTGATCCTGAAGTCGTCAACGCTTTCCGGTGCGTATTACGCCCGCAAGGAAGATAAATTGGGCTCTCTGGAACCGGGTAAATTAGCTGACTTCATCGTGCTCGACCGCGACTATCTCACGATCCCTGAAGACGACATCCCCAACGTCAGGGTTCTGATGACTCTTCTCGGCGGGCAGTTCACGCACCTGGTTCCCTCTCTCGCGCGTGAATGGGGCATTCAACCCGTCGGTGCTCAGGTCGAGCTTGGCGGCAACCCCGCGAAGTGGTGATTCACTGTCTTTTCCGAGCCGCGACAGCAAGGGAGCGGGCAGGTTTTGTTTGGGTAGCCACGGCACGCTCTTTGTGCCGTGGGCTTTTGACTTTGGTAGCCGTGGTGATGGTTCATCTCACCACGGGCTTTTGTTTTTGGTTTTCATCCGAACCGCGTCCGTTAGGAAGCGGGCTACTTTTGGTAGCGCAGAGTTTGCCGTCCGCAAACTCTGCGGCTTGCCTATTTCTGAAAGGAGTTTCAAATCATGAAGTCGTTACATTCCCTTTTCTGGACCTTCGTTGCATTCTTGTTTTTAGCAGGTTTGGCCCACGCCCAGTATCAGAACGTGGGTGACCTCATCCTCCACAACGGCAAAATCATCACCGTGGACGACCACGGTTTCACCTCGCGCCTCGGCACCATCGCCCAGGCCATGCACGTGCGCGACGGCAAAGTCCTGCACGTCAGCAACAACGCCGACATCCGCGCCATGGCCGGCCCCAACTCCAAAGTCATTGATCTCAAGGGACGCACAGTAATTCCGGGGATCATTCTCACCCATGAACATCCCTACGACTGGGGTTCGGTTCACACCCCCGCGTTTAAAAAATACATTACGGATGACCAGGTTGTAATCAGGGTTCTGGAAGGGAGTCCCCAGGAGAATGCCAGGGCCATGCCGGGGGTGGTACAGGAGGCCGTCGCCAAGGCCAAGCCCGGCCAGTGGATTTATATCGTGGTCACTTCGGGAAAGAATTTCGAATATCACTCCTTCAGCAACGGCGGTTTGGGACGCCAGTTGCTGGACCCCTCGGTGAGGACTCCCCAGGAGATGCAAATCCCATACGAAAAATTGGACGAATGGGCGCCCAACAATCCCCTCGTTGTCCACAGTTGGCTTGCGGAAACCCCTATGGCCAGCAGAGGCCAAGGCGCCAGCGGAGGCGGGTTGAACAAGCGAGGGATGGAAGAAGCGCTGAAGGTATTGCCCGAGGGCCCAGCTTTCCAATCGGAGGAAATTAGTGGCCGCTCTATTTTCTCGGAGATTGTTATGAAGGACTTTTACCCGCAACTCGTCCAGATCATGAAGAGCAGCATGGTCTGGTGGGCCGGATACGGGATGACCGCTTATGCCTCACACCTCTATACCCCTTCCAATATGAGAGTCTATCGAGACCTGGACCGCAAGGGTGAAATGCCGATCCGCAATATGTGGACCTTCCGCTGGAATTCCGAGTACGTATTTGCCGATCTGTTTTTCCTCACGGACATGGCCACCCGGTTAGGCGAAGGCTCGGATTATTTCTGGAATGGAGGAGCGGCTTTCCGGACTCTCGCCGGCGGCGGTGATTGCACCTCGGCGCAGCCGGTGCCTTCCTCGAAGATTATGCAGGACGAGCGATTTGCTGCCCAGATGAGAGAACGGCAGACCAGAAATTGCCGCTTCGCTCCTGGTACACCTGACTATGACTTGGTCTATAAGTTCGTCCGTGCCGGGGGACGGTTCGTGAACCTGCATGTGACAGGGGACGGCGCGGTGGACGGCGTACTGAATGCTATTGAAAGAGCCACGAAAGACGCGGGCATGACCGAGGAGGAGATTCGCGCCAAACGGTACGGCGTGGACCATACCGTTTTGTGGCCCCGGCCCGAGCAGATGCCGACGATGAAACGGCTGGGGTTTATCGCCAGCAGTGATGGCGCTGAGATTACCTATGCTTCCCCGTCTGTTTTTGACCTGTACGGAGAGAGGGTTGCTTCGTGGGTTGTGCCCAGCAAAAGCTTCATCCAGGCAGGTATCAACAATAGTCTGGAGGTAGATCGCCCCATTCAGACGACCACAAACGTTACGATTTTTTCAGGGGCCATTGACCCAATCATCACCCGCAGAGCTTGGGATGGCAAAGTGTACGCCCAAAATGAGGCGGTGGATCGGGAAACCGCCCTCAAAATCGCCACGTACTACGGTTCTTACTATGTGATGAAAGAGGATAAGATCGGTTCGCTCGAACCGGGCAAGCTGGCCGACTTCTTGATCCTCGACCGGGATTATCTAACCATCCCTGTCGATCAGATCAAGGATACCCGCGTCCTGATGACCGTAGTCGGCGGCCGAGTCATCCACTTGGTGCCTTCGCTCGCTAAGGAATTCGGACTGCAACCATCCGGCGAGCAGGTCAACCTCGGCGGCCCCGCCGCGCAATGGTAACTCAGTTTTGATTTGTTCTTTTTAGTAACCTTCGAGAGGGGCTTTTGCCCCTCTTTTTTTATGCCGATGGTTCATCCCGGTTTTATCAGTGCCGCGCGCGTCAGCAAGCGGGCCACTCTCGTCTAGGCTGTCATCCCGAGCATGCCGAGGGATCTGCTTTTAGTGCTCCGTCAAATAATGTATTGATGAATTAAGGGCACATCTTCACCCGTGCCAAATCTTGCGTTCCTTTGAGGCGACCATCGGGAGCCGAGCAAATGCCGCCACGGAGTGGCCTTCCTCTCTGCCGCAGGCTTGTCCTGCCTGTCCTGAGCAACGTCGAAGGGTGCAGTCGAGGGGGTCCGCAAGCGGGCCGGTATTTTGATCTGTTCCCGTCAGGGCACGGATTCATCCGTGCCGAAATGAATGCTTTAATTAATTCCTTCCTCACTGCCGTAGGCTGGAGCGGAGGCTTGCCCGCAGCGGCGCTACCTCCCCCATTCCCTACTCCCCACTCCCCACTCGCCGACTTTCGCTCACCTACACCCGCCGCCGTCTTGAGCTTGGCGATGGGCCGTGAGCGGAACTAGGAAGGTTGGTAAGCACAGTTAGCCTAGGCGTCCTCGCGCCCAATTTTTATCGTATTTTTCTTGTTTTTTTTATTGACATCTCCAGCCGCAGCGTTTGACTGGGGGCCACTGTTTTTCATTACAACGAACAGTAGTGTCAGCGCGAGCAGGTTCCACCCGAGCCTTCGGGGCCGCCCTGGTAGGATGTCGGAAAGCCAAAAGGCCCGGGTGAGAGGCATCCCCCCGCTTCTCATTTTGCTGGCGAGGACTTCACATCAACTGCACATTCCTATCTCCACGAAGGAGGAGACAATGCGAAAGAAACACGTTTCGTTTCCGTTATTAGGGGGTATTTTTTCCGTACTTCCATGCTTGGTAATTCTGACCCTGCTGCTCGGCATTCCATTCGCTAAGGCCCAGGTGGTACTGGTGGAGCCGGGACACGCCCTTAACCAGATTGTAGACTCGGCAGTTCCGCTCAATCCCACTCAAGCTTTGCTGGAAACCACACTGCCTGTGGGCGAAATCGAAAGCGTTGGCATTCACCCCGTCACGGGCGACATCTACATTCAACTCCAAGACCCGCCGGGTGCTTTCACAAGCACCACGACCCACATTTTCAAGGTGACTCCCCTAGGTGTCGTGACACCGGTAAAAATCAACATAGGCTTCGGCATCAATTCCAGGGGCACCGACCTTCATTTTGATCCGCTTTCCGGTCTGCTGATCACCCAGGATCAGAATTTTGGCGGATCCGCTGGCCAAGTCGCCACCGTGGCTCCCGGAACCGGTATAGTGGGTTTCTGGACGCTTCTGCCACCACCCTTCGCCTCTGCTGGAAACACTTTCGGAATGGACATTTCAAAAGGTACCGGAGGCAGCGATGTGCCGTTCGGAGAGGCCCTCTTTACCGCTGATGTGGCTGCCACCGGGATGCACTCGGCTCCGCCCGGAGGACCCGTCACGACTCACACCCCAACTCCCGTTGGCCCCGGCGATGACTTGGTCATTCAACCTGACGGCGACTGGGTGCACGTGGGGGACTTCAATACCCCATTGGAGGCCTACAATCCCGCCGTGCCCGAACCCCATGCAACGGCTCTCAGCCCGCTGGACATCCAGACGATGTTCACAAATGCTGGCCTGCCGTTTGTGTTCGGTTCGCGGGGCCACTGTTTGTGATACCACCGGCGAACTGTATGTCAGCTACTCCGGCGGCTTCGGAGGCTCAGGAATTTTCCGCGTTAACGAGCCTCTGACCACGGCTACCCTGGTCCTCACCATCGGCCTTGCGGGTCTTGAAGGCCTCCAAGACCTCACCCTCGGGCGTTCCTCTTCCGGCGGCGGCAACAGCGTCTACTTCACGGTCCACGACTCCTTAAGCAGCGGCGAGGAAGTCTGGGAAGTCACCGTGCCGGAGTGCGCGCGCGTCATTAAAGAAATCACTAGCGGCCCGGATGCGGACCTAGACGGCAAGCCTGACGTGGTCGTCGCGGTGGGTTCCGGCTCGACCATCGCTTACGATTTCACCATCACCGCTGACCCTGGCGCTCCCATACTGGTCAAGGACACGGTCCCGGCCGAGTGGAGCGTCACAGCGATCAACGGCGTTGACGCTGGCGGTGACCTGCCGCTCAGTTGTGGCGAGTCCGAAAGCGGCGTTGCTGGTTCAGTGGATGTCTCCCGAGGCGGCAAGCCCGGTAAGAATTGCCAGAGCGCCACGCAACTTTCCTGGACACCCAGCACCTCTGGCGGCAGCATCACCGTTGATGCCACCACCCGGCTGAAGAACATACCCCAAAACCGCTTCTCCCCAACTTCCTGCGGCCCTATTTATCTCAACGACGGCGCTCAGGTGTTCGCGCTCCCCTTTACCGGCGTTCCCATCATGACCACCCCGCCGCTCTGTCTCGCGGCTGTCAAGGACTTGAACGATGGCGGCCTCGTACCCGACGGCACGGGCGATGAGGACAACGACGGTCTCACCGACTGGGCCGAAGCCTGTACGCTCGATTCCAACCCCTGCTTGTTTAATGATGCCGACGCTGACGGCGTGGGGGATGGCGACGATAACTGTCCGACAACCGCTAACCCTCTTCAGGAGGACGCGGATCTCGACGGCATCGGCGACGTCTGCGATCCCGATGATGACGGCGACCTCATTCTGGACGGCGCTGATAATTGCCCGCTGGTTCCTAATATCGAGCAGACGGACGCGGATAGCGATGGTTTTGGATCACCGTGCGATCCGAATGATCTCGATCCCTCTGTCCCGTAGTGCGTGTACTGAGTTCGCTTCATTCCGGCCGGGCAAGAACCTTTGCCCGGCTTTTTTGTCCGCCCCGCGCGCCCGTCCTCTCCAGCCCCATCGCTGTCATCCTGAGTGCAGCGAAGGATCTGCTTGTCCTGGCCGTGTGCTCTTTCCGAGCCGCGCGCGCCTGCCCGCCGTCTGCGGGCGGGTCAGCAAGCGGTTGTATTGGTAGCGCAGAGTTTGGGTATTTCAAACTCTGCGGCTTGTCATCTGCGGTCATTCCGAGCGAGCGCAGCGACGCCTGCCCTGAGCGTAGCCGAAGGGAGGAATCTGCACTGTCTTTCCTATCTGCGTAATCTGCGGATTGTCCTATCCTCCCGATCCTGCCGAAGGGTGGGCCTTTCACGTTTTTGAATTTCGTGCTTCTAATTTTGAATTTGTTTAGGATTTAGAATTAGCTTTTCTCCTGCCTCCTCTGCTTCTTATGCCTCCCGCTTTTCCCCTACTCCCTACCGCCTACTCCCCGCTCTTTGGATGACTTCACTTCCGCGCCCTGCTAAAATTTCCCTGAGACTTGCTGAATACCACTGAGGCCAGTCATTCCGGGGGAGGGCATTTGATTCCGAGACATCTTGCGGCGATTTGGTGCGTCTGGATGATCTCGCTAGTTGCAGTTTCGCCGCTATTATTTGCCGCAGATTGGGAGGGCCTCCCCGTTGTCGCCGTTCAGTTTCAGCCGCAAAACTCCGAAAGACTCCTTATGCCCATCGCAACTTTGCAGGAATTGATCCCACAAAAAACCGGCCAGCCTTTTCGCGGTGCGGACATTCGTGAAAGCATCCATCGCCTTTTTGCCACGGGCCGCTTCGCCGACGTCCAGGCCGACGCGCAGCCATCGGGCGACGGTGTCTCCATAACGTTTCTTCTGAAAAGCCGTTATTTCATCGGTTTGGTGAACGTGCAATCCGACGTTTCTCCTCCATCCACGAATCAATTGCACAACGCCACCCAACTGCGCCTCGGTCAATTGTTCGACGAAGCGCAAATCCAGCCCGCCGTGGAAGGCCTGCGCCGGATTCTGGAACAGGAGGGTTATTTCCAGCCCCGCATCGAACCGCATTGGCAGCCGAATCCGCAGACGCAGCAAGTGAATCTTGACTTCGTGGTCCAAGCGGGAGAGCAAGCGCGCATCGGCCAGGTAATCGTCACCGGGAATTCCGTATTGCCTCCTCAGGTTTTGATCCGGCAAGCTAATTGGGATGCGGAAGAGAAAGCCGATTCCTCATCCGTGGAAAAGGGGTTAGCCGGCATCCGCAAGTATTATCAGGATAATGACTACCTGGCGGCTCGCCTGCTCCTGGAAAACAAGCAATTTCATCCCGATTCCAATCGCGTCGATCTTCAACTCAACGTTGAAGCAGGCAGCAAGGTTCTGGTTACCGTAACCGGCGCATCGGTCAGCCGTTCTCAAATCCGGCGGCTCATTCCCGTATACGAAGAAGGCATGTTGGATGAAGACCTCATGGACGAGGGGACCCGGAATCTCGCGAGCTATTTCGAATCCCAGGGTTACTTCGATTCGAGCATCCAGGCGGAGCGGGAATCGCGCGGCGATGACGGCATCGTGCTCAATTATCGCGTCAACCTCGGAACGCGCCAGCGCTTGCGTGATATCCGGTTGGAAGGCAATTCCTATTTCCAGGACGCTGTTCTTCTGGAGCGCATGCAGATCGAACCCGCCCGCTGGACCCAGCGCCACGGTCGGTTCAGCACGCGGCTGCTTGAGCGCGATTTGGCCACGATTCGCGCTTTGTACCAGGCCAATGGTTTCCTGCAAGCGGTGATCATGGCTGCTCTGGAGAAGGACAGTGACAATGGCGAAAACGAGCTGATGGTTACCGTTCAGGTGCAGGAAGGCCCCCAGATGCGCGTCGGCAATTTTAACATCCTGGGTGCGCGGTCCTTCTCGCCCGAAAATCTGCAAAGCTTGGTCAATGTTGCCAGTGGGCAGCCTTACAGTGAATCCCTCGTAGCAGCGGATCGCGAAGCGATCTTGAATTTTTATTTCAATGCCGGGTTTCCTTCGGCGAGTTTTCAATGGACCGCCACGCCTTCTGAAGCCCCCAACATCATGGACATGGAGTATGTCCTTGAAGAAGGCGAGCGGGAGTTCATCAGCAATATCTTTGTGGACGGTCTCGAGTTTACCCGGCGCGGCATCGTCAATCGCCAGTTGCAATTCGGCAATGGTTCCCCGCTCAGCCAAAGCGCTCTTCTTGACACGCAGCGCCGTCTCTATGACCTCGGCATTTTCACGCAGGTGGAGATGGCCATTCAGAATGCGCAGGGCCAGGAGAGACAGAGGAACGTCCTGGTTTACATGGAAGAAGCCCCTCGCTACACGGTGCGTGTCGGATTGGGTGCCGACGTTGGCCGCTTCGGCGGCAACACGGAAGAAACACAGGAGGTCGAGGGGGCCATCGAGATCAGTCCCAACATCTCCTTCGACGCCACCAAAATCAACGTCGGCGGCAGGCCGCACACGCTCGGCTTCCGCAGCCGCTTCAGCTCTTTGCAAAAGAGATCCGCCCTCACTTATATCGCTCCGCGACTGTTCAACAACCCTTGGCTCAACGGCAGCGCCCGCGCTTTTTTCGACGAGACTCGCGACGTCCGCACCTTCACCGCGCGCCGTTGGGAGGGCTCCATGCAATTTGAAATGAAAAAGGGCCGCTCCAACACCTTCTGGTCCCGTTACGCTTTCCGCCGCATCACCGTCGACACAGACACCCTGCGCATATCAGAGAATCAGATTCCCATCCTCAGCCGCTCCGTCCTGGTCGGTTTCGTGGATCAAAACTGGGCTCGCGACACACGCGACAATCCAACGAACACGCAGCGCGGCTCATTCACTAACGCCGATGCTGGCGTGGCCTCCTCTTGGTTTGGCTCGCAGGCGGATTTCACCCGCTTTGTTTTCCAGAACTCCACCTATCATCTGCTCGGCGGCCGCGTGGTGCTGGCTCGATCCTTTCAACTGGGCCTGCAAGCGCCGTTCGGAGAAGGCCGTAGGATCACCGTTGCATCCGACGGGAGTGTTTCGCAGGAAATTCTCACGCGGGAAATCCCCATCGCCGAGCGTTTCTTCGCTGGCGGCGGCAATTCCCATCGCGGTTTCGCCGTCAATCAGGCTGGCCCGCGCGATCCGGAGACCGGTTTCGCGCTCGGTGGCAATGCTTTGCTGATGAATAACGTGGAGTTGCGTTTCCCGGTCTGGGGCAATAATTTGGGCGCCGTGCTGTTTCACGATGCCGGAAATATTTTTGCCCGCATCAAAGACCTCACCTTTCGCCAGTCGCAGAGGGAAACCGGCAATCTTCGCTATGTCTCGCACGCCCTTGGCTTCGGTCTTCGCTATCAGACTCCCGTGGGCCCCATCCGTTTTGACTTGGGCCGCCACATGAATCCTCCGAGTTTTTTTGTGCGCGGCGCCGATGGCGCGATGGCCACCCAGTCGCTGTCCCGCTGGCAGTTTCTCGTCAGCATTGGGCAGAGCTTTTAGGAATGGAAACGATGACGCTCAGATTATGCCTATTATTTTTGCTGGTGCCCTCGCTGCTCCACGCGGAAATTGTTGACCGCATTGCAGCCATCGTCGGCAACAGTGTCATCACGTCGAGCGAGATCATGGAAGAGGCTAATTACCGGGCTTATATAAATAGCCAACCGCCGGTCGACGACGCCCGGATGCGCGATATAAGCTTCATAGCTGCGGTTCAGGACCGTTTGATCGAGCAGACCCTGCTCGCCGAAGCTCAGAAAGGATTCCCGCAGGCTTCCTTCGGCGACGAGTCTCAATTCGAGCAGTCGCTTCAGAAACTCCGCAGCCGTTTTCCATCGTCCGAGGCATTACATAGCGATCTCGCGCGATATGCGCTGACCGAGGAGCACATGATCGCCCATTTGCGCGAAGAGCAAGCTATCATGGCCTTTGTGGATTTTCGCCTCCGTCCGCAAGTTCGTTTGACGGAGGATCAGTTGCAGGTGTATTACCAGCAGACTCTGCTACCGCAACTTCGCAGCGAGGGTCAGGCGACTTTACCTCCGTTTGATGATGTGAAAGCGGAGATCACGCGCGTGCTCACGGAGCAGGAGATCAACCGCTTGCTGGATGAGTGGCTGAAGAATCTACGCAGTAGCGCCAGCATTAAAATCCTTGAGTGAAGCAGGGGAGCCGCTGGGCTTCCATCAGGAGTATGATCCGGTGTTCGGTCACGACCCACAAGACGCTTCATCATTGCCAGAAGAGCAGTCACAGCCGCCGGTAAAAAGAACCCGTTGGCGCTGGTTGTTGATCTCCTTGGCCGTTCTGTGCCTTGCCTTGCTGGGCATCATTGCTTACATCCACTCCGGTTATTTTGAGGAATCCGTGCGCCGCCGCTTGATCTCCGCCCTGGAGCAATCCACCGGCGGCAGTGTGGAACTTCGCGCCTTCGAGTTCATTCCCTCTCGGTTGGAGGTGAGTCTGCGAGGCCTGGTCCTGCGCGGCGCGGAGAGTTCTCAGGAAGAAGCTTTTTTCTCCGCGAAGGAAATTCATATTCGCTGGCGGTTGGTCTCCATCTGGAATCTTCAGGCCGATCTGGCGTCTCTGCGCGTTCAGGAACCCGCGATTCATCTGCTTGCTGACGAGCAAGGCCGCACGAATCTGCCTCGCTTTCCTGCGCCATCGGCAACCGGTCCGCATTGGTCCGAGCGTTTGTTCGACCTCAACATCCAGAATCTCGAAG